>CAJXRC010000037.1 GCA_913058405.1 uncultured Colwellia sp. | reverse complement strand
CTACACTATCCTCTTCGTCGGCAGCGTCAGATGTGTATAAGAGACAGGATATATAGTCATCACTGCCTTAATATAAAATGAATTTATTAGAACAACTGAAAAAAGTTACCACTGTCGTAGCTGACAGTGGAGATGTAGACTCCATTAAAGTGCTAAACCCTACCGATGCGACAACAAACCCTTCATTAATTTTACAAGCAGCACAGCTGCCGCAATATCAGCATATTATTGTAGATGCGATTGAACAATCTGGCGACATCGTTGATGATATTTGCGATCAACTAATCGTAAACTTTGGCTGCGAGATACTTAAACACATACCTGGCCGTATTTCTTCAGAAGTCGACGCGCGCCTATCTTTTGATGTACAAGGAAGTATTGAGAAAGGCCGTCAGTTAATTTCACTTTATCAAAAAAGAGGAATTGCCAAGGAAAGAATTTTAATAAAAATTGCCGCTACGTGGCAGGGAATTAAGGCCGCTGAGCAACTAGAAAAGGAAGGTATTTCATGTAACCTCACGCTGCTTTTTAGCATGGCACAAGCAATAGCCTGCGCTGAAGCAAAAGTCACGCTTATTTCTCCTTTTGTTGGCCGTATTTTAGATTGGTATAAAAAAACTGAAAACAGTGAATTTCATGGTTCAGAAGATCCTGGCGTTAAATCGGTTACTCAAATTTATAACTTCTATAAAGAACACAATTATAAGACCGTTATTATGGGTGCTAGTTTCAGAAATATGAACGAAATTACAGAACTTGCTGGCTGTGACTTACTGACTATATCTCCAGCTCTCCTTGCAGAACTTCAAAATACTCAAGGAAAATTACTACGTAAGTTATCAAACAACAATAATCTGATTCAATCTAAACAGAGTGAAAAAGCTTTAGATTTCTCAAGTTTCTCTTGGCAGCATAACGAAGATGCTATGGCTGTTGAGTTACTCTCTCAAGGCATAAGGAAATTTGCTGTTGATCAGTGCCAGTTAGAACAGTTGATTATGACAGCGTTTAAATTGAATACAAACAAATTAAGTATTTAGGATATCTTGGTACTAACAATTATTAGTGCCAAAAAAAAGTCACTTGGAATAAAGTTTTTAGGTGAACTGCTGTCAAATTTTCTCGCTATAAGAGTGCTTGACTACTGGGAGTCAACGTAGACTAGTTAAGAGGAAAATAATATGTAGGCAACAATAAGTGACACTGGAACGAAGACTAACTGTTATTTGTCCTGCTCTAATAGCTTGTATGCTTCTATCCACTACCCTTTACTTAAACTATAAATTGCATGATCCACAATGCGACCATTTAAGTTTTCACTATTACTTATAGCTCCTTCAAATGAAAAGCCTAAGCGCTCACAAACATTTCGACTCGGTAAATTTTCAGTTGCTACTGATATTTGAACTCTATCCATATTTAGTGGCCCAAATGCATAAGATATTAGTTTTGAAAGTGACTTAGTTACAATACCCTTGCCTTGGTATTTGGAACTTAACCAATAACCTACTTCTACTTTTTTAAGTTCTTGATATATTGAATTAAAACTAATGTTTCCAACTAATGTATCACAATAGATAATGGCACAAGTTAATGACTTTCCATTTTCATAGTCGTCGAGTGACTTATTCACAAATGATAAGAAAAACTCTTCAGAATCAGCATACTTTGGCCAAACAAGCCACTTGCCTAAATAATCTCGTTCTTCTTGTACAATATTGTAGTAGCTTCTAGTAAAAGATGGATCCACTAATACAATATCTAATTGCTTATCAACATTTAATTTAAACACTGTAATCCTATAGAAACATAGACATAATGACTCCCCCACGAGGTACTAACCCCTGCACGTGAGTTAATTTAAAACCAGATCCATTATATATTTGTCAACAACATAAAACAAAGGCTAGCATGATAAAACATAACATATTTTTCATTGGCTTAGATACCCATAAAAAATTTATCTAAGTGGCTTACATTGGCTTTCTGAATGGTGGCAATATTCTAGCTATTATTAAACCAGGAACATAGGCTTCTTGTGTTCTGATTGAAAAATGTCGTACTAGCATACAATCAAGTAACTGTTGTCTGAGTGGTGGCATAACTTGCCTCCAAAAAAGATTGATGTAGCAAATTAAATTGGTTGATAGGTACGGAAATAGCAGGTCGCTAGTACTTCCCGCGAAGCGGTTTAGTTCAACAGCTTATTATGGATACTTCTCCGTAATATGACACAAGTGATTCATTATAAAATAGATAAAAAAAAGATTTAGGCTAATGTCTATAATGCGCACAGCCCCTCCCTGAAGATGAGCTTTATAAATGAAGTTAAATAACATTCCTATCCCTCAAAGGGCTACTTAAAAGCTCCTTTATCTATTTTGTTGATAATACTTTTTAACGTTAAAAAAGTATTATCAACATATCAACTACTAAGTAGTTAGATAGCTCTTACTAGCAGTAAACTAATTGATAAGATCCCTAAAGTAGATACGATCATGTCAATAAATAAACCGAAAGAAAAAAAACGCTTACGCAGTGAAGAATGGCTTAATGAGCCAAACCAGCCGGACCAAACCGCAATATATTTAGAAAGATATATGAATTACGGCTTAACACGTGATGAACTGCAATCTGGTAAACCTATCATTGGTATCGCCCAAACAGGTAGCGATTTAACGCCTTGTAATCGACACCACGTGGGTTTAGCACAAAGATTAAAAGAAGGTATTAGAGATGCTGGTGGCATCCCCCTTGAATTTCCTGTGCATCCAATTCATGAAATGGGTAAACGCCCTACCGCTGCTTTAGATCGTAATTTAGCAACTTTAGGTTTAATCGAGGTACTTTACGGTTATCCACTTGATGGTGTTATTCTAACAACCGGTTGTGATAAAACCACACCAGCAACCCTAATGGCTGCGGCAGCTGTAGACATCCCTACTATCGTATTTTCAGGCGGTCCAATGCTTAACGGCTGGGACAATGAAAAAAGAGTAGGTTCAGGCAGCATCATTTGGGAATGCCGTGAAAAATATGCCGCCGGTGAAATTGATTATGAAAATTTCATGGATCAGGTTTCATCATCAGCGCCAAGTTCAGGTCATTGTAATACCATGGGTACGGCACTTACCATGAACTCTTTAGCTGAAGCTTTAGGTATGTCTTTACCTGGCTGTGCAGCTATTCCAGCACCATATCGAGAACGCGCTCAAATGGGCTATTATACTGGCCGCCGTATTGTCGAGATGGTAGCAGAAGATTTAAAACCTTCCGACATTATGACGCAAGAGTCGTTCTACAATGCCATAAAAGTATGTAGCGCTATTGGTGGTTCAACTAATGCGCCACCACATATTCAAGCTATCGCCAATCATATGGACGATATTGAGTTATCAATTACCGATTGGCAAACCCAGGGTGAATCCGTACCACTGATTGTCAATTGCCAACCTGCAGGCGAGTATTTAGGTGAAGAGTTTCATCGAGCGGGTGGTGTACCAGCAGTTATGGGAGAGCTTATCCATGCTGGTATCATCAAGGGAGAAGCTATGACTGTTACCGGAAAAACTGTGAAAGAAATTTATGGTAATGCACGTAGCCGCGCAGATAAAGTAATTAAAACGGTCGAAAAACCATTAATGGCAAGGGCTGGTTTTGCTGTTATGTCTGGTAATATTTTTGATTCAGCTATTATGAAAAAATCAGTGATAGATGAAACGTTCCGTGCAACTTATTTAAGCAACCCAGAGCAACTGAATGTCTTTGAAGCGCGTGCTATCGTTTTTGAAGGGCCTGAAGATTACCATCACCGTATCAATGATCCCGCATTAAAAATTAATGAACATTGTATGTTGATCATTAGAAATTGTGGTCCTGTTGGTTACCCTGGCTCTGCTGAGGTAGTTAATATGTTGCCACCTGATTACCTTGTTAAACAAGGTATTACCTGCCTACCAACCATGGGTGATGGCAGACAAAGTGGTACATCGGCTAGCCCTTCTATTTTAAATATTTCCCCTGAAGCTGCTGTTGGCGGTGGTTTAGCTTTTATAAAAACTGATGACACGTTACGCATTGATCTTAATAACAACACTGTTGATTTGTTGATTGAAGAGGAATTACTCGCTACTCGTAAAAAAAGTATGGAACGCATTCCTATTGTTAACCAAACACCTTGGCAAGAAATCTATCGTAGCCGTGTCAATCAGTTAAGTGATGGTGGCACCTTAGAAATGAAAGATAAACATACTCGTATTGCTAGCAAACATGGCATTCCAAGAAATTCTCATTAATTTAATCAGCTATTACAAGCGAGTAGAAATAAATGGATAACTTAACATGTATTTGGGATGCCAAAGCTGAACTGGGCGAAGGCCCTGTGTGGCATCAAGAAGAACAAGCACTTTATTGGGTGGATATTACTCAATCCAACTTGCACCGTTTCCGCTTTGATAGGGAGGGTAATGAGTACCAACACAGTTGGCACTTTTCAGGACAACTAAGCTCTGTAGTGCCTGCAAAGCAAGGCGGATTATTAGCGACCTTTAACACAGGTGTTTTTCATATCAGCCTAAATACGCAAAAGAAAAAACCCATCCAGTTAATTGAGCAAGATATAACAAATAACCGATTTAATGACGGTTGTTGTGATACTCAAGGTAACTATTGGTTTGGTAGTATGGATGAGAATCAAGCTAATGCAACAGGGAGTTTTTATCGTTTAGATAATAACGGTAAGTTGAACAATTTAGAACAACTGGGTCAGAGCACTATCACCAACGGACCGACGTTTAGCCAAGATGGTAAATTTATCTATTTTACCGATACACTGGCTAAAACCGTATTTCAAGGTTGTTTAGACCAAGATAACAATATCACCAATGTTCAGCCTTTTGTTCAGTTTGGTGATAATGATGGTCACCCCGATGGGATGTGCCTCGATACTGAAGGTTTCCTTTGGGTTTGTCATTACGGCGTTGGCAAAGTGAGTCGCTTTAATCAACAAGGCAACTGCGTCAGCACTATCGACTTGCCAGTACCTAACGTTACTAAATGCTGTTTTGGCGGCAAAACACTGAACACTTTATTTATTACCACTGCGATCAATGGCATGCCAAAAGAACAGCAGGCTGACTACCCATTATCCGGTGGATTATTTTCAATAGACATTGAACAGCAAGGTTTTGTATATCCTGCTTGTACTCTTAGTCGTTAATTAGGGTTTATCTCATGAAATTAAAAAACAAAACAATATTGATAACAGGTGCTGCTCAAGGCATTGGTAAAGAAATGGCCTTATTATTTGCGAGTCAAGGGGCCCAAGTTGTAGCTACAGATATGAACGCTGTACGCTTAGAGGAATTGACAAAAATAGAGAACATAAGTACTTACACTCTGGACATAACTAATAGTGAACATATCCAAAAATGTGTTGCAGCCTTTCCTAGTATTAATGTTTTAGTCAATTGCGCTGGCGTAGTATTCAATGGTTCAATCGCTGATTGCTCAGAAGATCAATTAGCGGTAAGTTTGAACGTCAACGTAACATCAAGCTTTCGCCTTATTAAAGCGGTACTTCCAGGCATGTTAGAACAGAAAAAAGGTTCCATAATCAACATTGCATCGGTAGTTTCTAGTGTTAAAGGTGTTGCTAACCGATTTGCTTATGGTACCAGCAAAGCAGCCGTTATTGGCTTAACCAAATCTGTTGCTGCTGATTACATAGAACAAGGTATACGTTGTAATTCAATTAGCCCAGGCACTGTGCACTCCCCTTCATTAGATCAACGTTTACGTGATACGGGTGATTATGAAGCAGCCCTACAAAGTTTTATTGACAGACAACCAATGAAACGTATTGGTCAACCTAGTGAAATTGCAGCTATCGCCAGTCTACTTGCTTCTGATGATGCCACTTTCATGACAGGTGAAAACATTGTCATTGATGGTGGTATGAGTTTGTAATTATTGCTCTGCTTACAGCGATGTACTTTATTCAAACCTAGTGCATCGCTAACACTTCATACCCTGTCTCTATTTTATTCTTAAATACTTTTTATACTTAAACACTGAAGTTTAATAAAGGTCAAACATGTCTGCTATTACAATCAACAACCCCATTCTTAAAGGTTTTAATCCCGACCCCTCCATTATAAAAGTAGGTGACGATTATTATATTGCCACATCAACTTTTGAATGGTTTCCTGGCGTACAAATTTTTCATTCAACTGACTTAGTTAATTGGACCTTAGTTGCTAGACCGCTAAATAGGCCCTCTCAATTAGATATGTTAGGTAATCCTGACTCTTGCGGTGTCTGGGCACCCTGCTTGTCATATGATAACGGCACCTTTTATTTAATTTATTCCAATGCGCGTCGTTATTGGAGTCAATGTAAAGATGTGCATAACTTCATGGTGACTACCGATAATATTCTCGGTGATTGGTCAGAGCCGACCTATTTGACCAGTAGTGGTTTTGACCCGTCTCTATTTCATGATAATAACGGAAAAAAATGGTTAGTTAATTTGCGCTGGGACCATAGGCAAGGGCAAGCAGGCAAAGCCTTTGATGCTGAGAATTACTTTGGTGGCATTATTATGCAAGAGTACTGTGCTGCGCAAAAAAAATTAATTGGCCCTGTACAAAAGATATTTAGCGGCTCTGCTCTAGGTAGAACCGAGGGTGCGCACCTCTACCAACGCAACGGATATTACTATTTATTGGTAGCTGAAGGCGGCACAGGTTATGAACATGCCGCGTTAATGCTACGCTCAAAAGACATTGAAGGTCCTTACGAAGCCGATCCACAAGGGCATTTACTCACCGCTATCAACAGCGATTCTCCCCTACAAAGGGCAGGTCATGCTGACTTTGTCGAAGTTGATAATGAGCAAGCTTGGCTGGTACATTTATGTAGTAGACCTTTAGAAAATCGCCGTAGTGTGATGGGTCGAGAAACAGCTATTCAACAAGCACAATGGTCTAAGGACGGTTGGTTAAGATTAAAACATGACGGTGTATTGCCACAATCTCGATTAACACTAAATAGCGATATTGTCGCAAAAAACCCATTGGTTGATCAATTTGATGACTTTGACCAAGCTCAATTGGCTATTGATTTCCAAACATTACGTATCCCTCTAGACTCTTACAGTTTAAGCCTAACAGAGCGACCTGGTTATTTACGATTAAAAGGCAGAGAGTCACTTGGCAGCAGTTTTGTTCAAGCACTTATTGCTAGACGTCAACAAGATTTTAAATATAGTGCGGCAACTAAAATAGATTTTTCCCCTAATAACTTTCAGCAAATGGCTGGGCTAGTTTGCTACTACAATAGCGCTAAGTATTACTACTTGCATATCACTCATCATGAAACATTAGGTCGAATACTTGAAGTCACAGGTTGTACTGGCGACACTTCAGCGCAATATTTCACCCCTGAGCCGATAAAACTTCCTGAAACAGGTGAAATTTACCTTAATGTAGAAGTTGATCATGACAAACTAACTTTCTTCTATGGAACTACAGAAGATAACTGGCAAAAAGTACCGTTAGAGTTAGATTACAGCATACTCGCCGATGAAACAGGTCCTGGTGGAGAGCATGCCAATTTCACAGGTACTTTTGTTGGATTATGTTGTCAAGATTTATCAGGCAGTTGTCACCCTGCTGATTTTGACTGGTTTTCTTATTTAGAACATGAATAACTCCCCTGCTTTATAAAATAGTAGCTGAAAATCACTTGATTAAAGTAAGTATTCTTTTTCAATAGTTTTCAGTGCTGTAGCTAGATTTAGATATCTTAATTAAAGATTATGCGTAATAAATCGAGAAGGAATTACAAAGAACGTCACAAATTGCTAGAACATAAAAGACTATAAAGCACATTATGTAATGATTGAGCATAACGTCCGCTGTAAGCTGACAGTAGAGTTTGATACATGAATCGATTTCCTATCTTCACAACTAAAGCTAAAACGTCAACTTCAGATCTATTTAAGATTTCCTATAGATAGTATGAAATCTTTCATTTATGTATGTTATAAAAAATAACAACATTATTTCAGATACTTAATTTACCATAAGGTTAAAAGTAAATATGAGACGAACTTCATCAATTTTAAAAAAACATAGATCAGGGGAGCGAGTCTATGTACCAAGTGACTCGCGTGATAATCAATATATTTTAGCTGAGATCCCGCTCACAGATAATTTAATAGACTTAGTCTGTGGTGGTATTGATAATACGGCAGACAAACCCTATCAAAAATTCTATCAAGCTTTGTCTCATAAAGTGTTTGATATCGTCGAGGAACATGGGCTTTCACACGTAAACTTTGTTGCCAATAACCGTTTAGTTAGGGTGCGTTATAGTGGTGAACAACAAGTTTTGCATACAGAACAACAGTCATTTTTCTTCTACTGCCCTGAGCATAATAGTACTTTTAAAGGCTATTTTGATGGCGCTGTACGCGCTAGAAAAGTTAAAATACTTTTCTTAGCCACAGGACAAGAGTTAAGAGTAAATTCTGCTAAATTCCATTATAAAGTTTATCAAGCAATCAAAGATATCTCGAAAAAAATTGGTTTAGCTGAAAATGAAATTAAGCTGAGAGATCACCAACATTTAACCTTTGATATTTTTGCCAAAGAAAAAGGCGATACTAACTCTGTTAGCCATACCTTTAGAGAAATAGCTGACAGGTATGAAAGTCAAAATCAGAGTATTTCCAAGGATCATACTTCAATAGCTTATGTAGTTGCGAGTATACCTATGGCACGTCGTTTATTAAAAGGCGCAGACATTGATTATTTGTCGGATGAGCCGTTTACCAAGCTTTATCAAAAAATTGAAAGTGCTTTTAATAACTCCTGTAATGCTAATCAAATTAACCAAGCTGCGATGATAGCTAACGGTGTATCACCCTTTGTTCGTTATGATGAAGATGAAACAACAAACGTTGCCGGTGAGCTAATATCGATAGGGGTTAATCCCAACAATGCTGAAACTCGTTTTTGTGTGCATTGGGAAGCTGATCAGTTAGTTGATACCTTACGCTTTGTATTTTTTGCTGATAAAAGTGATGAAACGCATCACAATTACGGTAAGTTCGTCAATCAAGCTATTGCGGCAGTAAGAACATTTTCTGATGAAGTAAATTGGAAAAAAGAAAGTGACGATATTATTGTTCGAGTACATCAACATATTATGCTGAATGTTTAAGTTTTATCCATCTCAACTTAGAATAAATAAAGTTACTCAATAGTTAACATAGTGGCTGCTTAAGTTGGCTCTGTTAATGAATAAATGGCTAACAAACAAAAATCCAACACAAGTGTTGGATTTTTTATTTTTAAAGTTGAGTAGTCTTAAATAACTTTATAAAGGTAGCTAAGCTACCATCTATGGCGCTATAAATAGCAATAAACTCACTTATCATCAATAAATTCAGAGTGTTTGAATTCACTGTTTTGTTTAAATGAAGTTGCACTTCTGTCACCTTCTACGAGTCGAAGGGCTCCACTTCGACTGATCTGTAGCTCTATTTCTGAGTTGAACTTCTCAGTGCCTGAAACCCAATTCTTTTCCTACATAATTATATGTACCAGCTCATATCTGATCTGATGTTTTTTAATCCGAATGTCTCTAATACACTTTAAAGTCATCCCAATCCAACATCAGGGTTGAATGACTATATTGGTGGCACAGCAGACTATTAACTATGGTGATTTTTCTTATTGCGTGATGCATTTCTTATTATTTGTGAAGATCCATACATGAGCCCATTTTTATTATCTAATAATATAGAATTTATAGTTAAAGTGTTGGTTAACCGGCACTTTACAGTGCTAATTATCAAATATAAGGTCATTCAATAAATGTTAAACATAAAAAAGCCTGAGCTCAGTAAACTGCACTCAGGCTAATACTTTTTAACACTTAGCTTTACCGTTAGAAGCTCATATTAATTGATTTAACCATGTCCTCAGGGTATTTTTCTATCGGCTCACGCTTTTTAAGTAATACGTCATAAAGACCTTTATTGGCTTTTTTATATCCTTCAATAAAGTCACTGTAAGGTTTGTGCGCTGTGGTCACAAAACCATGATGAAAGTTTTCTCCATCAAATCTACCTAATACCGGATCGTCATTATAGGCAAAGTAATGTATACCAATGCTATTGGGGTGTGCGGCTGCTTTTTCTGCGTAATATTGATAAGCTATTGCTCTTTCTGCTTCTGTCTTTGTCCAGCGAGCGCCGTAAGTAGGATGTCCTCCTTCCATAGAACCATGATGAAACTCACCAATTAACACTGGCTTTCCACCTGAAAATTCAGCCGCAATATCTAAGCGCAAGGTCGGATCATCGGTATAATTATTCATTGAAAACACGTCTAAGTATTGGCTACCAGCAAAGCGCCACTTTTGTTTTAACGCACTTGAAGCCCAACGCATGCCCATATTCAAATGGTTTGGGTCAACTCTTTTCGTAGCGACAACCGGTACACGTATATATTCTTCAAGCAGCATTATAGAGAAAACTTGTAAATCAGCGGCCGCAGTTTCTGATAATGCTGCCGCACGTCTAATGGGGGTGTTTAAATCACTAAACTGTTTGAACTTTGTTTTCCATGCTTTATTAAATGCTTGAATATTATTTTTATACTGTTGAGTTAAAAACTCAATTAATTTTTCTTTAGATGTAAATCCGTCGCCTTTAGCGAGTAACTCCTCTGCTAAATTAATGGTTGGAATATATGCCCAGCCGGGCTCATTATTCATGAAATAGCCAATTAAGTAAGGATCATCTTTATACGTTGCTAATTGTTGAGCAAAAATGGCTGTTTTATTAGCATATTCTTCACTAAACACATCTGGGAAGTCTCTAAATATACGCTTAGTTGTGACAGGAAACTTTTCCATAGGCATAACATAAGGTGTTTTACTACTGCGAGCAAAATCCATGTCAGACCAGTTACCTACAGTATTCACGTTCCATTCAATTAAACGACGAGCAGTAATATCACTCCATTTTTGATGCCAATCTTTACCAAAGGTTTTGATTAGGTTTGCTGTGCCAAAATCAAATAAATTTGAACTAGATAAACCTGTTTTAGAGCGAATGTCTGAAATGTAGTCAGCTTGAATCCATGCTTTGGCATAAGCAGGATCATCCTCACTTGGCAGCCACTCGTGCAATTGTTTAATACCGTCGACATTACCGCCAATACCAGCCCCTATAATATCGATACCAATGCTGTAAAAAGCATAGCCTTGCGGATCAACGAGAAACCATCGTTCATCATCAAATTGCGTTCTAAAATAGCCTGTTGCATCATATTTTTTAGCTTTTATGCCGCCAAAATGACTTAAGCTGTCAGTCTCCCTTTCAGGTACGGCTTTACTTGCTTCACTTTTTAAATATTGGGTCATTGCATCAGCATCGGTAAACTTGTCTTTAAAGTCGACGGCTTTCCACTGGCCAATTTCATCGACCATAACTTTATTACCAACAGGATAATCAGGCTCAGCATCAGTAAACATAAATTCATCTAAAATTACTGTGCGCTCACCACCAAAAAAGTTTGTTACTGATACAGCAAACCTTGACCATTCATCTAAATGAACACCACTGCCAAAAGCAAAACCAATGAGTGAACCTGGCGTTTTAGGCATACCGCGCCCTTCGGCTAACAATGTTAAGGGAATGGCTCTTCGAGAAGCTAAACCTGGAAAAAGTCCATCAGCTAAGGTTAAATCAGGTCTTTGACCTTTATTATTTTTTGACCAAAATAACATACTAGTACCTACAGCACGCTTTCCATCACTTGTACGCATAAAAGATAGCCACTTATCCGACGTTAACTGACTTAATTTGTCGTTCATTAACATCAAAGTACAGGGTTGTGCTGCAATTTTAACTTTAATTTGATTGCTTTTTAATCGCTCAACTTTACAGCCATAAGCCTGAAAATCATCCCAAGTGATATCGTTAATCACATTTACTTTGGCTACAGCGATTACTTTTTTGGCATCAACCTCATTTTCATTGTGCTTCTTATCAGCACAAGCTGAAAGCACTAGCGCACAAGTAAAACTTGTTACTAGGGTTTTGAAAAAATTTCGGGTCATCTTAAACTCCTCTTTGAAAATACATTCTTATTAATTTGGGGCAGTAAGCTCATTGCTTTGACAAGCTTCTCTTAGGGACTCAGGTACGGGCCAAGGATTATCTTGTTGGCATTGCGCTGTGCACTGGGCAAGTATTGAATTTTCTGTACATTGACTTGCAACACAGGACTTAACTTTTTCTCCGCCAATGGCAAACATGTTATGGATGACACATTTTTTTTCTTGTTGATCAGGGTAAACAACACCTTTAGATAAAAGATTTACCGATGAAGTAAAAGATGGATTGGCCGATATAGTTAATTCCAGACCACGTAAATATTGAATACTATTGGCTAAAAAACGTTGAAAATTTGCATTCTTTAATGTTGATTCATTATGGCCTAATGTTGTGCCTATAATATTGCCCTGCCCTGATTTATATAACCAAGCTTGAGTATGATTCTGCTTTGTTTCAACACCATAACTTTCCAACAAGGAAACAGTATTCTTGTTTTTACTAAGCGTTATATAAAGTTCATCGCTAGTTAGATCCCAACTATCAGGTAACGCATTAGTCAAAGCATGTTGCCCTACTTTCTCAACGGTAATATTGCGCTGTTTCTCATGTCGTAAAGTATGTAAACCTAAAAACTCAGCCCATTGTGAATCGAACTGGAAAGAGTGCATGGCACAATGTAAAGCAATTAAAGGGACACCCTTTTCCGTAACCGGAGAGATTAAACTTTGCACCAGGGCTTCATCTCTTTGTGCTGCATGACAAAAGTTATAGATAAGCAGATCATAGCCATTTGAAAAGTCGGTTGTTTTCAAACGCTCAATATCACCAATAATGACATCAATATCGGCATTCATATATTGATTAATACTATTGCTAATGGTTTTGATTTGTTGCTGATAATCATGAAACCAGCCAACACTGGTTATATAGAGAATTTTGGTTGCCTGTTCATTTTTAGCTGGTGCTATAGTTTTAGCAGGTACTGAAGGTTTTACCGCGTTAGCATCTGTATTACTGTTATCATTACAAGCACTAATGAGTAGTAAAGAGCTAATTAAAAGGAGTTGGATAGTGGATTTAAATATGTACATGATAATGTCCTTACTTAAAATTCAATGTTTGTAAATAATTAAAACTGTTTTGAAGATCTTCAAAGATATGGCCGGTATTGTGGTCTTGCTCAACAAAAACATTATCTACTCCCACCTTTTTTGCTGCAGTTAATACTTTTTCAAAATCTATAATGCCCGAGCCTACCGGTTTAAACATTGCCTCATCAGCTGGGGTGTGAGCTGTTAAATTAGCTAATGGTAAACTTTTAAGATCCTTCAAGTGCAGCAAAGCACAGCGTTTACCTAATGACGTTATTAATTCATCAGGTTGTAGACCCGCGTATTTAGCCCAAAACACATCCAGTTCAAACTTTACATTTTCGTGGTCTAACTCATTGAGTAACAAATCAAATGGACGTTGACCATTGAGTTGTTGAAACTCAAAATCATGATTGTGATAACACAGTTGAATACCGGCTGTTTTACTTAACTCACCAACTCGATTTAAGTGCTCTGCCAATGTTTTATACTGATCAATATGTTCGCGCTCATCGTCAAAAATATAAGACAACACTAAATGCTTGATATCATATTTATTGAGCTTTTGAATTAATTTTTCAGGGCTATTTAAATCATCAGGAATAACTGCCTGCATCAAATTATTGCCTGTTATATAGGGTGATAAAACATGGGCGCTGGTTATTGGTAAACCATTTGATTGGGCTAACGGCGCTAAAGTATCTAAGGAGGTAACATCGAACCACTCAACATGCTGGTAACCAATAGCAGCCAATTTTTCAAAAGCACCACCAGCATTATTTAACAATTTTTGTCGAATGCTATACAGCTGAATACCTAAGTTATCTTTAAAGGCTTGCGGTTTCATAGAATGATATTCTCCATGTGCCGTAGGAATTAGACCTTTACTTGCAGCAAGCATAGTTCCAATTCCAGCTAGCGTTAATTTAAGGGCATTACGTCTAGATATTATTGATGAAGACATTATCCAAGCTCCGGTTGAAGTTTTTGCTCAGGTTCAGATACCGTTGCAATTTGTGCTTGTACTTTAGCCAGCTCACTTTTATTCAGTCGATAATGACGAACAAGATAAAAAGCAAATAATGACGCGCCTGCTGGAATAATAGTAAAGAGTAAGTTAATACCTTCTATTGCACTTTCAGTTTGATTTTCACCGCCTTGATAGCCGTAAAACGCTAAAATCCAACCTGCAACGGCTCCAGCGATAGACATACCCAATTTCAAAATGAACAATGAACCTGAAAAAGTAAATGCAGTTAATCGCTCACCCGTTTTCCATTCACCATAATCAACGGTATCCGTCATCATCACCCAAATGATTGGTGTGGTCATTTGCTGTAAAAAGCCAATAACAAACTGGAATACAAACGCTAAAATAATAAAACTCGGATTGAGGAAATATAAACAAAAACATAAAGAGGCAATTAATAAGGTGGTATATCGATAAACTTTTACTTTGCAAAACCTATCTGTAATAGGCTTAGCAAACAATGTGCCCAAAAACATACCAACCATACCCGTAGTAACAAATGCAGTGGCAAGCGAGGGTTGCTCAAGCACATAATTAACATAATACAGTGATACTGTTGCTCTAAGAATTACCGCAAACATCACGGTGAAAGTAATGATGCCAACAATCACCCATTGATCATTTTTAAGTAAAAGCTTTAGGTCACGCTTTATCGACACTTTTTCTCTTTTAGGCGAAGCGATACGCTCTTTCGTGGTCGCAAAACACATTAGAAATAATGCAATACCAATAATACTCATGAAAATCATGGTTAATTGGTAACCCAATGCTTTATCTCCACCGCCAAAGTAATCAACTAGAGGTAAAGTACAGGCCGTGATGAAAATACCTGCGAGTGAAGCTAAGGCAAATCGATAAGATTGAATAGAGACACGCTCTTGAGGATCTGAAGTTAAGACACCGCCTAATGCACAATACGGAATGTTAATGGCGGTATACATAATCATTAACAAACTGTAGGTGACAAAAGCATAAATCAACTTAGCATTATCACCCCAATCTGGCGTGGTGAAGGTCAGAATACAAATGAGTGCATACGGAACACAGAGCCATAACAAATAAGGGCGATATTTTCCCCATCGCGTTTCTGTTCTATCGGCCAAAGAGCCCATCAGGGGATCTGTTATAGCATCTAATAATCGTACCGATAAAAACAAAGTTCCTACCGCAGCGGCAGAAATTCCAAAAATATCGGTATAGAAGAAAGCTAAAAAGGTCATCACGGTTTGAAATATAATATTACTGGCAGCATCACCCATGCCGTAGCCTATTTTTTCAGTAACCGATAACTTGACTTGTTGTTCACTCATAAAAATTCACCTCTTAGCGAGTAATTAGTATTAAGCATTTATAACTCAGCTATTTTTTCAATATCATAAAAAACAATGGCGCATGGTGTTAGCATGTGATGCAAAGGTAATTTACCGTCACAGCTGATTTCTTCATCCAAAAACAATTCAGGCTCAGAACATTCAATTAACTGATTCACTTGTTCTTTAGATAGGTATTCTGGTGAGCCAATAGCTTGCCAGCTGCGATAACTATTGCCGACCTGTTTATCAACACGATAGCCTTTAATACGATAATGTCCGTACATATCAGTCAAGTTAAAGGTTTCATCTTTATTTTGTTCATCAAGAAGATAATCATTACCATTAAAATCAACTTCGAGCGGTTCATTAAAATTCCAACTTAATAGACGAACATTGCCACCTTTTGAACGAGTCACCCATGATGATTCACTGGAGCTATCAAGTACGTTGTCATATAAGTCACTTAAAAACTTGTAAGCATGAAAGACCGACTTTTTGATACCGTGCATGTTTATTAAGCCATACTTACCTGAATAGGGCTGACTACCTGGCCCAGTCTCTTCAAATACATCGGATAAACACCAATAAGAATATGAATCAACCACACCAGCGAGATCTTTTAGCGTTTGTAATAAAAATACCGCGGTAAATTCTGAATCTTTGCCGTATTTATCTTCATGGCAAGGTGAAACATTCCATTCTGAGTAATGAACTTCTGCATCAGAAAACTTTGAGTTTTTTACTTGCTTAACCGCTGCCAATACATCAGACAACATTGCCTTCTGACCTCGATATTCAAGATCAAAAACATCACTACCTGTTTCAAGTGCAGCATCAGCACAATAATGATGGGTAGAAATAAAGTCGATGGGTAAGTTATTATCGGTACAAAAATCAATGAGCTCTTGGATCCATAAATTTTTAGAGGTTGATGGCCCCCCCACTTTCAACTCTCCATCAATAGCTTTAATTGCATTGACCGTATGGCGATATAACTCAAAATAATCCGCTTGACTACCTGACCAAAATAGATCTTTTAAATCAGGCTCATTCCATACTTCAAAATACCATGTTTTAACTTCTGCTAAGCCATAACGATTAATTAAATGTTTAACAAAAGCAGTGATCATTTGCTGCCACAAGCCATGATCTTTTGGCGGGCTAATATTTGCTTGGTAGTGAAAAATGGTGTCTTTACTACTGGCTAACGCCGAAGGCATAAAGCTTAACTCAACGTAAGGTTTTACGCCTTGTTCAATAAAAAAGTCATAAATCTTATTAACATTTTGAAAATTAAACACGGGTTCGCCATCAACTTCTCGATAAACTCCGACCCAGTCATGAAAAATGCCATGGCATCTTAGATTGTTAAAACCAATCTCTTTTTGCACGGTACGTACATGTTTACGAAAATCTTCGCGTAAGGTTAAATAAGCATGACATGAACCAATACAACTTTGAAAATAGCGATCAAATGTTGTTGTCGGGTCAGATATACAAATGTCATTGTTTGAAAATACGGTCATAATTATCTCAATTGCGATACTCTACAATTTATTAATAGAGCTTTTAAATGGTGCAAGTCATCGAAGAAAATAAAACAAGGCGGTTGCTCGCCTTATTTTACAAGAAAGTTGTCTTGACTCGAGAAAACAACTTTCTCTTTACCTGTAAGCTACATTCGTGCTTATTTAGCTAAACTCTTTAGCTAACTGTTTAACGGCATAATCTACAGCTCTTGCTGTTAATGCCATGTAAGTTAAGGAAGGGTTAACACATGAAGCTGATGTCATACACGATCCATCGGTTACGAATAGATTTTCAACATCGTGACATTGGTTGTATTTATTCAATACTGAGGTTTTTGGGTCATGCCCCATACGTGCTGTGCCCATTTCATGTATTGCCCCACCACCTGGGTGTATATGCGTAGAGGTAGTAATATCTGTAGCACCACAAGCTTCAAGCATTGCTCTACCCTCTTTAGCAATATCTTCCCGCATATCTAACTCATTTTTACTCCACTCAAAATGGAACTCAACTTGCGGAATACCATAACTGTCTACTTTCGTGTCAGACAGCCTCATATGATTTTCGTAACGAGGTAAGCATTCTCCAAAACCAATTAAACCGACCCCCCAAGGACCGGGTTGTTGCATTTCCTCTTTAAAGTTTTTACCAAAACCCTTTTTATTCGCATGAGTACTTCGCCAATCCATTCGGAAACCCCAGCCTTGATAACCATAACCACGTAAGAAAGACGTTTGCTGTTTATCTAGATTTTTAAAGCGAGGGATATAAGTACCATTAGGTCTATTACCAAAGTGATAATCTTCTTCATTGCCAGGCATAACACCCATTGCAGCAATACCAATGGTATGATCCATCAAATAATGTCCTAAGACGCCTGAACTATTTGCTAAGCCATTTGGAAATGATTCTGAACGCGAGTTCAATAACAATTGTGTACTACCAACCGTTGAAGCGCATAAGAAAACAAGTTTACTAGTGAAGGTGATTTTTTCATGGCTGTTTGCATCAATAATACAAACACCATCTACTTTTTTAGTTTCAGGGTTATAAGACAACTTCTCTACAACACTGTGCGTTCTGATTGTTAATTTTCCTGTTTTTTTTGCTGCTGGTAAGGTTGAACTTTGACTACTAAAATAAGAGCCTGTCATACAACCTCTATGACAAGGTCCACAGTAGTGACAAGGTGCTCTGCCATTGTGAGCTTGCGTTAATATAGCGCAGCGACCAATAGTCATCATGCGATCGTCAAAGTGCTCTTCAATGCGTTTTTTCATCACTTTTTCGATTTTAGTAAATTGCATTGGTGGTAAAAACTCACTATCAGGTAACTGAGGTAAATTTTCAGCTTGGCCACTCACACCAATAAATTTTTCTACGTATGAATACCACTCTTTTATATCGTCGTAACGAATTGGCCAGTCAACACCGTGGTTATCTTTACTATTTGCGGTAAAATCTAAATCACTAAATCGATATACTTGACGACCCCATGTTAATGAACGCCCGCCTTCTACATCGCCTCTTAACCAATAAAAAGGTTTTTCTTCGTTATAATCATAAGGATTTTTTAGATCATTATTAAAATAATGTCGGGTAAGTTCGCTAAATGCGTGATTATGTTTTTGAACAAAATATTCTTTGTCATAAAGTTCACGTTCAGGTAAGTTTCTATATTTAAAGTCCCAAATACCCTTATGTTCTGTAACATAATCTTTGACATGTTCAACAGGACGGCCGCGTTCTAATATCAGTACATTTAGCCCTTTTTCAGTAAGCTCTTTTGCCGCCCAGCCCCCTGAAATACCCGAACCAACGACAATGGCATCATAAATAATATTATTTGACATAAGTAAATTTCACTCTGTTATTTAACGACGATCAGTAAGATGGAGACCAAGCTTTACCCACTTTACTCAACGGGTAATCACCAATGAACTGACCTGCTACATGATTATGTTTTAATGCTTGCATAGCCCCTGGTTTTGATGTGAAAAAGCCAACGACCACTAATTCTCGTAAAGTTGAAAAAATGTATGGTTTATCACTGCTTTTGCTTTGTTCTGCTCTGCTTTCAAACGCGGTTAAAATAAGATCATGCTGAGCACTTGTTGCTTTCTCTAGAGAACAATTAAACTGCCGTAGACAATAACCGTCCATTTCGTTTAAACCGCCAACAAATGCATTTTTTTCATCTTGGTTGTACCAGTCAGAGACAATTAAACTAATAAAGGCTGGTACGCCAGCGTCTATCGCTCCGGGTGTATCCGTTTTAGGAATAATACGCTCGGATAGCAGTGTGATTATTTGCTGTTGAGCCCCAGAAAGCACATTGTTTTTTGCGGTAGAATCAACTGTAACGCCTTTAAGTACAGCGGCACCTAATGAGGCAGAAACACTAGCACCTAAAACGATAGCTACCTGTTTTAAAAATTTTCTTCTGCTCATAACTACTCCAAAATAAATTAAGTTGGCCTAACTTAACGTTAGGCCATAAACCGGTAATTAAAATGAATAACCGACAGTCACACCATAAGAACGAGGCGCACTTGGGAAGCCAACATCAACGCCTAAACCTGAGCTATCAGCATCATTGCCATAAACAACATACTGCTCATCAGTAATGTTTTTTGCCCAAGCGGTAATATTCCATTTGCCTGATTCGCTCGTTATACCCGCGAATAAATCCGAAGTTAAATAACTACCGAGTATTTCTTTATCACGTTCACCATTATATTTAGCGGTAGCTCTAACAAACCAATCTAAATTCGTGCTGGCTAGCACATCTTTATATTCAACGAATAAATTTGCAGAAAACTGTGGATTACCTTTTAAGACTTCACCCGATTTACTGGTAACAGGAACAATTGAAGTATCTCCGCCTGCTCCAGGTAAAACTCTAGGATCTGTTATAACAGGACCTGCTGTTGAATAACCAGCATCGGCAAAGGTTGTCGGGATATTATCAAAATCTCCCACCTCAATGCGGTTATAGGCCATCGAGCCACTAATCGTTAGTTGCTCTGAAAGTAAGGCGGTAAACTCTATTTCTGCACCAGTTGCCGTAGCATCAGTGCCATTAACACGAATATTACCGGCTGGAGCGCCTATAACAAAAAATGGTGCAAAGGCAACGGCTTGCTCAGTTAAAAATGAATTTGATTGATAATCATCAAAGGTTTGATAATAAACTGCCGCATTAAGTTGGAAACGATCATCCCAGAATAAAATTTTAGAACCAACTTCAATGGCATTACTCGTTTCTGAGTCATACTTATCAAAACCCGCATCTTTATAATGTTGTGGAGCAACTACGTTAAAACCACCAGCGCGATAAGCTCTATCAACTGAAACATAATAAGTGCGATCTGTTGAAGGCATATATCTAAGCTTTAAACTACCAGAAAAGGCGTCGAAATGATCACTGTCTCGACCGTTAACTTCACCTACAATACTATCAACTTGCTTTGATGTTCCTGATTTACGATCGTCGCTGTAACGTAAACCAAAAGCAACGGACCAATCCTCATCAATAAAGTAAGTATTGTTTGTAAAAATACCAAAGCTTTCTGTGGTATCAGTTCCGGTAATATTTTGATTAAAAGCACCGTTATCAAAAAGACTTCCGCCTTTTAACTCTTGATTTGAATAGAACAAACCTGCCATAAATTCAAATTCATCGCTATCAAATGATGTGACTCTAAACTCATGACTAGAGCTGGTAAGCACTTGGTCAATGGTTAAAATTGACCCACCTGAGCCAACTTCAGCTGGAGTAAAATCATTATCACGAGGGCCGGTTAGCTCATAGTCCTGATAAGCACTGATTAGCGTAAATTCATAACCATCTAACTCCCAATCAAGCTCTAATGAAATAGCTTCGTTGTCATCTTCAGCAAGGCCTTGATCATTTTCAAAGGACTTATACTGATAGATATTATCACCCAATAGCTGAAGTGGGTTTCCTACTTCTGATTGACTAAAGTTGACATTCAGAGTTGCTGATAAATTATCAAGTGGAGTATAAAGAAGTTTCAAACGTCCCGCTGAACGCTCTCGTGCATTAGCATCTTTGCCTAAAAACTCGTTATAAATATAGCCGTCAGATTTAGAATATAAGCCAGATACGCGAGCGGCAAGTACATCTTCTACTAATGGAACGTTAATAGTCCCTTTATACTCTTGGGTTCCCCAAGAACTTGCCGTCGCCTCCAGATTACCTGAAAAATCAATCGAATCAGGAGAATTAGTAATGATATTAATAGCACCTGCGGGGGCATTTTTACCATATAAGGTACCTTGAGGGCCACGTAAAACCTCAACACGCGCTATATCAAGTAAAGAACTAAATGCAGAGCCAACATTATTTTGCACTACACCATCAATAAAAACAGCTACCGCAGGGTCTAATCCTGAAATTGAATTCGACCCTATACCACGAATTGAGATATTTGCCGCATGACCCGATTCACCATCTAACGTGACACCCGCTGTCATTTTTTCAATATCAGTTAAATCAACAGCACCTGCTTTAGATAATGATTCAGCATTAAAAGTATTTACCGTTAAGGCGACTTCTTGTTGAGTTTCTAATCTTTTTTGTGCCGAGACTGTTATGACTTCAATCGCTAATTTTTTCTTTTCTTCTACTTTAACGTCTGCCGTATCTGCTGCATGGCTATAACTCGTTATAGAGGCGATACCTGCCAACATTAAGGCCTGTGTAAGTTTATGTATTTTCATGACTTCTCCCATTACTCTTATGCTAATTATAGTTATAATTTAAGTGTTCATTTTAAAATCATTTATTCAAACCGTTGTTCTCAATTTTTGCTAGTTGGTTCAGTGCTATCAAAAATCATCCGTAAAATGCTCAATGATGTAATACGCTATTATTCTCTATTCTTACTTACCAAAACGGGCTTGTAACCACCATTACTTCTGTCGTTCCACCAAACAGCTCCAAATATAACAAGTAGGAAAAGAGGTAAAATTGCGATAGATTGGAAGGTAGTTTGCGCCGCACTAACAAGAGCCTGATTTAATTCTTCACCTTTAAGTAATGAAAAGGCTTCTATACCACCAGCAAATTCTTGTTTTGCTCGGTCAAAAATGGCACCTAACTCGGGTAATACATAGTTGATTGAAAGCGCGCCCGCTGCTCCCATTAACCCGATAAAAAAAGATCCACCTCGAGGGTAACGTTCAGAAGCAGTTGCCAGCATTGTTGGCCACATATAACAAACACCTATACCCCATACAGTTGCTGCAAAAAGTCCTGAAATGGGGGAATCAGCAATACTTAACAGGTACAAGCCAACAGCTGCAAAAACACATGAACACCACAGCAGACCCACAGGTGAAATAACTTTAAGTATCACTCCTGAGAAATGACGCATCACGAACATCAAACCACTGACATATACCAGTAATAAGATACCATCCATACCAACAGTGCGCGTTAATACAAGATCAACCAATTGTCCAGGAGCTAGCTCTGAAGCGGCGGTTAATAACATGGCTCCTAACCAAATAAAGAAACTTGGTTGACGAACAATTTCGGTTAACATTTCTTTCATGCTAACACCTGAGGCCGCACGCTCTGTTAAAGGAAACTTCACTCCTATCACCATAAATGCGTACACTAATGATGGCAGCAATACTAACGAGAACTGTATTTTCCAGCTAAGTCCTAGATAGGAAAGAGCCACCCCTGACAGCCCGCCGATTACTAGTCCTGCTGGCCACCATGCATGAAGGATATTCAATCGATTAGTTTTATCTTCGGGGTAAAGCGTTGTTGTTAAAGGGTTTGTTGTACCTTCCACTAATCCCCAACCGATTCCGCTAATAAGCATACCGCTCCACAAATACCAATAGATATTCTCAGCAGTAGTTATTAAATCGGCAAAAATCACTAACAATGTGCCGACAATAAAACAAAGTGCCGAGAAAAAAAGCATTCTAGCCATGCCGATAGCATCAAGTAATGGACTAGCGATAAATAATGAACACGCAAAACCAAAGAAACTAATTCCTAAAATTTCTCCAATCATTATGGTAGAACGTGCCAAATCGATTGAATCAAGATAATCACCTTGAATGTCTGCCGCTATGGTAGCTCTTAAAGCAGCACTCAGACCGGAAGTGAATAAAGCAATCAAGCTAATAATAAATAACTTATTCCGGTTAATATCTTTAGAAACTGTTGGTTTCATGCTTCGCCCTATTGATAGTGAATATATAATCTAACCAAAAATGTAATCCATTACATTTATAATTGCAACACTTAAATGTAATTGATTACATTTAAGTGTTGCAACTTCACAAATTAGAACACTTTATGCAATTGATTTTACACATTTGATTGATTCATTTAACATAGAAAGGAATACTTTATAAAATCATCCTTAAATCTGTCTCTTATACACATCTGACGCT
>CAJXRC010000036.1 GCA_913058405.1 uncultured Colwellia sp. | reverse complement strand
TACACTATCCTCTTCGTCGGCAGCGTCAGATGTGTATAAGAGACAGGTTTATGGCCTATGGTGATCAATACCTCCATTGGTGTTTCTTCTATAGATAGCGACTTACTCAATGTGAGTAAAGTACTGCGTTTACCCACATTAACGCATATTAAAAAAATTGTAATACCTGCGTCAATCCCAATGATTTTCACGGGGATGCGTTTGTCATTTGGTGTCGCTTGGATGGTACTGATAGCTGCTGAAATGCTGGCGCAAAACCCCGGATTAGGTAAGTTTGTTTGGGATGAGTTCCAAAATGGTAGTTCAGATTCTTTGGCTCGTATCATGGCTGCAGTCATTGTGATTGGTTTCATCGGCTTTTTATTAGACCGAGCCATGCTGGAACTACAACGAAAAGTCTCTTGGGACAAATCAAGCGCAAGCGTTTAAGGAAAAATTATGAATTCATCAGCTTTAGAAAAAAACAAGCCACCAGCCTTTTTAAATATCAGCCAAATAGACATGGTTTTCCCTACAGATACTGGCGGCTTTACCGCGTTAAAAGGTGTTGACCTAAAAATTGATAAAGGTGAGTTTATCTCACTAATTGGTCACTCTGGCTGCGGTAAATCAACGGTACTGAATATTGTAGCGGGACTATACCAAGCAACAAAGGGTGGTGTGTTACTGCAAAATAAAGAAGTGAATGAACCGGGTCCTGAGCGCGCGGTGGTGTTTCAAAACCACTCATTATTGCCTTGGTTAACGTCCTATCAAAATGTTGAGTTAGCGGTAAGACAAGTTTTCAAAAAAACTATGTCAAAGGGAGAGATGAAAGAGTGGATTGAATACAACTTAAAACTTGTGCATATGGACCACGCCATGCATAAACGGCCAGATGAAATATCGGGAGGAATGAAACAGCGGGTTGGTATTGCCCGCGCTTTGGCAATGCAACCAGAGGTTTTATTAATGGATGAACCGTTTGGCGCGCTTGATGCGTTAACCCGAGCACATATGCAAGATTCACTCATGGAAATTCAGAATGAGCTAAATAATACAGTAATAATGATCACCCATGATGTTGATGAAGCAGTCTTACTTTCTGATCGCATCGTGATGATGACCAATGGACCAGAAGCAACCGTGGGCGAAATTCTCGATGTTAAACTCGAGCGACCACGCAGTCGATTATCCCTTGCCAAAGATATTGAATATAACCGACTTCGCTCTGAAGTATTAACCTTCCTCTATGAGAAACAAAGAAAGGTAGAAAACATAAGTAGTAAAACTTTGTCGGCAAAGGTAATCCCAAGAAAACGTGCTAACTAAAAATAAAACAAACTTAAAATAAAATATTAAAGGAAAATTAACACATGACATTGAATAAAATCGCTTTATGTCTATCTATAGCCTTAGCAGGTAGTTGTTCATCTATGGCTTTTGCCAAAGAAGCTACGTCAAATTCAGCTCAGTCAAGTTCAGCTAATTTAAATTCAATAACTGAGGCTATCAGTAATGGTAAAGCTAGTATTAATTTAAACCTACGTTATGAAACCGTAGATCAAGACAGCGCGCTAAAAGATGCTGATGCCCTTACGTTACGTACGCGCTTAACTTACGCAACGGGCGATGTCGCAGGTTTTTCTTCTTTAATTGAATTTGAAGATTCTCGCACCGTGCTTGGTATTGATGATTACAATAATACTTTAGGTAAAAATACCGATTATTCAGTGATAGCGGATCCTGAAACAACAGAGCTTGACCAATTTTTGCTGCAATACAAACAAAAATCACTGGCCGTCAAAGTAGGTCGTCAGTTGATTACTATGGATAACCATAGATTTGTCGGTCATGTTGGCTGGCGCCAAGATAGGCAAACCTTCGATGGGGTAACTTTTGCGTTTCAACCCATTGAAGATTTAACGTTAGATTATGGTTATATCTCAAAGCGTAATAGAATTTTTGCAGAAGCTAAAGATATAGATTCTAACGATCATCTGCTTAATGCTGCTTATCAAACCACATTAGGTAAAATTACCGCTTACGGATATTTATTAGAAGTTGATAATGATACCGACAATGGCTTAGATACCTTTGGTATTCGTTTTAATGGCGGCACGTCAATTGGTGAACAGAAAATATCTTATCAGTTAGAATATGCACAACAAGACGCTGACAATGCGGTCATGTCCTATGCAGCAGATTACCTCTTAGCTGAGCTAAGTAGCTCATTTTCAGGAATTGGGATGAAAGTTGGTTACGAATTACTTGGCTCAGATGATGGTAATTATGGTTTTTCGACGCCTTTAGCGACATTGCATAAATTTAATGGTTGGTCAGATCAATTCTTAAATACGCCCAAAGAAGGTCTAACGGATTTATATGCTAGTGTTGGCGGTAAAGTTGCAGGCGGAAAATGGGCCGTTATCTATCATAAATTTGATGCCGATGAAGCTTCTGCAACCGTTGATGATTTAGGCTCTGAAATTAATGCAGTCTATTCAAAAAGCTTCACCAAAAATTATACCGCAGGCATCAAGTTAGCTGCTTATTCGGCAGGTGATGTTACAGCAGGTAAGGTTGATACAGATAAAATATGGCTATGGTTAAACGCTAAGTTTTAATGATATATCCCCGTTATACTACTAAAATATAATTAAACCGAAAACAGTGTGGCAACCTCATAAGTAGGTTGCCACACTTTTTATGTAAACTGCTTTTTATTGAAAGATATAATACTGCGCAGTTACTGATTAGTAATCGCCTTTAAGCTTGAGGTAAATACATGCAAACTAGGGCTTGCAACTTCTTGTTAAAAATAGATTACTTAAAAAGTAATCTATTTTATTATCTTCATGGTTAAGTCTTTAATTAAGCCGCTAAATCTTGTGGCTTTGAGTGGTTCAACTCCAGTAAATATATTTGCTGGGTTTTTAACTTTTTGCTCCGTGTTTGCCAAAAAGCGCCACATATTATGAGTAACAAGATACCAGCTAAGCTGTAGTAAATAGCATTATCAAACTCCATTTCTTGTATAGTTTGCTTTTCTAATTTTTGCCCTTCAACTTTTTGTTCAGCGTTTTCTGCAGGAGCAGCAGATTGACTTTGTTGCTCAGCAAGTTGTTGATTATTCATTTCTTGTTGTACTTTAGCATTTGCTGCCATGGCTTCCATGGTTTTTGCCAGCAGTGGTGCTAAACCAAAGCCTTGGGCAAGTTCATTAACATGGGCTTTTACTGCATCATTTAAAATGACTAAGTCATTGTTATTCACAACATCAATATATTGCTCAACAAGTTGTTTTAAACGCTCAGGGTCAGCTTGCCAATAATCTTTACGTTCAGCTTCTATCATCCTCTCCATCATACGAGCAAAGGCGGCGGGGTTAATATTTTTAAACCATTCATCAAGTGCTAGCGCTAATTTGTCATTAACATAAATATCCATGTACTCGTCCCATTGATCGTTCCTGATCAAATTAGGGTCAACAACCTGCCAACCGAAAAAGTTATCCATTTTCGACGCTAATGATACCGCACCAGAGTAACCTTCTTTTTGTAACTCTTTTATCCAGCGAGGATGAAACATGCGGGTGCGTAATTCTTTAGCAAGAAATAAACCCGCGTCTTCGGCTTTAGCGTTTTTAGCATCACGCAAATTAGCAACCACCATATCAGGGCTTTTGCCGTCAATATTGCGCACGGCTAAACTTAATGAGCCAAAATATTCGAAAGGATCGTCTGAACTTAACATACCAAAAAGATTTGAAGAACGCGCAAACATAGCAATATCTGTACCTGACAACTGTTTAGCATAAAGTTGTACTTCTTTGCCTTGGCTATTCGCTGCTTTTTGTCCCCAACGTTTATTGTCAGCACCAAAGAAATAGCCCATTTTACCTAGGTAAGTATCCGATATTTTTTTATCCGTTTCCCAAGTATCACTAGCCCATGCAGCGTCATCAACCCCGGTACCATAATCGCCTGATTGATTTGAAAAAAGACGAATAGTCGATAGATATTCTGCTTCCTTCTCTTCGACACCATCAGCTACTAGATCAGCTTTAACTTTTTGGCTATTTTTCCAAATTGAGTTGTTGTCTTCTTTTAACGTGGCGACTTGATTGACTGCCTTGGCCAACATCTGCATAACATTAGGAAATGCATCGCGATACAAACCGGTTGCTGATATAACGACATCAACCCGTGGACGTTTTAATTCACTGTATGGAATAATTTCGGTGCCAATAACACGACCACTTTTGCTCCATTTAGGTTTAACGCCCATGGCGTATAATACTTGTGATTCAAGTACCCCGTAATGACGCATAGTTTCAATTGACCACAATGAAAAAGCCATTTTGTCAGGGTAGCTTTGATGTTTTTGGTAATAGTTTGCAATCATTTCTTGGGTAAGTTCTTTACCTTGTTCATAGGCTGCTTTAGTAGGAACACGAGAGGGATTAAAACCGAATAAGTTATAGCCAGTTGATAATGATTCGGGGTGGCGTATAGGGTCTCCACCAGATTTAACCGGGATATACTTAGCGCTTAGAAAGTCTACCATAGCATCGAGTTCATGGATGTTAGCCATGCTCTTATAGAGTTTTTTACCGCGTTCGATATCGGCTTGTAACGATTCAGAGAGTTCAGCGAATGGCACAGGACGTTTGGCTGATTGATCTGCAGCGTCAATGATATAGTTGTTAACCGTTAAATAACCCGATAAACGCGTAATATCATTTTCTTGTGATTTTTCAGAGCCAGTAGTTTCATCTTTTTCTAGACCATTTTCATGGCCCTGTTCATTGTTCTTTTCATGGTATGTATGGCTATGAGCAATACTTTCATCACCCTCTTCATCATCGTCTTGTTTTTCACCCAATAAACTATCTGAGTAATGCTCGTGCTCGAATTCACTTGCACGTTGAGTAAAGTCATTGCCTAACATTTGTACTAAGGTTGAAATGGTGAGTGCTTGCTCAGGAATGTGACCAAACGTATGTAACCCCAGAGGCTGATTTGCTGTTGCTAATGCTTCCAAATGAATATGAAGCGCATCAATAAATTTATCGAACTCTTGGTCAATGCGTACCTGCTCCCAGCCAAGATCTTTACAGATATTGGTATCGAAACATAACTTAGCAAGCTGTGTAGCTGTTTTTTGCTTTACGCCACCTTGATCAAGCTGTTTATATTGATGCATCAATTCGTGTAAATTGCGTATTTCACCTTCTAAACCTGCAGCAGCAAAAGGCGGGGTCATATGAGATATAACTGTCGCACGACCGCGTCGTTTGGTTTGCATTGCTTCTCCAACATCATCGACAATAAAAGGATAAACGACAGGGGTATCCCAAACCGCTAAGTTACCTTGGTCGTAAATTGATAAACCGCGTTCTTTTCCGCCTAAATACTCTTGAGAGCCATGTGTGCCTAGGTGAACAATGGCGTCAGATTTCCAGTATTCACGCGCGTAAAAGTATGCAGCAAGGTAGAAATGGTTAATGGGAACTAGGCCTTGATGATAAATCATGTTTTCGTCATTTTTACTATCAGAACGAGGCGGTTGACGCATAATTAACATATTGCCATTACGGATACGGGGTAGAATAAAAAAGTGCTTACCGTCTTTTTCTACAGCCATAAAGTTATCTTGAGGTTCGCCCCAATGATCATTTATTTTTTGCGTTAGCTCAGCGGGTAAAGTATTAAACCAAGTCAGATACTCATCAATAGGCATCAGTTCTGCTAAGTCATTGTCTAACAATTCGGTTAATTGAAAATCACGATAGAAAGGGTCTAAGATCTTTTTTGCGTTTGCAATAAGGTATTCAGCGTCTCGCTCTGCGGTATTATAGCCTTCATTGGCTAGACGTTGGCTAATGGCTTCTATGCTTTCAGGGATATTCATAAACGAAGCACCAACATCTTTGTCACCCCAAACAAATACTGTTAACTTTTTATCTTGGTTAGCTTTGTATTTTAAGTTAACAACATTAATCGCTTTATTTATTAAATGCGTTAGTTGGTAGTCGATAACTTCAACATTTTGGTCACTCATATTCATCGCAGCGACAATCATAGGATCAGTGACACCAGCGTTTTCTGGCAAGACTAAAGTGAAAGACATCATATTCGCACTGATACCTTGCATGTCATTTTCCCAGGCTTTTTTATCGCCGGAGTAATAAGTCATGGCATGCATTACCGGTACATTAAACTTTTCAAATTCAACTTTACGTTGGTTAGCCCAATGAATATTGCGAAAGCTGATAATTAGGTCAACATCTGTTTGCATTGCAGTTAATTTATCTTGGTTATTTTCATTGTTTTTCTCACCAGCGATGGGCAACTGCAGTAGGTGACTATAATCACCACTGACGGGACTTAGCTCAAAAAAGAACGGCACAACGTAGACGCCTTTTGCTTCCAGTTGTGCAATCGTCGCATCAATTAACTGCGTTTGTTCAGACTCAATTAGTGCTCGTTGCAGCAATACTGCAATTTTAGCTTGCTGAGGTTTTACCTGGCGTAGCTTCTTATATTCGGCTAAGCCGTTAACTATTAAGTTTGTTAGGCTAGGGTGATAAATACCTTGTTGAGGAAAAATAATTGGTGCAGGTACTTGGGTTATAGCTTGTGCTTCTGAGTTTTTAAGCTTGGTTTTAACAATGTTCACCGAGATATAGGACAACATATTATCGAGGTTTCGACGTCCGGCATTTAGCCAATAATCTTGTAAACTATTTGCAGTCTCGGTACTTAAACCTTTATTGAGTTTTTCATTGCTCAAGTAATTGAAGGCTACGACAGCCGTATTTACTTTTGTTATTTCGCTGGCGTAATTATCAAACGCCGCACTGGCTTCTCTTACGGATACTGCATCAAGTATGACTAAGTCATATTGATCAAAAAGCGCGGTGAGTGCGCCGGTTTGATTCGTTTTTTCTAATAAGGATTTTGATGACTTTTGGGCTATGTGCCAGCTTGTATTTGTTTTTTCATCGGCAACTTTTTTTAATAGAGTGATTTTAGCCGTATTGGTATGCGCGGTACTGACAAAGAGTATATTTTGTGTGTTTTTTGTTGGTGTAGATACTACTTCGGCAGTTGTCGATGCAGCAAAAACATTGCTAATAAAAGCAATGATACTGAATAATAATATGGAAATTTTCATTAAAGGATTTTTCATGTGGTTAATATCGCTACTCTTTTACGTAAATCATGCTGCCGTCTGCCATTTCATAGGCAGTACCTGCTTTTTTCCCTGTACCTGCCCCTGTTTTTCCGTCACTTTTAAAGCTTTCGATGGTATTGCCTTTTTTAACAATAATTTCCATATTATTTTTACCAGCGTTTTTAATGACAGTGACATCTTCGGCAAGGAAGGGGTTTAAAGGGTTTTGTGCTATGGCAATTAATAAAGCAGCAATAAGAACTAAAAATACATCAACTAAGTTGACGACAGACAATGCTGGATTAATGCCTTCATCTTCATCAAGCAGCCTCATAATCTTTCTCCACTGCCTGTAAAGGTAAGGTTGATTCTTGACTTGAAATTAAGTGAGGCTTATTGGTGATTAATGGCATCAGTGCTACGAGTTCTTCAACCATCCAACGCTTTTTAACTGATGCAATCCAAAAAGTGATTGAGGCGATAACTAAACCAAAGATAACCGCTGAGAATGCGACGATAAGATTTTCACTGATACCTTGTATATTCCCGTCGGCTAAGCTTTTGAGTGCCGGACCCATAGGGATCATGGTAGCGATAAGGCCTAACATAGGTGCAAGTCGACTAACATTACGAACACCTTCAAGCTCTTTTAATGCAGCTACATCAAGCTGATCTTGAGTTATATTAGGCATTTCATTTGCTAGGCTCGCCATTGGATAACCGTTCAATGGTAATTCACTGTTACTACCTAACTTGCCATTCAGTAATTGTATAAAGGATCTATAGTGACGGCGACGCTGCATTGTTTGTGTAAAAAATTGTCCAGTAGCAAATAGAGAGTAAATAAAGAGTAACGCTATTAGACAGAGTACAGGGGCCATAAAAAGGTCTGACATCTGGTACATGATTTGTTCGATCTGGGCGATCATAATATTTTCCTAGAAGGTTCTACTTATAAATGAAGAGGGATGAAACAGGGACTCAAGGTGCAAGGGAAGGGCACCTTGAGTATGAAGCTTATAGCAATCGATATTATATTTTTGACTAATTACCTGTGATACCAGCAAGCTCATTTACTTCGTCTGCTCTGAAGCTCATATACCCAGAATCACCGTCAGCGTTGTAATAACTAGTGAGTTGCAATTTATGCGTTTTTGTTGGCGTTTTGATTAAGTAAACATCAAATTGAGACCATAATAAATGTCCACCATTTAAACCGTATTGGTACCAAGGTGTGCTATCGAAGGCTTTAACACTGTAGATATTTTCTTGTAAACCATAGTAGGCGACAGCGGTTGGATCGATAGCGTCGTAGCTGTTGTCAAAGTCATGCATAGCTTGGGTGTCGTCAGCGATGTTGATAGTAAAGTCAGCCCCCGTTTTATCCGCTGCACACGGGAAGTTAATATCCCAAGCATCAGACATAGTTACTTCTTGATTAGTATCAAAATCAATGTAAACGTGCGTTACATCACCTGAACAGGTTAATGCTGCATCGATTACAAGCTCTTGTTCTGCGGCAAACGCTATATCAGAGCTACCTTGATAAGCCGTTTTTAAGGTTATTTGACCAATACCTCTACCGGCAGTAATGATGTTTGTTGCTCTAAATTTAGTAAACGCATCATCTGAATTGGCGATAAAGTATTTAGCCTCTGCTGCGGTAACAACATGAGTCGTTGAGTTATAATCGTAAAATCCTTCAATAATATTTGAAGTAACATCGCCGACAAACTTGGTTTCATCAGTAGGAATATCACTGGTTTTTATCGCTAAATAATCATCCAATTCAGTTTCAGCATTGGCGGCAATAAAGCTTGCTGCAATTGGCTTCTTGTCAGCATCGAAAAAGTCACTATTATTAGCCGTAGCGTATGCTTTAATGGCATTGTCGCTATGTTGATTTAAGTAAACACCGCTGCGTTTAAAGGCAATATCCCAGACAGTATCTGTTTCGGCTTGCTCTGTTGTTAATTCAACAACCGTTTTATTATCTAAATCATAATAAACAAATACAGGCTCGCTAACACTGCCGGTACTATGTGGTCCGCTGATAACCCCTTGCACAGGTGCTGCAGGGGCTGGTTTTGGTTCTGGTTCAGGTGCGGTCTCATCACTTGAGCTACTACCACCACAGGCGGTTAATAAAACGCAAAGTGCTAAGCTGCTTAATTTAAAATTATTATAAAAACTTGTATTTACTTTCATGTTGTTCTCCGAGATTATCTTAAAATTGGTAACTAATGCCGGCACTGATAGTGCGGCTACTAACAGGTCTTGCATCAAATAAATTTTCGCTGTTTGCGGAAGGGCTTTTATGCTCGTCAAAAATATTGTCAACACTCATACGCCACGATAGGTTTTCAGTTAATACTTGGTTTAATACCGCATTAACTGTGGTGTAAGCGTTGTTTTCAATACCTTGATAATTATCAGGTACCGCTTCTCCAGCTTGATAAACCGCATAGGCAATCAGTTGAATATCATAAATATCAATGTCGTAAGTGATGTTGAATTTTACTTGATGGCGTGGACGTGAAAGTAAGCGATCATTATTTTCATCTTCACTGGTTAAGTAGCTATAATTTAATTGTGTTTTCCAATGCTTGAAGGTTAATTCAGTACTGATATCAACACCGTATATTGTTGCTTCACTAATGTTTTGATATTGATAAATGGATAAGCCCGTTTCAGCTGATTTCTCTGGATCAATGACTGAATCAATTAAGTCTTTAGTTTTTGAATAATGCACACTGATATCGCTGCGCATGTCGACAGAATTATCAGCAAGAGTGGTATCAAAGGTTAAGCTCGAATTAAATGAATTTGCGGTTTCAGGCTTAAGGTCTTTATTACCTAAAACCATATACCCGAGTGCGCTGTGGTCAAAAACATAAAAGCGTTCTTTTAAATTGGGTACTCGATAGCTTTGACCAATACCTGCACGCCACTGTAATTTACTTTTACCCAGCGTATAATTTTTCATGCCGCTAAGGCGTAATGCGTTATGCCAGCCGAAGTCTGAATCGTATTGACTGCGCATACCTGCTAGCACTTGATAATCGGACTTTATCCAATTACCTTGGATAAAAGCTTCAATGCTTTCACGGCTTTCATTATTGATTTCAATAACATTTGATCCAGGCTTATCTTGATTAAGCTTATCAGCGTGAATAACCCCGCCAGTAACTAATTCGATATTGTCCAATTGAAAAATTTTTTGGCCATTAATTTCCGATAGGATAATGTTGGTATCTCGTAAGCTATTGGATTGACCGCTGGTTTCTTGATGATTAATGTATCTGGCATTAAGTTGCCATGGAGCTTTGGGGTTATCAGTGCTCTTTAAGCCCAAATCTATTTGTTGTTGGTCAACGTCGGTTTGATAATAGATAACTTCGCTTTGTCCCGGAATTGCGGAGCTGTCACGAAGCTTTTTATCACTTAGCCATTGATATTTTATATTGGTTTCAAGGCTTTCATGCTCTTTACTGGTACTTAGCGTAATGAATTTCTTTTCAACACTGGAGGCGTCTTGACTGACAGTAGTACTATCATAATCATAACCTTGATCATCGATAAGCAGTGCGTTTAGCTGAGTGCGCCAATCTAAAAAGCTTTCAACTGCGTGTATTTTAATGGTGTGATTAAGGTCACCATCATTAATAGTGTTCCCTTGATACTGGCTAATATCGTAATCAAGCTTAAGCGCGGATCCGTCCGTTTTTTGGGTAATGATATTAATAACACCGCCCATAGCTGAACTTCCATACATGACTGATGCTGCACCACGGATAACTTCTATTTGGGCAATATTATTGGCCGGTATTTGGTCTAAATCTGCTGATGATCCAGTGGGGCTGATAATTGGCTGACCATCAATGAGTATTAACACGTGATCGCCATCAAATCCTTGCATTTGAATGTTGTAACCATCTTTAACACTGCGTTTTACCACAATGCCGGGAATATAGTTTAGCGCTTGGGCTAAGGTGCCTTGACTAATTTTGGCAATCGTTTCACCGTCAATAACATCCACTAATACCGGAGAGTCACTTAATAATTTTGCGGTACGAGTTCCGGTAACAACTATGTGTTCTTTATCTGTTGGATCCGATGAGACTTTTGTTGAGGTAAAAATAGCTAAAGCTAATATCAGGGTAGAAAGGTGACTTTTTGTATACATTTTAAATAATGCGAAACTAAATGAGATTGATTCGTATTATAGTGCATGAGTATGATATTGCAACTTAATTTTCAGTGAAGAATTTAAGTAGAACCAGAGGATTCCAGTGTTTGCCACGTGTTTTTGTGACAAACACTCTTCATAACGACGAGGGAATAACATTAATTAAGTCACTATAAGAGCTTAAAAATTGATAAAATACATGACAGTATAAATACATGTAAGCTGTCTATTCGCTAGATTGATTTAATTTTAGGGTAATTTTAAATTTACATCGTAGAGGCAATGAGTGTGCTATTTTTTATGGTAGGTCCGTCAATTCCTGTCTAGCTATCTCCGATGGCTAGTTGATTATCTAGCCATCTATCTAAACGTTAGTCGAGTTAATTAAGTGATGATTATTTTATCTTGCGTCTTTAAATCAAAGTCACTGGCATCATGGCGCTCATGTAATTGCTCGTTTAACTCACCCCAAGTACGATTGACCATGATGCCACGCTTAACTGCTGCTCGTTGGCTAATTTCTTCAGTCCATCGTGCTAGATGTTTATACTCTTGGGTTTGTAGAAATTCTGCCGCTTCATAAACTTTATTTTGCATTAGGGCACCATACCAAGGCCATATAGCGATATCGGCTATAGTGTATTGATCGCCGCACATGTATTTATTATTCGCTAAATGTCGATCGAGTACGTCAAGTTGTCGTTTTACTTCCATGGTAAAACGCTCTATCGGGTATTCAAATTTTTCGGGTGCGTAAGCATAGAAATGACCAAAACCGCCACCTAAATAGGGCCCACTACCGACTTGCCAAAATAGCCAAGCCAAACATTGTGATTTTAGTAAGGGATCTTTAGGTATAAAAGTATCAAACTTTTCTGCCAAATACAGTAGTATCGCGCCAGACTCGAAAATAGGTAAGTTATTATTTTTACTCTTTTTGCCACTATTCTCACTACCAGCCGCGGGGCAAGTATCTACCAAAGCGGGGATTTTAGAATTGGGGTTTACTTCGACAAACCCGGAGCCAAATTGATCTCCTTCCATGATTTCAATTAAATGTGCATCGTATTCGGCTTCTTTTATGCCTAACGCTAATAATTCTTCTAATAGAATCGTAATTTTCACACCATTAGGTGTCGCTAACGAGTACAACTGAAGCGGATGCTTACCTACGGGTAATTCTGCTTGATGTGTTGCTCCGGCAATAGGTCGGTTGATGCTGGCGAATTGGCCACCATTTTCGGTTTTCCATTGCCATATTTTAGGTGGTACATAGGTAGATTCAGACATATTTTGCTCCGTAAGTGTGGTCGACTTTTCAATATTTCAATTAATGGACTTAGTTTATAACTGTGCATTAATCAAAGTGATGTTGATAGTGATAGTGATAGTGATAGTGGAATAGACATTGTTTAGGCCTGTTTTGTTTCATCAGGATAATATTATTTAATTGTTTCCTATGATTTTAGGATAAAATTACCGACTGGGCTTGTTATATTTGCTTTAGGTTTTTATTACCTAGTTGTGCAAATTCAAAATGGTTAGTTAATTGAAGAAAATCAAAGGTGTTGAGGTTGAAGTAAAGTTAAATAACTATTAAATCAACGACTTAATTAAGTAGGGTTTCTGATCTTGCTAGGTTATTATGTTGTTATCGGAAAACGAAAGAGTAACTTTCAAGCTAATTAAAGCTCATTAAAGTAAAAAACAATACTGCCGCCACTCAGTGCGCTGCCTTTATGAATATTTATGCCTATCCCTATGTTGTCAGCTAACTTAGTGAACTTACGCGTGTCGAGTAATAAACCGACTCCAAACTCATAGAAATGATCTGTACCTAAGCTATTAACCATGTCTCCGCCAATATCGGAACGCTGAATTTTTACATAAATAGATTCAGCATGGAATTTTGATTGATTAACGTTAAAGTGAAATTTAAAACCATTATTTAAGCGCCAGCCCCTAGGTTTAGCATCCTGACTAGACTTAGCTCCATTAAAGGTTACGCCAGTGAATACGTTTAAATCGTTGTTAAGCTCCCACTTGCCCCAGTCCTTCTTTTGGCTGTAGCTTAACTTCATATTGGGCTCAATAATGAACGCATTAGCTGACAGGTTCAAAAAAATACCATCTAATTCAGGTCGATATTGTGCAGACTCATCGCTATTATATTTATAATTATTTTTATGGTGCATCAGATATGAGCCAACTCTCAGTCTTAAATTCCAATTTTCAGTCAGTTGTCTATGCCGACTATAGGCGAGGTAGGCTGAGAAAACTTCATCTTTATTTTCATCTTCTATGGCTGAATTAGATAATAAGTCATTGGTATTTTCTTGCTTAAGATAAGAAAGTGATGCGGTTAATTCATCAAGATAAAAGTAGTCGGACTTTTCTTTATTAGTTTTATCTTTTTCTTTAGGTTTATCGTCACTTAAGCGCCAAGTATAAGGGATGCTGTAAACGGTTAATTCGTTTCTAAGTTTGATGGAGTCGCTTTGGGAAAAACTTTGTTCGTGGGGTTTTAATAACTTGTCCGGATCGAAGTTACCAATCCCTAAGCTTATTGTTTCTGAATCAGTCAACACGACTGTAGTGGAAAAAATCTCTTCGAAATGGGTTGTATTATAAGCGCTGGCTTGATGACTTAATATAAATGTTATTAAGGGAAACAGTATTTTAAAATGAAATATTCGTTTAATTAACATCTGATTAGCTGTTTCACAAAGTAAGTTTGACTGTAATCAGTATAATTAATAAAAAGTAAGTTAACCACGAAAACATTAATTTATACGCTAGATGTTAATATTAACTAAACTTTCCATGTTATTGATATACCTCAATAACGGACTTGGATAAGTTTATAATTTTTCTTAACTACCTGACATTATCATGTATAGTTTGTAGACAGATTTTCCACATTATTTTGAGTCAAGATTACTTACATGAAGCATATTCACAGCTATTACTCACCGAACGATTTGTATAACAAAATAATTAAGGGTCTCAATAACCTTGGTAAAGATTTAGCGAATATTACCCCTGATGATCTTCAGCCAGTTGATGAATTCCATATTCGTGGTGATATCGCCACTAAAGAATTGATTGAATTGGGCAGTTTCACACCTGAAATGCACATACTTGATGTGGGCTGTGGTGTTGGTGGTTCAACGCGTCGTTTGTCACATGAAACAGGTTGTCATGTAACCGGTATCGATTTAAGTGATGAGTATATTGATGCCGCAGAAAGACTGACACAGTTATTGAAGATGCAAGATCGTGTTAAGTTTACTGTTGGTAGTGCGCTTGAATTACCCTACGCTGATGACACTTTCGATGGGGCTTGGTCAATCCAGATGAATATGAATGTTGAAGACAAACAGAGTTGGCTTAAGGAAATGTACCGCGTACTTAAACCAGGTGCACGAGCTGTATTGTATGAGGTGTGCGGTCATGAAGAAAAGCCTATTTATTTTCCTGTACCGTGGGCTCAAGATAGCTCCATGAGTTTTCTGATACCAAAAGAATCTTTGAGTGAAATGATCGCATCTACTGGTTTTAAGGTAGAAGTGTGGAATGACAAGTCTGATTTAGCACAAAAGGCTTTTGCACGCATGAAAGAACCTAAAGGTGAGTCGGCATTGCCAGAACTGGGGTTGCATATGCTCATTGGTAATGACATTAAGACTAAAGCTTATAATATGCGTCGTAATCTTGATGATAAACGCATCAGTTTGATTGAGATTTTAGCGGTAAAGTAGCTTCTTCGTCTCCATATAATAAATTATGGTATAAGGAAATATTGAGCAAGTGCTGCTTTTCCTGAGTTCAGCTTAAGTCAGCACCAATTTATACCCTACGCTATATACTGATTGTACTAATTCGTTGTCTGATTCAATCGCATTGAGCTTTTTACGTAATTTTTTTATGTGGCTATCTATAGTACGCTCACTCACCACACGGTTGTCTTGATAGACCATATCAATTAATTGAGATCTAGAATAAATACGACCAGGAGCACTAGCCAGAATATTAAGTAAATTGAATTCTATCGCGGTGAGCTCTACCGGATGTTGATTGATTGTTGCTTGGTAGTTTTCGGTGTTTAACTCTAAGGTAGCTGTCGGTATCTTTTCAGTAATATCAGCATTATTACTTAGGGGGAGGGTAGGGTTTATACGTCTGAGTATTGTTTTTACTCGCGCAACCACTTCTCTAGGTGAAAAAGGTTTGCAAATATAATCGTCAGCACCTAATTCTAACCCCAATAATCGATCAATTTCGTCAACGCGGGCGGTTACCATGATAATCGCTATGTTGCTAAATTCTTGAATTTCACGACATATCGTTAACCCGTCCTTACCGGGCAGCATTAAGTCCAATAATATTAAGTCAAAATGATTGTTTTTAACGGTGGAAACGACCTCTGTTCCTTCATGCATTATGGTCGTTTGGTAGCCGGCTTTAGCTAAGTAATCTGCTAATAAAGATGCTATTTTTTCTTCATCTTCAACAATTAATATATGTGACATGCTAATTTTCAATCCTGATAATATTTTTGCTGGTTACGTTATTAGTGGAAATGTACAGCTGATTTTAAGGCCTCCTTGCTTAGCGTGAGATGCTTTAATGGTTCCTTGGTGAGCAGACATTATGTTTTTACATAATGCCAAGCCTAACCCTGAGCCGCCCGTTTTTCTATTTCTAGAGCTTTCAACGCGATATAAATGGTCAAATAATTTTGGTAGTGAGTTATCTGGCACACTAGGAAAACTATCACTAATTGTTAGTACCGCTTGAGAAGCTTCTTTAATGAGTGACAAGTGAATAGTGCCCGGTGTTTGTGTGTACTTAAAGCTATTATTTATTAAATTGTCTATCAATTGGTTAATGCGGGTTTCATCAGCCCATATGATTACATCACTTTTTATGAGTTGTTGATTGATAGTGATACTTAGTTCGTTGGCTTGCTGCTGATGGCGTAATAAATTATGTCTAACAATTTCAGCTAAATTTAACTGTTCTTTTTGATAACGCATAGCACCAATTTCGGCGTTGGATAAGGCAGATAAATCATTCACGAGTTTATGTAAGTGGTTAACTTCATCATTTAGTGAAGATAAACTTTTTAAATCTAAGGGTCTTATGCCATCTTCAATCGCTTCAATCTCCCCTTTAATAATAGCAATAGGCGTACGTAACTCATGAGATATATTCGCTAACCAGGTATTTCGAGAACTTTCATTTTGTTCTAGGGTTTTAGCTAAATCATTAAAATGCAGCGACAGTGAGGCTAATTCATCATTACCGACCACATCTGTTTTTACTTTAAAGTCACCGTTGTTTAGTGAACGCATAGCATGTTCTAAACGTTTAATGGGTCTAACAAAGTGCCGAGATAAGGGGACAGCAACAACGATAATGATTAGGAAAAGTCCGAGAACAATATAAAGCAAGTTAGCTTTAATTTGTGCTAGAAATGCTAAATCAAACTCATCAGTTAGTTTTGTTTTAGGTGGTAAGGCTAAATAGCCAATAAGCTCTCCTTTCAAGTGAATGGCCTGTAAGCTAAATTTCTGGTTTATTCTGCCCAATATTAATTGTTTATCTGCATCGAGCAGACTTGGGTGTAACGTGCCTTGATTTTGAGGAGGCCTTGGTTGACGGTCTTCTGGCCTTGAACGTGGCGGTGGTCTATTATGATTAGGCATAAACTCATCGTTGGCTGCTAAATATTGCCTGACATCTGTTGGAATTTTAACGCCATCATGTGAAAGTTTTAATAGTTTTCGCCAGGTTTGGTTCGGTCTGAATTGATCGTTTTGTGCAGGAGGAGGTGAAAAACGTTCATGCTTTCTTGGAGGAGGGCGTCTGTTGTTATTACTTGCCGCCACTAAGGTTGTCCAACGTTGCTCTTGCTGATAAAAAGTGGCTAAGTTATCTGATAACAGCTGTAAACTTGCCAGCTCTTTTTTATTGATGTAATCCAACATGCCACGGTCGAAACTCCATTGCACCGCAATATAAATAATACTTAGTAATAATAAGCTAATAAATAACAGTGTCAGTATTAATTTCGTAAATATTTTCATAGCTCAAATTATTAATTTAGGTTTGGTTATCATTGATGATGTTATCCATCCGTTTTCAATCAAACTGCACGTTGAATTCTGTATGAAGGGTAAGGATATAGTGTTGTTATACGCTTTATTTACTGTAAATCCTACAGAATAAAGGATCTTCCTCCTTACACCGGTAGGATAAATCCTTAAGTGATTCATCTTTGAATTCATTACTCCATTGTTGCTTGAGTGCTAAGTACTCCAAATCATCATTTTTAATTGCTTGGCCAGTACTCTTTCCATTAAGTAGTTAAACCGTATTATTTTTCGTAAACTCATCTTGTTCATCCCCTGAGTTAGCCCTTTAATTGAGTACTTTAAGAAAAGTCATGAGATTGGAAATATGACACGGCTTAGCCGCTATTCATCAGATAATGTTTCCAAGAAGGCTATTAAATTATCAATTTCATTTTCTGTTAAATTAAGTTCACCAATCCGTCCACCTTGATCAACATTTTGGTTGATTTCTGGTATCTCGGTAAATGTTGTGTCTCGAGTATTATAAAAATTGATCACCTCCCTGAGTGTGGTGAATACGCCGTTGTGCATGTAAGGTGCGGTATTAGCGATATTACGCAAGGTCGATACTCTAAATTGACCATTGTTACGAGTATTACCCGATTGTGCCCCTAAGCCTAAATCAATAAATAGCGGGTCCTCAATAAACGCCGGCAATAAAGTGTTGCTCGGTACTCCAATATTTTTATAGCTGAAATCTGAGAATATTTCAGGGGTGTCAGTATTGGTATTAGCGCCAGCACCATTGGTTCCGTGGCAACGTTGACAATCACCTTTGTTATTAAAAATGTCTTGCCCTAGGCGTTCAGCGTTGGTGAAAGTTGCTGTACCAGCTTGCACTTGATCGAACTTTGAAGAAAAAGGGGAGAAAATCGATGTTCTTTCAAAGGCAGCAATTGCATCGGCAACGTAATCATATGCACGGTCAGTGTCGAGCAAAATGCCATCACCAAAGAGTAATTCAAATTCTGAGGCGTAGGTACTTTGTGCGACTTTATTAATCACTTCACTTGCACTTGCATTACCCATTTCTACAGGATTAAGAAACGGTCCTTTTGCCTGATCTTCTAATGAAGCTGCTCTTCCATCTAAAAATAAACCGCCAATTAATCCTTGTGCGCCACCAGCAACTGGGTTTTGCGGAGCGGGAATATGGGCACTGTAACTTGCTGTGGGGGAGTTACGGGTACCAAAACTGCTGCCATCGGCACCAACTGATGTTGGATTAGCAGTGTTAGGATCATCAAACCCGGTATTTAAGTCATGACAACTTGCACAAGACTGTCCTATAGGATTGGATAAGTTAGCATCGTGATAAAGTAGATTGCCTAAATTGACTAACATGGTGGTATCAACAATGCTGCCATCAAGCAGTGTCGTTGTTAGGCTTGGGGCTAACACTTCAATTGATATTGTTGCACTATTTGAATTATCCTCACCGTCATTCGCTATGAAAGTGAAACTGTCACTGCCGATAAAATTGTTGTTGGTGGTGTAAATGATGCTGTTATCATTTTGGCTAATAACACCATTTTCAGGGGCATTTTCAATCGTGTAGGTAAGCGGTGAACTTTCATTGTCTGTCGCCACCAATGTAATAGTAATGGTCTCATTACTCTGTAGTGTTACCACATTATCAAAAGCGATAGGAGCTTGGTTGATACTTGTGGCTGTTGGTTGAGTACTTTGAGTCTCCACAGGTATTTCTTGTGCAACACTTTCAGTTGTTGAATCATCTGAACCACAACCAGACAAGCTCAGTATTGATAGAGTGAGTACCGCTACAGAAAGTATCGTTGTCTTTATTGATTTTTTTGGGTCAAGAGTTATTGTGTCAATAAGCATGGCTAACTTCGCTATAAAATGGAGTTAGTTAAATATTAACAATGAAAAGTGTAAGCACTATGGATCAATTGAGGAAGAAATGTGCAAATGGAAGTTAACGCAAGTTAGTTTATAAGCAAATGTTTAGCTGTTATGGCATTAACTTAGGGTACACTGAGGTCGGCTCATTGTAGTGGAAACTAAATAGTGAGCAATATAGGCTGCTCACTATTTAGCTTAACTCTCGTTTCTTATAATTTAAACTTTGTTAATTGGGTGTTTAATTCATAAGCTAGTGATAATAAATGCTCACTAATCTCTTTACCACGAATAGCATCATCACTCGATTTCTCAGCAACATTACTGATATTAACAACATTAATATTAATTTCATCAGCAGCTAAATTCTGCTGGGTTGCAGCATCTGAAATTTGACAGTTAAGATCATCTAACTCTTGAATTTCAGCACTAATACTTGTTAATAAATTAGCAACATCGGCGACATCTTCAGCTTTCTCGCTGGCTTGCTGACTCACCACATTCATTGAATCAACAGCACCTTTTGCGCCAACTTGTAATCGACTCATTGTCACGTGTATTTGCTCAATGGATTCACGAGTACGTGTTGCTAATGAACGCACTTCATCGGCCACCACGGCAAAACCTCTACCTTGCTCTCCGGCTCTTGCTGCTTCTATCGCAGCATTTAACGCCAATAGATTTGTTTGTTCAGCAATAGCAGTAATCACTTCTAAAACACTACCCACTTCATTGGTTTTATTACTTAAGTCAGTGATCATCGCGGTGTTTTCAACAACCTTATCTCTGAGGTCATTAATGCCAACTCTTGCTTGCTCAACAAGTATTAACCCTTGCGAGGTTCTTTCATTTGCAGAAACGGATTTATCAGCGGCACTTTGCGTATTATGCTGTACTTCATTGGCTGAACTATCTAATTCATTGATTGCGGCAGCGACAGAATCGGTACCATTTTTTTGCTCTAGAACTGCTTCAAGTGTTAACGACGATATTTTATCAACTTCTTGAGCTGATTCAGTTAATTGTTCACTTGCTTGCGCAATTGACATAAAGCTAGTTTTAAACTTACTCATCATGTCATTAAGCGCTATGCTGACTGAGCCGAGTTCATCTTGATAATTAACTTTAAGTTCTTTATTTAAATCTAGCTCTTCAGCAGCGGTTTTAATTGAGTTGCTTAGACGTTTTAATCGGAAGAATATTAGTTTTCTTAACGTCAGGCTTAACAAGGTAAAACAAATTAAGGTAATGACCAATTGTAAAATTGCAGCTTGGGTAATCGAGCTGGTAATTTCTTTATCTACGGTTGATAAGTCGTAGGTAAGTTTTACGGCACCTAATATTTCATTTTCACTCACTTGATGGCAAGTTAAGCAATTAGTACCACGATAATCTGAGCTCGCTTTGACAGGTATAATAAAACTCATCATACGTTTCCCATCTTGCTCAAACTTTTTAAAGGCTCTTGTACCTTCCAGACCTTCCTTTTCAAATGCACTTTTTGCACTTTGATCAGAGAAGCCTTCACCAAATACTTTATTAACTGCTTCAGTACGCAGAATTCTTGCTTCTACTATATCGTCTTGGCTAAGAATCTTGTTTTGAATAAGTTGTCGATTAGCGATAGTACCTGTCAACATCATAGTATTGACCGAATCAAAATAATTAAGCGCAAGACTTTCTAGGTTTCGTTCAACAAAGTGCTCTGCTAACTCCTTTTCATCATGATGAAAAAAGAAAATCGTTGTACTTAAAAATATGGCGCCAATCAAGGTTAATGCTAAGTGAATTTTTTTAGCCAGTGACAGGTTTTTTAACATATTGACTGATCCTATTATTATAATAAATAATTCCATTTATTGAACACTGCTCATCCTGAGCAAGTTCTAATCTTTCTCGATTGTATATAGCTTAAACTATAAATATAACCATTAGTTACAGATTTCTTGATCTAGTCTGTGTAATTATTAATAGTTTATTTTTATGTTTGCTAGCAATCTAACTTTCAGTATTCATTATTATTTGTTCATTATGCGAAGCAATCATCTTAATACAGAAGCCTCTTGTTATGATTACAACAAAACCTAATGGGGGGATTCATATACCTGAGTTATTTTAACTATTCGTGAAATTCTATGGAAAATTTTCGTTAACAGGTTAAAGTTAGCCTCATATAAAGATATTGAGTGCCATTTTTATATTTTATTGAATAAAATGGCATATAAACAATACCTTAGTTTAATTTGTAAGCAACAAATAGGAAAAATATGAAATCATTTAATGGCACGGGTAACTATATTGCCTCTAAAGCACTACAACTTGCTGTAAATGCGGCAATTACACTCGAACGACCTTTGCTAATTAAAGGTGAGCCTGGAACAGGGAAAACAATGCTTGCCGAAGAGCTTGCCTTGAGTTTAGGCACTGAGTTAATTCCTTGGCATATCAAGTCAACAACTAAAGCCCAGCAAGGGTTATACGAATACGATGCGGTATCTCGTCTTAGAGATAGTCAGCTCGGCGATGAAAAAGTCCATGATATTAGTAATTACATAGTGAAAGGAAAACTTTGGCATGCATTTACGGCGGATAAAAGACCTGTTTTATTAATTGATGAAATTGATAAAGCCGACATTGAATTCCCTAACGATCTTTTATTAGAACTCGACAAAATGGAGTTCTTTGTATATGAGACCCAAGAGAAAGTCGTTGCTAAGCAAAGACCTATCATCATCATTACTTCAAATAATGAAAAAGAATTACCTGACGCTTTTTTACGTCGTTGTTTCTTTCATTACATTAGTTTCCCCGAAGCAGAAGAGATGAAAGCGATTGTTGATGTGCATTTCCCTAACATTAAGCAAAAATTGCTCGATGAAGCATTAGGTTTATTCTTTGACTTACGTGAGATACCCGGACTTAAAAAGAAACCGTCTACTTCAGAATTGATTGATTGGTTAAAGCTACTGTTAGCTGAAGATATTGATATTGGGGTTTTACAAGAAACTCGCACTAAAAAAGTTATTCCGCCTTTACATGGCGCTTTATTGAAAAATGAGCAAGATGTTCACTTGTTTGAAAAGCTCGCTTTCATGCACCGCTCTGTTCGATAAGTAAAATCACTAAAGGTCATAAAGCATATGTTAATTGATTTTTTCTGTAAATTACGAGACTACAAAGTGCCTTGTACGATACGTGAATTATTAGATTTAATTCGGGTATTAGAGCAGCATGTCGTTTTTGCTGATATTGATGATTTTTATGTTGTTAGCCGCGCGGTATTGGTCAAAGACGAAAGTTATTTTGATAAATTTGACCGGGCTTTTGCTGACTATTTTAAAGGTGTATCAACCATTGAACTTGATTTGTCGGCAATACCTGAAGAGTGGCTAAAGAAGCACTTTGAAAAAATGCTTTCAGATGAAGAGAAAGAAAAGATCGCAGCTTTGGGTGGCTTAGATAAGTTGATGGAAACCCTAGCTGAACGATTAAAGGATCAGGAGAAACGCCATGAAGGGGGCAATAAGTGGATTGGTACGGGTGGAACATCACCTTTTGGCGCTAATGGTTATAACCCTGAAGGTATAAGAATTGGTCAAGAAAACTCACGTCACCGCCAAGCAGTGAAAGTCTGGGACAAACGCCAATTTCGCAATTTGGATGATAACGTTGAAATTGGTACACGAAACATTAAAGTGGCTCTAAGAAAGCTTCGAAAGTTTGCACGTACTGGCGCCAGTGATGTTTTAGCGCTTGATGATACGATATCGGCTACTGCGCGTAATGCGGGATATCTTGATATTAAGATGAAACCTGAACGTCACAATGCAATTAAATTATTGATGTTTTTTGATGTTGGTGGCTCAATGGATGATCACATCAAAGCATGTGAACAGCTATTTTCAGCAGTACATACTGAGTTTAAGCATTTAGAATTCTTTTACTTTCATAATTGTGTTTATGAACATGTATGGCGAGACAATAACCGTCGCACTAGCGAGCCCGTAGACATTCATAAAGTCATTCATACCTATGGTAGTGACTACAAAGTGATCTTTATTGGTGATGCGACTATGGGACCTTATGAGATCACTTATCCTGGCGGTAGTGTAGAACACTGGAATGAAGAGCCAGGCAGTGTGTGGATGAAAAGACTATTGACTCATTTTGATAAGAGTATTTGGTTAAACCCACAAGAAGAAAGGCAGTGGTCATACTATAGCTCAATCGATATTATGAAAAATATTGTTGCTAATAAAATGTATCCTTTAACGGTTGAAGGACTAACACAAGGTATTAAAGCACTCTTATAAGCGGTGTTAGTTTCCGCTTAGGCGATGTTGATGGGTAACTAGGAGAAGTTAATCTACCTCCTAGTTGTAACCATTTAGACTGCTAATCATGTTTATTGCACGATAAATTATTAGCAATAATTATAAGTCAAAATTCGCGCCATTTTTTATCGAAACCTTTCAGCTTACCTCGTCACATACGTAACATATAATTTAGATCAACTTGTGTGCAAAATTAGAAAAATATATTGTTATAAATGGTTCATTCGACTAAGTTTTTAGGTAAGGTGAGTTATTAATCTAATTTAAAAATTAATAAAACACTGTTTTAGTCATCGTTAATTAGAATATTGATACTTAAGGGAATATTATGAAAAGAATTACCAATATTTTAGTGGTTATGGATGCAGCTAGTGACCATCAGTCAGCATTAGTGCTGTCTCTTATACACATCTGACGCTGCCGACGAAGAGGATAGTGTA
>CAJXRC010000035.1 GCA_913058405.1 uncultured Colwellia sp. | reverse complement strand
CAGCGTCAGATGTGTATAAGAGACAGGAAATGATCGAATTAAATCAGTTTTCCGATAAAGTATTACTTATTGTTAATACAGCGAGTAACTGCGGTTTCACTCCGCAATATCAAGGTTTGCAATCACTACATGATTCGTTTCAAGCTAAAGGTTTTGAAGTATTAGCCTTTCCATGTAATCAATTTAAGCAACAAGAGAGTGGTAATAATGAAGAAATTAAACAGTTTTGCGATTTACACTTCAATATAAAATTTCCTTTATTTGATAAAATCGACGTCAACGGAAGTAACGCTCACCCGCTTTTTAGTTTTTTAAAACAACAAGCCCCTGGTATTCTTGGTTCTAAATCGATTAAATGGAATTTCACAAAGTTCTTAGTGAATCGTCAAGGTGAAGTAGTCAAACGTTATGCTCCGACGACAAAACCAGAAGCAATTACTGCTGATATTGAAAAGTTACTAAAATAACTGATGAGTGATAATTTACTTCTCGAAAAACAGCTCTGTTTCCGACTCTATAGTTTGAATAAATTAATGTGTCGACTTTACGCGCCCGTTTTAAAAGAGCTGGCATTAACCTATCCACAATACTTGGCCATGCTTGTTTTATGGCAAAGCCCCAAAGGTATTTCGGTTAAAGACTTAGGTAATCAACTTGATTTAGACTCAGGCACTCTCTCTCCTTTACTTAAAAGAATGGAAGCACAAGGGTTACTTACTCGAGTTCGACAAGCTATCGATGAGCGGGTAGTTATCATCAAGTTAACTAAAGAAGGCATAGCATTACAACAAAGTGCAGAGCATATTCCTGCGAAAATGTTTGCTGTAACAGGTTTAACACCGGATAGGCTGCTTAGCTTAAATCAAGAACTTGATCAGCTTATTGCTAATATCAGCGATTGAGCTGCATATACCTTTAAGGAAGAAAAGAAAAAATGAGACGTGAACCATTCTTTCTTTTCTTAGTTATTTATTTAATAAATGCGTTAACAGTACATTACCGTCAACTAGAACGCATCAAGCAACATATTCAGTGCAATATGCTCGGTGCAATAAATTAAAAAAACCATATTTAAGCGAATAAGGTATTATGTAACTTCTCAACGACAAAGTTTGCATCGTCTTCATTCACTAAAAAACATAGATTGTTGGCACTTGCACCATGACAAATTAAACGGATATTCACATCATTAATCGTTTCAAAAATACTTTGCCCAATACCTTTAGCGCACGTTAAACCATTTCCGATAACAGCTACTAGCGATAAACCATGCTCAACGCTAACTTCACATAACTGCTCTAACTCTGCGACTACGGTATTAGTAATTAATGATTGCGTTGAACCACTTGGATTATCAAAGGTTAACGCGACGCTAATTTCACTGGTAGTGATCAAATCAATACTTAGTTCATGTTTGGCTAATACACCAAATACTTTCGCTAAGAAACCGCTAGCATGCAGCATAGCAGGGCTTTTCACCGTCACTAACGTTTGCTCACGTCTTAAGGCAATTGAGCGATAAGTAGGGTTTGAATCAACTTTTTGTTTAATTTGTGTGCCGCCCTTTTCAGGCTCTTTACTTGAACCCACAAAAACAGGAATATTCCGGCGCATCGCAGGAATAAGTGTTGCTGGGTGTAATATTTTAGCACCGAATGTGGCCATTTCTGCCGCTTCGCCAAAGCTGATTTCTTTAATTGCACGCGCTTGGTCAGTAATTCGCGGGTCAGTAGTAAATATACCGACAACATCCGTCCAAATAGATAAGTTATTGCCATTTAATGCTTCAGCAAGTAGTGCTGCGGAATAATCAGATCCACCTCGCCCTAACGTAGTAGTGTGACCTTGGCTATCTTGGCCAATAAATCCCTGGGTAACAATGACTTTATTAATCAGTTTAGGAGCGAGCAGTTGTGTGCTTTGCTCACTCAATAAATTAAGGTCTACTACCGCTTTACCATATAAACTATTGGTTTTCATCACTTGCTGTACATTGAAATACTCACCAGGAATATCTACTGACTGCAAAACTTGAGCAAAAATACGTGAACTAAATTGCTCACCAAAAGCAAGAATAGCATCACCTGTTCTAGTCGAGTATTGTAATAATTGCGTTAACGCATGCTGAGTGAGTTCATCAAGTAAGTTATCAATTTCTTGATTAAGCTGTGCTTCAACATCACTTGATAAGTGCTGAGTAATATTGACTTGAATTGCACGGATATTTTCAACAATCTCTTTTTGCTCAATGACAGAGACATTTTTCTGGCTTAAGCGAACTAGCAGGTTTGTTACACCTGAGCTGGCTGAAACAACCACTAGACGATTGCTGTTATCACTTTTAATAATATTAGCGCAACGAAGCATGGCTTGGTAATCGGCAACGCTAGTACCGCCAAACTTGGCTACAGTTAAAGATGATGTAGATTGAACTGGATTCACAAATTTCTCCCATAAAAATACTAGTTACATACTGAGCTCTTTGCTGAGTATATTAACTATTGGAAGAGCATGACTGAGTAGGTAGCGAGTGTTGTATTTTGTATGTTTAAAGGGGCATATATAAACAACAAAAAAAACGAAACTTTTTCAGCCAGAAGCTCTCCACCTTTTGTTTGATACCTAATATTATTAAGTAATTGTTAACAAATACGTCAGGTGACAGCCATAAGGATTCAACCTTAGTGACCGAGTATTTAAATCCACCGTTAAATACTCTCGGCGATAACTTCCCTCAAAAACGGTATTCGGAATGTGGTTCCTCTCGTTTTCTACCTCAGTTTCGCACCTCTTCTGGTACATAGTAATTTAGAGCATTCACCCTAAACCACAATGCGAAATCATTAGACCCGATTTAACCTGATATTGCAACAGGCTATTAGTCACTTTTCATAAGTTTTTTGCCATTATTATTCATTTACTGTGTATATTTTTAGGTAGTCCATCACGGTTTTATTATCAAGCAAACCTAAGTAGGCCTGATAGAGGTTTACCTATTAAAGGCATAAACAAACGCTTTGACTGTATTTCAATCACTTAGAACGTTGGTTTATTTACCTATTAAATTCTACAAAGGGGGAATTTATTAGGTGAACACTATACAATGTGTATACAAAATCCATTTTATTCAAAACAAGAGACAGGTAACAATAATGAGCGAAAATAAAGAAGGTAAAGATGATACAGACGAAGAGCTTGTTGTTGAAAAGTCCGTTTACCAATCGGACCACGTAGTTGGTGAGAATAACGTAGAAATAATGGGCATGGATTTACATAATCCTGTGTTCTTTTTTTCATCCACTCTTATTGTTGTATTTGTTCTATTAACCCTACTATTCCCTGAATTAGCCAAACAGTCATTCGATGCATCAAAAAGCTGGTCTATCGACCATTTTGACTGGCTATTTATTGTCAGTGGTAACCTTTTTGTCCTTTTTTGTTTAGCATTGGTTGTTTCACCTTTTGGTAAAATCCGACTCGGTGGTACTGAAGCAAAACCAGACTTTAGTAAATTGTCTTGGTTTTCTATGCTATTTTCTGCCGGAATGGGCATAGGGTTAATGTTTTGGAGTGTTGCAGAGCCTGTTGGTTATTTCACTAATTGGTATGGAACGCCGCTAAATACGGTTGCAGGTACTCCCGAGGCAGCTAAAATGGCGATGGCGGCAACGATGTATCACTGGGGATTACACCCATGGGCCATCTATGCAGTTGTAGGTTTGTCTTTAGCTTTCTTCACTTTTAACTGCAACATGCCATTAACCATCCGCTCTTCTTTTTACCCATTGTTAGGCGAGCGAGTTTGGGGTTGGCCGGGTAATATCATTGATATTACCGCTGTTTTAGCTACTATTTTTGGTCTCGCTACTTCTTTAGGTTTCGGGGCACAACAAGCGGCAGGAGGTTTAAGCTTCTTATTCGATATACCTAATACCATAAACACTCAGATTGCCATTATATTTGGCGTTACCATGGTCGCTATATTCTCAGTGACTCGAGGCTTAGATGGTGGGGTTAAACTATTAAGTAATATTAATATGTCACTGGCGGTTGTATTAATGTTATTTGTTATTATTACGGGCTCTACTGTAGTGATTATTAATGGTGTTGGCACAACGTTACTTGCCTATGCCGAAAATATTATTCCGTTAAGTAACTGGATTGGTCGTGAAGATGAAACATTCTACCATGGATGGACTGTATTTTATTGGGCTTGGTGGGTTTCTTGGTCACCGTTTGTAGGTATGTTCATCGCAAGAATTTCTCGCGGCAGAACGGTTCGTGAATTTATACTGGCAGTATTATTTGTTCCTACTCTACTTACATCAGTATGGATGGCGACCTTTGGCGGCATGGGTCTTGAGCAAGTACAAAATGGTGTAGGTCAATTAGCTCAAGGCATTGGTGATAGCTCGTTAGCACTCTTTCAAATGTTAGAGAACTTGCCTTTAAGCAATGTTACTTCTTTCTTGGCGATTGTCTTGGTATTGATTTTCTTTGTCACTTCATCAGATTCAGGCTCTTTAGTCATAGATAGTATTACCGCTGGTGGTAAAGTAGATGTGCCTGTACCACAAAGAATATTCTGGGCAGCTATCGAAGGTGTTATTGCTGCTGCATTATTATTTGGTGGTGGCAAAGATGCATTAGGTGCTTTGCAAGCTGCAGCCATAACAGTAGGGCTACCTTTTACCATACTATTAATTGTTATGTGTTTCGGTTTATTCTTGGGATTAAAAAGAGAGTATAAAAAACTAAGTTAGGACAATTTAGTTTTCTCCCGACAAAATTTAATTTAGCTAAGCAGCCTAGAGCAATTCTTGATATAGTAAATAAATATCAATGCTCTAGGTAACTTAGCTGAATCATATGGATTTATTTCTTCTTAAAAAGATCATCACAGTACTGATCATGCCCATCAATATCGTGCTGTTATTACTTATTTTTTCCCTCATTGTTCACCGTAAAAAACCTAAACAAAGTATTAAGAGCTTATCGGCAGCGCTAGTCATTTTGCTTATTAGCGCTTTTGCACCTTTTTCAGATACGGTTATGACCGCCATTGAAAATGACTACCCACCCTATGTGCAAACAAATGTGTCTGTTGATTACATAATAGTTTTAGGTTGTCGACATAATACCAATGCAGAGTTACCAGTTACCAGCCAACTAGCTAATTGCTCATTACAACGAATGGTTGAAGCGGTACGTATTTATCAACTTCATCCCGAAGCGAGAATTATTACTTCAGGTTACGGCGGACATAATCCTGTATCTAATGCGGAAACGGTAAAACAATCATTGGTACTTTTAGGTATTCCGGCACAAAAAATTATAACTGAGAATTTTCCAAAGGATACTGAAGAAGAAGCACAACTCATTGCCCCACGAGTACAAGGCAGCAGAGTAATACTTGTGACAAATGCTGATCATATGCCTCGCTCAATTAATTATTTTCAAGCAGAAGGAATATATCCTATTGCGGCACCGACTGGTTATTGGGTAAAAAACCCAGAAAGTGAAAAAAACTGGGCTCATTATATGCCCAGTAGTAAGAAATTAGAACAAAGCACTATTGCCTGGTACGAGAGTTTAGGTCTGTTAGTGCAATGGTTTAAATCGGTATTTAACTGATTTTATTTTTTATCTATTGATTTATTTAGGCTCACTAAAAGTTATTAGCGTGGTACTTGGCACTACCTCAGTATTGAATTTTAAACGGGGTTATCAATATCAATAAAGATGACTTCTAATCCGTGTTTTTCAGCCAAATGTTCCCCTAAGGCTTTTACACCATAACGTTCAGTAGCATGATGGCCTGCAGCAAAGAAATGTATATCCATTTCATGGGCGATGTGAGTCGTTTGCTCTGATACTTCACCCGTTAAAAAGGCATCTATGCCCTGCTCTGCGGCAAGTTCAATATAACCTTGTCCACCGCCAGAGCACCATGCAATAGTTTTTATTGGTTTATTACTTGGTGCCGGGATATGCAAACAATCTCGCTCAAGTGTGCTGTTAATTAACTGGGTAAACTCTTCACCACTATACGATTGTTCCATACGTCCCTGCATGGCAACACTCAATGGATTACCAATTTCTAGTGGCTCTACATCTTCAATGCCAAATAACTTAGCTAACTGTGCGTTATTACCCAGCGTTGGATGTATATCTAAGGGTAAGTGATAAGCAAATAGATTAATATCATTAACCAAAAGAGCTTTGATACGGTCATGTTTCATGCCACGAATAACGTAAGATTCATTTTTCCAAAAATAACCGTGATGTACTAGTATGGCGTCCGCTTGTTCTGCAACAGCTTTATCAATGAGCGCTTTAGAAGCAGTAACGCCTGTAATCACTTTGTTAATACTTTTACTGCCCTGAATTTGTAGACCGTTAGGAGTGAAATCTTTGATTTGTTGTGGTTTTAATAAGTCAGTTAAATAACGTTCTAGTTCATTAGTTTGCATAGTTGGGTTACTTTTCAATAAGGGTAAGATAAAGGTTACGTATTCAGGCTACAAAAGCTATTGTCCTTGTGGATAATTATTTCTTCTGATACTTTTTTTATTATCAGCTAACTCTCTAGGAGTACTCAAGCTGGGAACTTTTACAGGTCGAAATCCAGATCGAATCTGCCACTTCGGTTTTATTGGTGTTAAGGGTAAAACTCTCTTTTTTGCGACGATAACATAAACAGATCCTAAGGCAGGTAGGTAATTTTTCGCTAACTTGTGCCATCTTTGCTCTAAGCTATTAGTGCTAAGCTTTCCTGTTAAACTACTATGTAAACATCGTTGATCTGCTAAAATTTCAAATCCCATCAAATGTAGCCAATCTTTTATCCGCATCGGCGAGAAAAAATGTTCATTCCAAGGTGTTTTACTTCGTCTATAAGGTAACAATCGATTTAAGCCAACAAGGCTTAGCGGGTTAAAGCCGGTCAAAACTAAGTAACCATTAGGGATCAAGACTCTATTGGCTTCGCGGACTACGTGGTGAGGGTCAAGAGAGAATTCCAATGCATGACTTAATAAACAAACATCAACACTATGCTCTTGCAAGGGTAAATCATCAATATCTCCGACTACATTAGCCACACTATTTTTACTGCTAAGACTTACTTGATGATTAATGGTGCAGTCGGGTATTTCAATTTCACTACTTAATGCACCAAGCTTAATTAAATGATAACCAAAAAACTTTTGCCACCAAGGTGCCAGTTCTTGCTCTATTGCCTTTTTAATTACCTCTCCATTTGGCAGTGCCTGCCACGAGCTAGGATAATGTGGTTGTCGGAAAGCTAACGCAGGTTTCATAGAGTCTTCTTTTAAGCGTATAATGGTGTTGAGTATATTCTTACTCAAGTATATAACGAACTACAGGTAAAATCTCATATGACTAACTCACACCAAACTGTTACTGCAATTAAAGCGTTTAATGATAATTACATTTGGGCTATATCTAGCGAAAGCAATGATAAAATTGCACTTGTTGATCCAGGTGATGCCTTAGTATGTCTAGAATACTTACAAACAAATAATTTGATTTTATCTGCTATTTTGATCACCCATCACCACAATGATCACGTTGGCGGTATTGCAAAACTCCTTGAATATGCCAAAGATAACGCTTGGTCGGTAACCGTTTATGGCCCAGCGACTGAAAATATAGCTCAGCTTGATATTACTCTTAAAGAAAATGACACTGTGAGTTTACCTGAGCTAAATTGTCACTTTACTGTACTCGACTTACCAGGTCACACCAAGGGTCATATTGCTTATTATGACGAAAACAAGGTATTTTGTGGGGACACTCTTTTCTCTGGTGGCTGTGGTCGTTTGTTTGAAGGAACTCCTCAGCAAATGCACCACTCGCTAACTAAACTCGCGAATTTAGCAACTGATACGCTAATTTATTGTGCTCATGAATACACTCAAGCAAACTTATCTTTTGCTTTAGCAGTAGAACCTGATAATACAGACCTGCATAACTATGCAGAACAAGTTAAGGTAAAGCGTCAACAAAACCATGCAACTATTCCAAGTAATATCGCACTTGAGCTACAAATAAACCCTTTTCTTCGCTGCCATGAACATTCTATTAAACTTGCAGCACAAAGCTATAGTAACGAAAACCAGCCTAGTAATAGCGATGTTTTTGCCGCGATTAGAGCTTGGAAAGATAATTTTTAAATCATATGAAAATAGTCATGAATGACTGTTCTTTCATTTAATTAGCGCTAGTCAAAGGCTCTAGCTTATTATAAAGACAGTCAATTTTATGCTGAGCATACTCCCTAAGTAACTATTCACTTGCATTAGCACCTGCTGTCTAAGCCAGTAAATTAGAGCTAAGTCGCCAATTAATTAGTCCGATTGGTGTTAAACATGCTAATCTTCCCAACTATTTTTAATTCCCGCTGATTTTAACTGGTTATTCATGAAGTATTTATTATTACCCGTTGTAGTTCTTTTAGCTGGCTGTCAAAGCCTATCCCAAAGTGATGGTAATGCCGTTACTAACAATTCAGAGTTGCAAGTTGACACAGCACATCCCGTTGAAATTAATCAAGCGCTCTTGGCTGATGAAAGCATCGATGTTATCCATCCGGTTGCCGATGTTGACTTTTCTTTAAATAACACGTTAAAAGATCAGAAAGCTATTGCTGAAAACAATATTTGGCCACGTATTCGTAAGCAATTAACCTTTGATATTCCCAATCAAAAACGCCTTATTTCACAAAGAAATTGGTATGTAAAACATCCGAGTTATCTTAACCGTGTTGCCAAGCGTGCTGAGCCATTTCTTTACTATATAGTTCAAGAGTTAGAAAAGAACAACATGCCAATCGAACTGGCCTTCTTACCTATTGTAGAAAGTGCTTTTGACCCCTTTGCTTATTCTCATGGTCGCGCCTCAGGTATGTGGCAGTTTGTACCGGGCACTGGTGAACGCTTTGGTATGAAACAGAACTGGTGGTATGACGGCAGACGTGATGTCGTTGCTTCAACCGAAGGTGCCATCAAATACCTAAAATATCTTCATAAGTTTTTCGATGGTGATTGGATGCTTGCATTAGCGGCATATAATTCTGGTGAAGGTCGCGTTAGAAATGCCGTTAGAAAGAACAAACGTCTAGGTAAGCCGACCGATTTTTGGTCCCTTGATTTACCAAAGGAAACTCGTGCTTATGTCCCTAAATTATTAGCCTTAGCGGATATTGTAAAACGCCCTGAAGACTTTAATTTATCACTTTATTCCATCGATAATAAAAGCGTATTGAGCCAAGTAGATATTAAATCACAGCTCGATTTAGCGAAAGCAGCAACGTTAGCAGGTTTGTCCTTAGCTGAGTTACAACGTTTAAACCCAGGTTTTAATCGTTGGGCTACCGATCCTGATGGCCCCCACCGCCTATTACTACCATCACATAGTGTAGAGAAATTTGAACTGGGTCTGAATAAACTAAGCAAGAAAGATCGACTCGCATGGCAGCGCTATAAAATTAAAAGCGGTGATAACTTAGGGGTAATTGCCAAGAAATTTAATACCCGCGTTGATTTGATACAACAAGTAAATAACATTAAAGGCAATCAGATTAGAGCAGGAAAGCATTTACTTATTCCTGTCGCGGCTAAGTCATTAGATAGTTATGTTTTCTCACAAGAGCAACGTATCGCTAAAAAACAAAGCCGCCCTCAACAAGGTCGTAAGCTTGTTCACACCGTTAAATCTGGTGATAATTTATGGGACATTGGTCGTAAATATGGCGTAAATAGCAAGAGTATTGCTAAATGGAATGGATTTGCTCCAAGAGACACGTTAAAACTTGGCCAAAAGTTAGTGATTTGGCAAAAAAGCAACTCAAAGAAAAACAAGTCGAGCTTTGCTAACAACAAAACAGGTAATAGTGTCGAAAACGCCATAATGCGAAATATTACTTATAAAGTACGCCGTGGAGATTCTTTTGCTCGCATAGCTGATAAGTTTAATGTGCGTATTAGCGATATTGAACGTTGGAACAATCTTGATAGAAAGAAATACTTACAGCCCGGTCAGCGATTAAAGCTTTCTGTTGATGTTACTAATAATATTTAACGGCAGCGGCTTATTTTCATTGAGCTAAGTTTAGTCAGTAGAGACATTTAAAAAAAGCGAGCTTGATACTCGCTTTTTATTGTCTTTTTTGTACTAAATAGGACGCAGACTATAAACGTTGGCTAGTAAAGTCGACAAAAAATGTTTTGCTTTTGTCTTCCAATGCCACAGTTATCCACAAACGCCATACCATTTGTTCTTCACTACAGTTAGCCAATAAGCTTTCAGCTAAATAAACATTATTTGTGCTCACTGGTTCAAAAAAGATAGGTACCTTACCCATAAACATATCTCTACCTTCAAGGTAAGCAGTCGCTTTAGTAATACTTTGCATAGTCTCTTGCTGAGGTAGCTGTGTTAATTCAATAAAAAAGGGTAGCTCAGTCTTAACCTTCTCTGATAACTGATGTTGAGAGAACTTGATACTAAAGTTGCCAAGTTCAGTGCTTATTTCACATTGATTCTGGCTCTCAATACATTGTGCAACTAATGCACTTGCACGCTTTGTAGCGTCCTGATCACTGACCGGTTTACAGGCGCTAATAAGAAATAAAAATCCGATCACACTGAGCTTTTTTAACACAATTAGAAACTTGTTATGACACACTGAAAAATCTACCTTTTGTTGTAATACCAATTTGATTAAGTTATTTCCCACTCAGCGAGAATTAAAAGGCTTAAAGGTAAGGCATTGATTGAAGAGAATGGTTATTTCCTTGTCAAAATCAATAACGTAACATATAAGCCTTTCAAACTCGTCCTTTGGAAGCTAATTCGCAAACTGATAACAGCGTAAAATTAATTGAATATAGACTAACTATGTTTAATAAATTTTTCTTGTTCTAAGTTCGCTAATGTAGCTCTGAGTTGGGAATAAATTTAATCAACTTGGTATAAAGTTGTTATTATCCACTAACGCCAGTAAACTAGCTACCTTAAGTATTGGCTGAATAGTACCAGCCAACCGTCTTGTTATTGCAAGTTTATGCCTATTAACTTTAGAATTTTTACTTAACTTTAATTGGCATAAAACACTCGTTGTAAGTAAATGACCCTATCCAATAAATCGACAAAGAAAAATACAACACAGCAAAAGCATCCACATTACGTTGATTGCGACAATTGTTCGATGCAAGCGATTTGCCAGCCAATTGGCTCTGACAATCAAGCTATTGATTTAACCAATAATTATCTAACTAGACGCGTCGAAGTCAGTGCTGAACAAAGCTCGCTTCTGCCGAAAACTCCATCGACTTGCCCGACATTGTTTGACCAAGCTAGTCCGCTAACCGCGATATTCGCAGTTTGCTCAGGCACCTTTAAATTATGTCAGAAAAATGATGCTGGTATTGAAAAAATAGTTGGCTTTAGATTTCCAGGGGAATTAATGGGAGAAGATGCGTTATTTTTAGAAAGGTATAACTACAGCGCAGTCGCCTTAGGTGATAACTCAGTTTGTGAAGTTTTTGTCGAGCCACTGTCTGCCTGTTCACAATTAGCGCCTGAATTACAGCAAAACCTAATTCAATTACTCACTAAACAAAGCTACGAGCAGCAACGCAATGCTCATGCGATTACCGGTAAAAAATCGGCTGATTGTTTACTAGCAGCATTTTTGCTCAACATTTGTCAACGCAATGCTAAACATTCAGGCAGTGAATCAGTCTTTGAATTAACAATTAGCCGTCAGGATATTGCTTGCTTTTTAGGTATACGTCGTGAAACCTTAAGTCGACTTTTGTCAAAATTTCAACATGAACAGTTAATTAACCTTAATGGAAAGCAATTAACGTTATTATCTCTAAACCAATTAAAGAAACTTGCAAATCTATAATATTCATCAAGAAAATCGTAAAATTACCTTACTAATAAATCATCCCAAAAAGCCCCTAAGTAAGGCGGCTGCTAGGTCTGCTAATATTTATCGTTAGTAAAAAATCAAAAATTGATAAATCTTTGCTAACTCATTGAGTTACTTTTATCTTTTTATTGTTCAATTAATATCCACACGCAATTTAAGGGCAATTCTCTTTTATTGATCTACATCAAATTTAAACGCGCATAGTTGTTGATTTATATCCTTGCCAAGGGGTAAAATTGCTGGGATTTAGACACATTTACTTACACGGATGTGACATATCTCACAGCTCATAGAGCAAACACACAGAGTTAGTATGAATTGTGTCCTATATCTAAGGCTTTCATGTTTAGGTATTACAGCAAGAAATACTTTCTGATTAATAATAACACTGCGGAATCCTTAACATGACCACAAGTAATACGTCAGCAGTAGACTACAACTTCGATGTTGTACGTCAGTTTACTGTAATGACTGTAATCTGGGGAATCGTGGGTACACTAGTAGGTGTACTTATCGCGGCACAATTAATTTGGCCTGCGTTAAACTTTGATACACCTTGGTTAACCTACTCCCGTCTTCGTCCACTTCATACCAATGCTGTAATTTTTGCTTTTGGTACAAGTGCTTTATTTGCCACGTCTTATTACGTTGTGCAACGTACCTGTCAAACGCGATTATTTGGCGGTAAGTTAGCAGCCTTTACCTTTTGGGGTTGGCAAGCTGTTATCGTTGCAGCGGCTATCTCGTTACCTTTAGGTTATACCTCTACTAAAGAATACGCAGAGCTAGAATGGCCAATTGACATTCTTATTGCTGTTGTCTGGGTTTCGTACGCCATCGTCTTCTTTGGTACCTTAGTTAAACGTAAAACCTCGCATATTTACGTAGCTAACTGGTTCTTTGGTGGCTTTATCGTTACTGTTGCTGTATTGCATATCGGTAACTCAATGGTTATACCTGTTTCTGCAATGAAATCATACTCACTCTATTCTGGCGCAATTGATGCCATGATGCAGTGGTGGTATGGACATAATGCCGTTGGTTTCTTATTAACTGCTGGTTTCCTAGGTATGATGTATTACTTCGTACCAAAACAAGCAGAACGTCCTGTATATTCTTACCGTTTATCTATTGTTCATTTTTGGGCATTAGTTTCTTTATACATTTGGGCTGGTCCTCATCACTTACATTACACTGCTCTTCCTGATTGGGCTCAGTCAGTTGGTATGGTAATGTCTATCGTATTATTCCTTCCTTCATGGGGTGGTATGATCAACGGTATCATGACGCTTTCTGGCGCATGGCATAAGCTTCGCAGCGATCCTATTTTACGTTTCTTAATTGTTTCATTATCTTTCTACGGTATGTCTACCTTTGAAGGCCCGATGATGGCAATAAAATCAGTTAATGCATTATCTCATTATACTGATTGGACTGTTGGTCACGTTCATTCTGGTGCGCTAGGTTGGGTAGCTATGGTTTCAATTGGTGCTATGTACCACTTAATTCCAATCTTATTTAACCAAGGTCGTATGTACAGCATCAAGCTAATTAACATTCACTTCTGGGTACACACAGCCGGTATTGTTCTTTATATCGTAGCAATGTGGATCTCAGGTGTTATGCAAGGGTTAATGTGGAGAGCTGTAAATAGCGACGGTACATTAACGTATAGCTTTGTTGAAAGTTTAACCGCTTCTTATCCATTCTACTTCATCCGCTTCTTAGGTGGTGTATTAGTGGTAACTGGTTTCTTATTAATGGCTTACAACATGTTTAAAACAATTGGTGCTAAAGACGGAAGTCTTAAGCCTCTTGAAGTAGCTTAAGGAGAGCCATATGAAAAATTCACATGAAAAAGTTGAAAAGAACGTTGGCTTGTTCTTCCTATTTACTGTCTTTGCGATCAGCATTGGTGGTTTAGTAGAAATTACGCCATTGTTCTTCCAGAAAGAAACAACGACGCCAGTTGATAACTTAAAACCTTACACTGCCCTGCAAATGGAAGGTCGCGATATTTATATCCGTGAAGGTTGTAGTAACTGTCATAGTCAAATGATTCGTCCTTTCCGCGCAGAAACAGAGCGCTATGGTCATTACAGTGTTGCTGGTGAAAGTGTGTGGGAACATCCATTCTTATGGGGTTCTAAGCGTACTGGTCCAGATTTAGCACGTGTTGGTGGTCGTTATAGTGATGATTGGCATATTGCTCATTTAACGGACCCTCGTTCAGTGGTTCCTGAGTCAAACATGCCTGCTTATAGCTGGTTGAACACCAATACCCTTGATGGTGAATTAATCGCTAGAAAGTTATCAACATTTAACTTCCTAACCCGTAACCGTAGTCATAAAGATGAAAATGGCAATGCAATTCCGCTTTATACTCAAGCAGAAATTGACGGTGCTAAAGATGCTGTAAAAGGTAAAACTGAAATGAGTGCCTTGATTGCTTACTTGCAATCACTTGGCCACGCATTGAAGTAAGCTGAGCATCATGGATTACGGAACACTCAGAGGGTTTTTTGCCCTCCTTATATTGGCGTTGTTTATTATCATCGTTGTATGGTCCTATTCAAAAAAGCGTAAAGACTCATTTGATGATGTCGCAAACTCTATTTTTGAAGAAGACAAGTTAAATTCAGCAGATAAAAAGCGTCATCTCGATAAAGAAAGCAAACAGGAGACGAATAATAATGTCTAGCTTCTGGAATATATGGGTTTGGGTTCTTACCCTTGGCTCGTTAGTAGGGTGTTTTTTACTACTACGTATGTGCTTAAAGAACTTTGCAGGCGTTGAAGAAGGCGAATCAATGGGTCATACATTTGACGGCATTGAAGAGTTAAACAACCCTTTACCTAAATGGTGGAGTACGTTTTTCTTATTAACTATCATTTGGGCATTTGGTTATATTGCGCTTTATGGTTTAGGTAACTGGACTGGCCTTTTAGGCTGGAAGAGCTCGAACCAAGGCATTTTAAACCTTGCTGAATCAAAAGCTAAAACATTAGAGAATTTACAAAAAGACTCTGGTGTATTAGTTCAGTATGACCGTGAAGTTGCTGCTGCTGATGCTAAATTTGGCCCAATCTTTGAAGCTTACGCTGCGCGTAGCATTGAAGATTTAGCCACTGATGGCGAAGCTTTAAAAGTGGGTCAGCGTTTGTTCATTCAAAACTGCGCACAATGTCATGGCTCTGATGCACATGGTACTACTGGCTTCCCTAACCTAACTGATAAAGACTGGTTATATGGCGGTACACCTGAAGTGATCAAAGAGACTATTATGAATGGTCGTATTGCATCTGGCATGATGGCTTGGGAAGGCGCTTTAGGCGGCGACCAAGGTGTTAAAGAAGTTGCAGCTTATGTTATAAGCTTAAGTGGACGCTCTGTTGACCCAGAATTAGCGAAAGCTGGTAAAGCTAAATTTGCACTCTGTGCTGGTTGTCATGGTCCCGATGGCCAAGGTAGCTTAGCATTAGGTATGCCTATGGGCGCGCCTAACTTAACAGATAATATTTGGTTATACGGCGGTTCACAACGTGCAATTGAATCATCTATCCGCAATGGTCGCGCTGGTGTTATGCCACCATGGAAAGATATTCTAGGTGAAGAAAAAGTTCACTTGATTAGTGCTTATGTTTATAGTCTTTCTCAAGATTAATTAGCAAAACATTGATAATGAAATATGTGTTGAATGTACTGGCTCACTCCTTGCCATCTATGGCACCGTGAGCTACCGTTCATCCTAAATATAAAAGCCCTTGTTACAGTTTGTAATCAAGGGTTTTTTTATGTCTTTTAAATGGTACAAAACTAGCTGCAAGGTAATAATAAGGGTATAATCTTGCTCCATATTCACTTGTTAATGTAAGTACATTTATGAAATCTTCTTGGTACCGTGAGCCTTGGGCTTGGTTAGTTTTTATCCTTCCTTTTACTGCTGTTGTAGCCGGTATTACGACTTATATTATTGCCAACACTAATCCTGATACGTTAGTTGTTGGAGATTATTATAAAACAGGAAAAACGATAAATTTAGAAGTTGGTAAAGTAAAAACCGCTCAGAAACTAGGTATGCGCTTCGCTCTTCAATTAAAGGGTAATGAATTAATCATTAAACCAACTGGCATTGAAAAAGTCTTTCCACTACTCAATATTAATTTTTTTCACCCAACCTTAGAAGACAAAGATTTTTATCTCGCGTTAACGCCTGATGGTAACGGCTATTTTAGACATCAATTTGATCATGATATTAGTGGCAAATGGAAACTGACCTTATCCCCTTTTGAAGGTCACTGGAAGATACAAGATACGATTACTTTACCACAAAGTGATTTTATTGATTTAATTCCAAACCCGATAAAAGCCCAATAAAATAATACCATCCTCATCACTATGATGAATTCAGCAATTCATCATAGTGACTCCAAGTCTTAAGAAAGTAACCATGACTAGCAAATGTTTTCACTGCAATGAAGCCGTTCCTCGTGGCATTAACCTCTCGGTTGAAATCAGCCAAATCCAGCAGCCTATGTGTTGTATTGGTTGCCAAGCAGTCGCTCAAACTATCGTCGATAACGGCCTAACTCAATATTATGCCGTAAGAACAGAGCCTGCTCAAAAAGGTCAATCCCTTGTTCCTGAACAATTGCAAAAAAACAAATTACTCGATGAAGCCGTCTTGCAATCTGAATTCATTTATCAAGAGAATGATTATAAAGAAGCAATACTAACCATTGATGGTATCAGTTGTGCTGCTTGTGCTTGGCTTATCGAAATGCAATTAGAGAAGCTGGAAGGTTTAGTCAAGATCAACGTTAATGCGACTAGTCAAAGAGCAACGGTTAAATGGCAAGATGATGCGCTAAAACTCAGTGATATATTACACGCTATTGAACATATTGGTTATCAAGCTCTGCCTTTTAAGGCCAACGAAGCTGAGTTAAGAAACAAGAAACAAAGCAAAGCCTTTATCAAGCGCCTAGGTATAAGTGGCATCTTAATGATGCAAATAATGATGATAGCGTTTGGCCTCTATTTTGGCGCCTTCTCTGAAATGGCTGAGCACAATAAAGTTTATCTACGCTGGGTTAGTTTCATTTTAGCAATTCCTATTATTTTCTATGGTGCATTTCCATTTTATACCGGCGCAATAAAAGCGCTAAAAGCAAAGCGGCTGTCCATGGATGTCCCTGTCTCTATTGCTATTATTTTAGCTTTTAGCGCGAGTGCTTGGGCGACAATTACTCAGCAAGGAGAGGTATATTTTGAATCAGTTTCTATGTTCACCTTTTTATTACTCATTGGTAAGTTTTTAGAATTTAGAGCCCGTTCACATGCCTCGCAGGTATCTGCTAATTTATTAAAGTTAATGCCAATGACGGCAACTAAAATCGTACTTTCGGGCGATGGTATTAGCGAAGAATCACAGTCTAAAGAGGTATTAATTGCCGCTAAACAACTTATTAAGGGAGACCAGGTTATTATTAAACCTGGTGAAGTTGTACCTGCTGACGGTGTTATAATCTCAGGGCTAAGTCAGCTAAATGAAGCTATGCTCTCTGGCGAGCAATTACCCATTAATAAAACAATCAATGATAATGTTTTCGCTGGAACGATTAATGGTGACGGTAATATTACCGTGCAAGTTAAGCAAGCAACAAACCAATCATTCCTAAGCCAGCTCATTCGATTAAGCGAAGAAGCCCAAGCGCATAAACCTAAAATAGCAAAACTGTCTGATAAAATTGCACAGTATTTTGTAGCTCTTATTTTATTAACTTCAATAGCTACCGCTATTTATTGGCAGCAACACTTGCCAGAAGAAGCTTTCTGGATCACCCTTTCTGTACTTGTAGCGACCTGCCCTTGCGCACTTTCACTAGCCACTCCTACCGCTTTGACCTGTGCAACCACCCATTTAAATCGAGCAGGCATCATGATCAAGAGTGGTCACGTTATGGAGACCATGCCAAAAATAAACTGCTTTGCTTTTGACAAAACAGGTACCTTAACGACCGGTGAATTTACCATTAGCAGGGTTGAGTTAGTTAATAGTGAATCAAAATTTAATCAAGAGAAAACACTTGCCATCGCAGCAGCGTTAGAAACCTATTCAGAGCATCCGATTGCCAAGCCATTTGCTGAATATCGAGATTACAGCCTATCGGCTGAACACGTTAAAGTGCATTCTGGACAAGGTGTCACAGGCACTTTAAATAATATAGAATATGCCATTGGTAAATACACCTGGTTAGAAAATATGGCGTCTTTGGATGAAAGCCAAGTAGGAGCATTTCGTGATGCTAGCTGTATTTTAATAGCCAATAAACAAGTTATTGCCGCATTTTACCTCATTGATAAGATTAGAGATGATGCTTTTGACACAATATCAAACCTTAATAAAAGCAATCGAACGTTATTATTATCCGGCGATAGTCAAATGGCATGTGACACCATTTCTCAACAATTACCTGTTAATACTGTCCTAGGTGGCCTCAGCGCTCAAGATAAAATGGAGCAACTTAAGCAAGCTCAAAAACAAGGGTATAAAGTAGCAATGACCGGCGATGGCGTGAACGACTCACCAGTTTTTGGTGCTGCGCATATTTCTATTGCTATGGGTTGCGGCGCAGACATCACTAAAAGTGGCGCAGATGTTATCTTGCTCAATAACAAAATGAGTAGTATCGAGACATTGATAAAAGTAGCTCACAAAACTCGTCGAATAGTTTTCCAGAATTACTTATGGGCTTTTGGTTATAATGCTATCGTATTACCTTTGGCTGTAGCTGGTTATATAACACCCTACATGGCAGTTATTGGCATGTCGGCTAGCTCCATTTTAGTTATTACCAATTCATTACGCTTACTTAAAAAGTAAGTTTGATTATGAGTTACAAAATAAAGTGCTGCTGACGGATAACCTGAGCCATCGAATAAACAACGTAATGAGAACAATATGAGTATTATTTATATCTTAATCCCTATAGCAATATTGCTTACTATTTTGGGCATTTATCTATTTTTCTGGGCAGTAAAAACTGAACAATTTGAAGACCTAGAAAAACAGGGCATGAGTATTCTTTTTGATGATAATCCACAAAGTAAAATCATCGAAGAAAATCAGAAAGAAGAAACTGATAACACTAAGCAAAGCTCTGATAAACCATGAGCTTAGATGTATTTTCTGCTTTTATTATTGGTTTACTTGGCTCTGGGCATTGCTTAGCTATGTGCGGTGGCATCACTACCATCCTGACTTCTGCTATTGATAAACCATCAGCCGAGCCGATCATTCAAGCCAGCGAGCAAGGCGACATTCCTGTAAACGTAGTCTCTAAACCATCAAGCTGTTCCCCCCAAACATCTCGTTTAAATCTCGTGTTATTATACCATTTTGGTCGTATTGCTACTTATTGCTTTATAGGTGCCATTGTCGGTTTCACCGGCTCTATTGCAGCTAAGAATATTGGTTTACCTATTGCTGGTTTACGCCTAGTTGCAGCAGTTTTTGTTATTCTCTTAGGTTTATATATTGGTCAATGGCTTTTATGGTTAAATAGAATTGAATCATTGGGCAAAGGTTTATGGCGTTTTTTATCACCTCTGGCTAAACATGTTATTCCTGTGGATACATCTAAGAAAGCATTAGGTTTAGGCGCTTTATGGGGTTGGTTACCTTGTGGTTTGGTTTATTCCACCCTAACTTGGGCGCTTGCAAGTGGTAATAGTTTAGCAGGTGCCGTAATTATGCTTTTCTTCGGATTAGGTACTTTACCTGCCTTAGTTGCCTTATCACTTGGAATTGGTAGCATAAAAAATCTACTAGTCAATACGGCCTTTCGAAAAATCATGGCTATTTCTCTTATTACCTACGGTATCTACAGTTTTATTGTTGCATATCAAGTAATGTTCTAATAACATATACTTGTCTTAAAGTTAGCCTAACTAGCTACGTCACAGAGTAATATCATGCAAAATAAAAGTTGTCCTACGATACAGCATATAAAGTGTCAGAACTGTAGCATTAGTGAGCTATGTTTACCTTTCTCTTTAAATGATAAAGAACTTGATTCTCTTGACAATATTATTGACCGAAAACGTCCTATACATAAAGGCGATAAAATCTTTCATGATGGTCAAGAAATGCAAGCATTATATGCTATTCGCTCAGGTACATTTAAAACGTTTACCGTTAATGAACAAGGCGAAGAACAAATCACTGGGTTTCATTTAGCGGGTGATTTACTTGGCTTTGATGCTATTGCTGAAAGTCAACATCCTAGTTTTGCCCAAGCACTTGAAACTTCAATGGTGTGTGAAATTCCTTATACAAATTTAGATGAGTTATCTAACACTATGCCTAAGCTCAAAAAACAGGTATTGCGTTTAATGAGTCATGAAATTAAAACTGATCAAGAGATGTTAACGCTGCTAAACAGAAAGAATGCTGAGCAACGTGTTGCGACTTTCTTGGTGAGCCTAAGTGAACGATACCATGCACGTGGTTTATCATCGACAGAGTTTCGCTTAACCATGACACGCAGTGATATAGGTAATTATATTGGTTTAACTGTTGAAACGATTAGCCGTTTATTGAATCGCTTTCATAAAAGTGGCTTGATCAAAGTTGATGGAAAATTAATTTCGATTATTGATATCGACAGTCTTTGCGATACAGCTGCCCTCTAGTACCTTCTGCCTTCCTGATATAGGTTTATTATCGTTAAAAGATTATAAACCTATAACAAAATAAACTTGATTTAAAACAAGCATTAATTTGTCAACTTTGCTATAAATAAGCTAACGCTATAATTTATATTTGCAGAGGTTGCCATGGACATGTATCAAAATATCCTTGTTGTGATAGATCCAACAACAGATGAACAAAAAGCCCTTAAAAGAGCTATTGATCTTGCATCGAGAATTAGTACTGCCACCCCAGATCAGCAAATAAAGATCACTGCTTTTTTTAGTATTTTTGATTTTTCTTATGAGATGACCACTATTTTATCTAGTGGTGAGCGCGATACCATGCGTCAAATGGTTATTACAGAAAAACAGCAATGGTTAGATGACATCATTTCAGTTACCAATAGTCCAATAGAGATCACCAGTAAAGTGGTTTGGCATAACCGTCCTTTTGAAGCCATAATTGAGCAAGTCATTGAGCATCAGTATGATCTAGTGGTCAAAGGCACGCACCAACATGACAAATTTAAATCAGTGGTCTTTACACCAACTGATTGGCATATTTTAAGAAAGTGTCCTTGCCCAGTATTACTAGTTAAGGAACATGAATGGCCGCAACAAGGCAATATTTTAGCCGCTGTCAATGTCGGAAGTGATGAAGCTGAACATCTTTCTTTAAATGAAGCGATAACTAAGCAAGCAAAAAATATTGCACAACTAATCACGGCCAATGTGCATTTAGTGAATTCTTTCCCTGGAACACCAGTTAATATTGCCATAGAAATCCCTGAGTTTGACGCTAGCGAGTATAATAGCGCCATGCAAGCCCATCATAAAGAAGCAATGAATAAGCATGCTAATAGCTTTGATATCCCGTTAAGTAATACTTACGTTGAAGAGGGTTTACCAGAAGCCGTTATTGAACAGGCAGCCTTAAAGATTGATGCTGAATTAGTTATTTTGGGTACTATTGGTCGCACTGGTATTTCCGCTGCGCTTATTGGTAATACTGCTGAACATGTTATTGACCAATTAGATTGTGATGTATTAGCGTTAAAACCTGACGGATATATATCGCCACTTGATGTTCAGTAGCAATTTACCTAACCTCAACTCAAATTGTAAAGTTGAGGCTAGGAGTAATTAATGAGCTTTGTTTGTGTAAATCGTCTCAAATTAAGATGAAACATATTATCTGCTTGTGACATAGAAATAGGCTCAAAACACACTTTATCACCTTGGCGTAATTGTGATATTTTCGCGCAATCTTGTGAAATCACAGAGCCAATTTTGGGGTAGCCACCAATCGTTTGTCTATCATTAAGTAAAACTATTGGTTGACCATTCGCTGGTATTTGCACCGCACCGTAACAAATCCCTTCCGATAAAATACCGTCAATGTCTGACTTTACCGCACGACCTTGTAAACGATATCCCATACGATCCCAATGTTGACTAATTTGATATTCATTTGAGAAAAACAACCTTTTCTCAATACTTGAAAAATTAGCTTGCTGATACCCTAAGACCGTATGTAACTGCACTTCATCCCCATACTGTGGTTGATCATTTTCGGCTAACATCAGTTGTTTTATACTGCTGTCAGATTTAGACATCGCTCGGCAAGCTAATACATCATGCTTAACCAGTTTTCCGCCATTAAGGCCACCCACCGACTCTCTGCAAACTGTCGCTGTGCTGCCAAAACTTGGTTTTATAGTAAAGCCACCTGCAACGGCCAAATAACAGCGTACGCCAAGCGGCGTAAAACCTAACTGAATAGTATCCCCTGCTTTTACCAAAAAGCTTTGCCAACATGTCTGTGGTAGCCCATTAATACTCAAGGGCATCGGGGCACCGGTAACCGCGATAACACAATTAACTTGCGCAATAAGCTCTAGTCCACCCAAACTAATTTCAATGGCAGTAGCTCCTAGCTCATTTCCACATAATCTATTGGCCCAATAAAAAGCTAAAGAGTCTGCAGGTCCACCATTAGTGAGTCCTAAATTAAAGGCACCAAAACGACCCGCATCTTGAATCAGGCTTAATACACCGGCATTGGTAACGATAAACCCTAAAGCATTCTTACTTATAGTCATGTGAACTCACTTGATTGGGTAAATTACCACCTAATTCAAGATACTGCTGTTTATCTATCGCAATGAATTTTACCCTATCACCGACTTCAACAGGCATAGTAGGCTTTGCTTGTGCGTTAAACATATCAACTGGGCATAAACCAATGAGATTCCAACCACCAGGAGACTGCGCTGGATAAACAGCAGTTTGTCTATCAGCAATCGCAATGGCGCCTTTCGGCACTTTTAGTCTAGGCGTAGTTAACCTAGGCATCGCAATGCGATCGTCAACTTCCCCTAAATAAGCAAAACCTGGAGCAAAACCTATGGCATACACTCGATATTCCTGCGTTTGATGCAAGGTAATCACTTGCTCAATGGTCAATTTGGCGTGCTTGGCAATGCGCGGTAAATCCATGCCTGATTCGAGCGAGTAATAAGCGGGTAGCTCAACTAGTCGCCCCTGTGTATTGCTTACACTGTTGCATTGCTTCAATAGTCTTTTTAGTTTATTGCGCAAATTGTGGTGATCTATTTCACCTAAATTAAACACCACTAATATTGAGGCGTATGACGGAATGAGATCAACAATTTCAGTTTTGAAATGCTCACGGATAAGCTGATCTGCTTGCTGAACATGACTGCTGATATTTGGCGTGATAACTGACGATTCTTGGCCTTTATCTGAAAAGTAAAGCATCAAGGAATTTTCACCTGCAATTTCAAGGCGAATACACTCATTTATCAAGGTTGACATTAGCTCAGTAACTCTTTGATTTCACGAATAGCCTGAACACCTGCGATATTATCACCATGAACACATATGCTATCGACACTAAGCTTGAGCACTTTGCCTGAAATGGTGGTGACTGTGCCTTGTTCTGATAATTGCTTAACTTGGTTAAGCATATCCTCCTTATTTAGCACAGCACCCGATTGACTGCGTGCTAATAAGCGGCCTTCATCGTCATAACAGCGATCCGCAAACGCTTCACTGTAAATAACGAGACCAAATTTATTTGCCTGCTTTTTATACGCCTCGATATCAGTTGTTGCTTGTAACATCAACGCAAGTTTTTTTGGGTATTGAGCAAGCGCAGTTAAAATAGCTTCAAATACCTTAGGCTCCCTCATCATATCGTTATAAAGAGCGCCATGAGGTTTTACATAGTCAATAGATACCTCTTGTGCGGTTGCCATGCCATCTAAGGCTGCTACTTGATAGTGAATTAACGCTATTATTTCTTCTGACGAGCAAGCTAGTGAGCGGCGGCCAAAACCAACCAAATCAGGATAACTTGGATGTGCGCCTACACTGACTTGAAATTTTTTAGCTAATGCGAGTGTTTTTTGCATCACTAAAGGATCACCGGCATGAAAACCACAGGCAATATTTGCTTGGTCAATATGAGGCATGACTTCTTTATCAAGTCCCATAGTCCAAGCGCCAAAACTTTCACCTAAATCGCAGTTTAATTTCATACTCATAACCTTGTCACATTTCTTTATAATAAACATTTGGAATATAGCGATTATATACCCTAACCAACCAATTAAAACAGTTAGTTTATACCCGTTACCATTCAAGATGCAGGTTTCAGAGTGCTTGAGCAATTTCAATTCAAGGCGCTGTGATGA
>CAJXRC010000034.1 GCA_913058405.1 uncultured Colwellia sp. | reverse complement strand
TTTTTAACCTGATTTTTAGGGAAAATATCGCCTGAGCCCGAGCTGATTTTCGGTATTTTCTGGATTAACGGTTGGGCGGCTAACCAATCCATAAGCTCTTTAATATCAGGGGCAGCCAATAGTGCTGATAGATAATCTGATTTTTTAGCTTTCTTAATACCGGCGTGAACAGCAAGTAAATGTAAGTCGTGATTACCTAAAACAACTTTTGCGCTTTCACCAAGAGATTTAACAAAACGCAAAGTTTCAAGAGAGTTTGGACCGCGAGCGACTAAGTCACCCGCAAGGTAAAGGACATCATTATTACGGTCGAAGTTGACTTGTGATAACAAGGAGGTCAACTCGTTAAAGCAACCCTGAATATCGCCTACCAGATAAAGGGCCATAAATTATTCAGCTTTTTGGGAAAAATTCTCGTTCAACTTATTATCTGAATTATCATTTTTTTTACTTTTCGCCATACGTCTTTTTTCCTTCACCGGAGCAACTTCTGGCGGGTTATCAACAATAAAGTCGGCAAGTTTTTTATATTCATCAAGCGATAGGTTTTCTGGACGTAAATTAGCATCGATATTTAATTCTGCTAATTGTGCTTCAGAAATTAATTTCTTAAAGGTATTTCGGATAGTTTTTCTGCGTTGGTTAAAGGCAGCTAAACAAACAGTATTCAGTGCATTGATATCCTTAACAGGGTTTTCAATATGTGTATGAGGAATTAAACGCACTATCGCTGAATCAACTTTAGGGGCAGGTTTAAAGGCCTCAGGCCCTATTTCCATGACAGGAAACACTTGGCATTGATATTGAGTCATTATTGATAAACGACCATAAGCTTTACAATGTGGTCCTGCAGCCATTCGTTCTACAACTTCTTTTTGAAGCATAAAATGCATATCTTTTACTTTATCTTTGAATGTCAAAAGATGAAAAATAAGCGGTGTAGAAATGTTATAAGGTAGGTTACCAAAAATACGCAGTGGTTTTTCTTCGTTCGCTAATTGAGAAAAATCAAATTTCAGTGCATCGGTCTCATAGATAGTTAAATCTTTAGCTAAAAATGGATGATGACGAAGTCTATGGGCAAGATCTCTGTCTAATTCAACGACTGATAATTTACCTGCGCGCTCGATCACAGGTTCCGTCAAGGCACCTAAACCGGGACCAATTTCTATTAAATTTTCACCAGGTTCAGGATTAATGACATCGACAATGTCGCTGATCACTGCATCATTATGGAGAAAGTTTTGTCCAAAGCGCTTTTTGGCTTGATGACCTAAATGTTTTTTGTCGTTCATAACTACTTCTTTATTAAACTATTTATTACTAGCTAAGTTGATGGCATTGCTCATTGCTTCAATAAAGCTGCCAGAATCTGCGGTACCTTTACCGGCAAGCTCAAGTGCTGTCCCGTGATCGACAGAAGTACGAATAAAAGGTAACCCTAGTGTTATATTTACTGAGGAACCAAACCCTTTATATTTGAGTACAGGAAGACCTTGATCGTGGTACATAGCTAAAATCGCATCAGCTTCAGCCAAGTACTTTTCTTGAAAAATGGTATCGGCAGGTAAGGGACCAATTATATCTATGCCTTCAGCGCGGAGCTCAGTAAAAGCAGGTTCCATTATTTCTATTTCTTCACGGCCTAGGTGACCATCTTCACCAGCATGAGGATTAATACCACAAGCATAAATTTTAGGCGATTTAATACCAAATTTCTCTTGCAAGTCTTTATGTAAAATCCGAGTGACTTTCTGCAAACGTTCATAGGTTATTGCTTTAGATACATAGGCCAATGGTATGTGCGTGGTTACTAACGCGACACGTAGACCTTTCGTCGCTAGCATCATCACAACGTCAGTACAGTTAGCTTGAGTTGCAAAATACTCAGTGTGTCCACTAAAAGCAATTCCCGCTTTATTTATTAATCCTTTGTGTACAGGGCCAGTAACAATGGCATCAAATTCGCCTGATATGTTTTTTTCACTCGCAATTCTGAGTGTTTCTACTACATATGAGCCATTCGCACTGTTTAGTGTTCCGGGTACACAAGCTTCAGTTAATTCAACATCAAGCACAGTTAAACTGCCCGCTTGTTGTGGTTTCGCTGGTGTTTCTTGATCATAATCGATTAAGGTTAACGGTAAAGAAAGCTCTTTTGCTCTCTCTTGTAATAATGTCTTTGAAGCAATGACTACCATCTCAACAGGCCAAGCTTGTTGAGCAATAGTAATTATTAAGTCGGGACCAACACCTGCAGGTTCACCGGGGGTAATGGCAATACGTTGTGTCATTACTTGTTATCCTGTTCAAATATTTCAATATAAGCTTCATCGCGTGTCTCTTTTAACCAACGGGTACTTTCCATACCATATTTACGGTTAAATAGAATTTGATAAGCACGGTTTTCATTTAGTTGTGAAGTAGCGTCAACCATACGTCGATCGTTTAATTGGATAATGTGCCAGCCAAAAGATGAACGAAATGGTTTATGATATTCACCTTTTTTCATCGTTGCTAGCGCGTCTTTAAAAGCGGGATCATATTTTGTAGGATCTGCCCAACCTAAATCACCACCACGAACAGAGGTTGGTCCTTCAGAATGCTCTTTAGCTAACTCTTCAAAAGTCGCCTCGCCTGCGTTTATTTGATTTAAAAAACCTTGCAATAAATCTTTGGCCTTTTCATCACTTAAAATAATAGAAGGCTTAATTAATATATGGCGAGCTTTTACTTCTTCAACTTCAACGACTTTTCTACCGCGAATATCCAATACTTTAACTATGCTGTAACCTAAACCTGTTCTAATTGGACCCACTATTGTGTCTTTAGGTTTATCGCTAATTAGTTCTGAGAACAGTGTTGGCATTTCATTGATATTTTTCCAACCTAAATCTCCGCCTTTTAACGCATTAGCATCACCAGATGAGGTAATTGCAATTTTTGCGAAATCAGAACCATCATTAAGTAATTCAACTACTTTTGTTGCACGGGTTTTAGCTGCCGCTAGCTCTTCTTGGCTGGCATCAGCAGGGAATTCTATTAGGATATGACCTAAATGGTATTCAACGTTATTTGTGCTTTGCTCTTTCATTACGGTAAGTAAATTTGCTACTTCTTGTGGAGACACAAATATTCTGCGCCTCACACTGTTACGGCTAACTTCACCTGCAACGAGTTCTGTGCGAACATTTTCACGGTATTTTTCATAACTAGTCCCGTCATTAATCACCTGTTGGCGAAATTGAGCTAAAGTTAGTTTGTCTTCCTTGGCCATGTTATTTAAGGTTTGGTCAAGTTGTGCATCACTAATTTGGATACCCATACGTTGGCCTAGTTGACTGAGTAGGCTGTCATTAATTAACTTATCCATTACTTGAATACGTAAAGCTTTATCAGAAGGTAAGCTTTGATTATTTTTCTTAGATTGTTGTTTAATATTTACAAGTAAGTCGTTCACTTCAGACTCTAATACGACCCCACTATCAACAATGGCTGCTACTCTATCAAGTAGCTCTTCTTTAGCTTGTACAGACGTCATCGTGGTAATGATAAGACTAGAGGCTAACAGTAATGCTTTAATTCTATATTTCATATTTTTATGTCTTGTTTTATATTTTAATATTGCGTATGTCGCTAATTTTGTAAGTAATAAGGGCGTTTATAACCAAATATGCTCTTATCAAACATCTCTTGCGTACCTATGGCTGACTGTTTACCGTCTAAGCCTTTAATAATGAGTTTGATACTAATACCTGTATCAAATGCTTCACGGCCTTCTTCAACAAAGCTGACAGCATCTAAGTTTGAGTTAATATGGCGCTGATAAGCTATACGTACCGCCCAACAGCAACTTTCGTATTGAAAGCCTGCATATGACTCTAAACTTCTGTCTTGTTGTAAATCTTGCGTTAAACGTCCAACAAATGCCCAATTTTCGTTAATGGCAATACTTGTTAAGAGGGAAGCTTGTTCTAAGCTATCTCCTGAGACATTACGAGTATAGCGATGGTTCAATTGAATTAGATTATATTTGTTAATTTGGTAATCAACATTAACTTGCCCTTTATTAGTAAAATTCTCTAGGGTGTTGTATTGAATATCTCCACTCACTTGCCATTGGTGATTTACTCGGTAAAACAAATCAGCTGCTACAGATGATTGTTTATTGTTAGTGACGTCATTATCAGTTAACAAAGCATCATTGGCAAGGTTGGTATTATTGTCACCAAGATATTGAATACGACCAAGACTAACACGAATTATTTCCAAGTTCTGTTCATCAAGTAGTCTACTCGTGATCCCCCAAGTATATTGATTAGCCGCTGCAATCCTATCTATGCCGCTATAACGAGTATCTCGAAAAATTCCGTGGAAATCATCTTGCAAAATAGTTGTGTCATATAAGCCAATATTAGATTGATCTTTGTCAGGCACATAAAGGTATTGTAATTGTGGTTCTAAGGTATGGCGATAGTTCTGTCCAAAAGCTGACAGTTGCCTATCAAAATTAACACCCGCATGAATGCGTACTTTGGGCAACGTTCTTTCTACCGTTTCTTCTAGTGAACTTCCTGTCGTAATATTGTCTTGTTGATAATAAGTATGCATTAACTTTACTTCAGAATTTAAAAACCAAGCCGGTCTTGTAATTGGGAAGGTAAAGCCTGCTTCAACATGGTAGCGGTTTGCTTCTACTTGATCTTTTTGTGACGATTGAAAGTTAGTTAACTCAGAATAAAGTTCAAATTGGCCAGATAAAAAATTTAGCGGTTGTTGAGCAGAAAGTTCAACATGAGGTAAAGTTTTATAACTAGATTGATGATCACCGAGTACTTCAAAATCTTGTAATTGTAGTGTTGCTTGCCACTGCTCGCCAAAGTAAGCCAGCTCACCTGTTTGATAAAGATAAGCATCGTTTGAGTTATATTGTTTACTGCCAATATCAACTAAATAGTTATCATCACTGATAGTTGTGTAATCAATATAAGCGCGGAAATCCTCAGAAAAAGTACCTATATGTTGAAAGCGAGCTAAGTACCTAGGATCGTCATTAGTTTTAATTTCTTTATCATGATGTAAATATTCAATATCAATTTTGCCAGATTGCTGGTCTATCAAATAACGAAATTCAGTTTGCAGTTGCGTACCACGTTTAGACATGTAGCGCGGAGTAATTGTGGCATCATAATTTTCAGCAATATTCCAATAAAAAGGGGCTGAAAACTCTACACCTGAGTTGCTTGATGTACTGAGTTCAGGATATAAAAAGCCACTTAAACGTTCTTTAGATATAGGAAAAGAAAAATAGGGCACATAAAAAACAGGTACATCGAGTACTCTAAATTGCGCATGATAAGCCTCACCAAAATCTCCCTTGGCAGAGAGGTTAATCTCAGAAGCTTTTATCTGCCAATCAGGCACTTCTTGTAAACAGGTAGTAAATGTCGAGTCGATTAAACTCATCATGCCATCACTGTTGATCGATAGTACCCCTGCTTTACCATGGCCTGGGTTACCATCAAGTTGATAGGATGCAGCAGTCATTTCTGTTGATTTGTCTGCTTTACTTGCATTGAGCGTATTGGCAAAAATATTGATTTGTTTACCTTGGTAATGAATATTACCAATGGCTTCAATTTCCATTTTTAACCGATTAAAAGAAAGTTTATCTGCAATGATTTTCTGATCTTTGTCTACTAAAATAACAGAGCCATTAAAAAGTGCGGTTTGATCTTGTTCGATACTTGCTTGTGAAGAGGATATACGGATGGTGCTATCAAGAACTTCTGGTATGCCTATGGCAATATCATCAAATACTGGTAGTGGACACATCATTACCCTAGTTTCAGGCATTGGATTTGTATTTTCTTCGTTAGCTTCTGCTACTGCCGATAAGCTAATTAATAGTGAGACTAGAGTAAAACTTAATGTACGGGAAAAAAGCATTTATTGTCCGGAAATGGTAAAAGTATTTATAAATTGATTTTATAGCGATGAATCAAGTATTTTAACGGCTAATTGCTTTATGATATAGCAATTTTTTCAGTTGGACTAACTTCTTATGTCGAATAGCAATTTGAATAAATTTCTTTCCAACTTAGAGTTATGCTCAATATACATTAACAAGACAAGTTTTTTTAGGTTTAGTTCTTATAAATTTAATGAATTTAACCAAGGTAATGGGTATTTAGTGAGTTCCTGAAAGGCGAGTTTAAATGGCTTATATACCCGTTACCAATCAAAGTGCAGAATTTCAGTGGGAATTAAAACCACTTTAGGCAAGGTAAATAATTTAAGCATAGTTATTCTATGGTTTGATTAGTTAACGCTGTATAAAGTGATTTTAAACCCATCAAAGAAGCGCTTGAGCAACATCACTTCATCGTTGCTGTGACTTATAATGGAACAACCATTATTTCATCACAGCGCCTTTAATTATCGCTGAGTGGGAAGAACTTAATCAACATATTATAGATCCATCTGTAAGTTAGATATTATTGTAAGGAATGCTTAAAAAATGCATATTTGGGGTAAGGTTTTAGGTTTTTTGTTTGGTTTTATGCTCAGTAGAAACCTGTTTGGAGCTTTATTAGGTCTGTGGCTTGGTCATATGTTTGATCGCGGGCGAGGTTTTAATTTCAATGGGTTAGCCGGTGGAAAAGAGGATGAGATAGCTCGACAAGCTGCTTTTTTCTATACTACTTTTTCAGTGATGGGACACGTTGCTAAAGCCAAAGGGCAAGTGACTAGCCATGAAATTATGTTTGCTAGTGCCTATATGGACAAGCTGGGATTAAGTAGCGAATTACGCGAACAAGCACAAGATGCTTTTCGTGAAGGAAAATCAACAGGGTTTCCACTTAAAGATCGTCTGGTCAAATTTAAACGTTTGATGGGTAACAGACAGGATTTGCTGTTAATGTTTTTGGAAATCCAAGTTCAAGTTGCTTTCAGTGATGGAGAACTCGATGACGCAGAGCGTTCCGTTTTGCACACCATAGCAAAACTTCTGGGTTATTCGTCAGGTGAACTTGATAAGTTACTAGAAATGATTATAGCGGGGGCTAATTTCCATCAACAACAAGGTGGTCGAGGTTATCGTCAACAAGGAACAGGAAATATCCCTGCGAGTGGTCAGCAATTAAATAATGCTTATAAAGTACTTGGGGTCGATAAAAATACAGAAATGCGAGTAATTAAAAAGGCTTATAAAAAGTTGATGTCTCAACATCACCCCGATAAATTAATGGCTAAGGGCTTACCGCCAGAAATGATGGAAAGTGCCAAACAAAAAACACAAGAAATTCAAGCTGCATATGATTTAATTGAGAAGCAGAATAAATAACACCTAAAGTATGCTTAAGGCATTATTTATATGGTTTGTATTTAATGCCATTTTTATCTTATAAAGCTATTCAATATTGAATAGCTTTTTTATTGGCTCTGAACTTTACCAACCAATGGCTTTTAGCCAACTATTAATTTGGATCAATAACTCTTCTTCTGGATAATAGCCAGAAACGGTATTGTTTAACTGTCGTTGGCGGTAATACACTTTCATCTCTTGCTTCGAAAAGGCCTTTCTTTGTGCTGAAGTGCTTATCACAAGAGGATTATCGTATTTAAGGTAGAGGTCGAGCACCGGCAGCTCAGTTAACGCTAATTGATGTGCAAAGTTTTCATTTACACTATTAATGAGTTCAGGATTGCTCTGTCTATAGCCACTTAATATTATAAGCGCATTAGGTTGTTGGCTTCCGTCTTGGTTGTATAAATCTACTAGAAAAGCTGCATTATTTCCTTGAGCAATAACCAATACTATACCCGGATACTTCCTTGCGGTATTCATGACGGCATTGAGCATGCTATTTAGTTTACTTTTATATTCTTTGAGGGTTAATTGGTTTTCTTTTTTTTGTTCTGCTACGGTAATTGCTGTTGAGGGATAATTCTCTGGTTTATTACTTGGCTGTATGGAAATAGTACTCCAGCCTTTGGCTGGAAGGGCTTTACGTAAGTAATTAATGGCTTTTGGATTGGTGGCGCCTTGCTGCCATTCAGGTAGTAAAATCACCACACCTTTACTATTCGCACTGGTATATCTTTTCACTAAAGTTAAATAGTCATCAGGCCCTGCCAGTAAAGGCTTTACCTGTTCATCCGCCAAGTAATGCTTAAGATCTTCTTTATGTTGTTTGGTTAACTCGATAGGCTTTTTTACTGGTTCAGCTTTATTTGCAGTCTTTTGACTACCCTCTATTGAAGCGTCAGGTTTTTTCTCTTCTGCAAAGGTCGTTGTGCAAACAAATGCAAGCGCGCAGATAAATAAAGTTATTAACTTTGAATTAGATTTATTTTGGCTAATGTTAGGTAAACTTATTTTGTGCAACTTTTTTTCCTTAAGTCTCATAGATATTTACCAGTAATTCTATATCGACCATAGAATAAAAAGCGTGACATAAAAAGCATTAAATAAAAGGGCACGGTGCATTAAAGGTAATTGCTTGTTCGGTACTTGGATGAAATAAACTCAAATTCAATGCATGCAGCTGTAATCTATTTCTCATACTTAACGCTTCCTCAGGTGCATATAGTCTATCCCCTAAAATGGGATGACCTAACGCTAACATATGAACTCTAAGTTGATGAGACCGTCCAGTGATTGGCGTCAACTCAAGGAAAGTACTCGCTTGTTCATCTGTAGGATCATTATGGCTAAGCACGCGATAATGAGTCAGAGATTTTTTGCCATTTTCATGGTCGACTTTTTGTTTTGGTCTATTTGGCCAGTCTGATATCAGAGGTAAATCAACACTTCCTTCACTTTGTTTGACTAGACCCCATACGCGGGCAAGATAGCTTTTTTGAGTTTTTCTCTGTTCAAATTGACGACTAATAGCAACATGGGCAGGCTTGTTCAATGCCATAATCATTATGCCTGACGTTGCCATATCTAATCTATGAACGACAGTTGCAGTAGGTAAAACTCTTTGTACGCGATTTTGTAAACAATCTTGATGTTCAGGTAAGCGACCCGGTACGCTCAGAATACCACTTGCTTTATTTAAGACAACAATATCATCATCTTGGTAAATAATATCAAGATAAGGTGACATAGGAGGGAGGTAGATAAAATCAGGATTTGCGCTCATTACTTTCTCAGAAATATAGGGCTATGATCTGATGAACTTAGCCCTATAATTTATTAGTGGATTGCCAATTTACCTACAGACATTAGTGAGTAACTACTATCATGCGAATTGCTTCAAAGGTCAATTGCGCTTTATCAATATAGTGACTTAATTCATCTTGTTGCTGGCTAATAAAGTCAATTTCTTCTTGGCGTACACTTGGGTTAATCGCTTTTAACGCGGTTAATCTTTGTTGCTCTAACGAAAGTTTATTTTGCATTGCCGTTAACGATTTCTTTTGGATGTCAATAATATGCTGTGCGCCATGTGTTTCTGCTTTGGCAACCAAAGGAGCAATTTGTGACTTGAGCGCTTTGATAAGCTGTAATGCCATTTGTTTTTTAACCGGTGACAATTGTTTATCAAGTACTTGTTCGCTGACTTTATCGGCTAAATTGTTGCCATTTTTGTCGACTAAAATACGAATAGGCGTAGTAGGTAAGTAACGACCAAGTTGTAAATGTGCTGGAGCAGTAGCTTCAACAGTAAATAAACACTCAAGGAAGAATGTACCTACGGGTAGTGCTTCATTTTTTAATAAACCAATACTAGCATTACCAATTTCATCGCTCAAAACCAAATCCATCACACCACGAACCATAGGGTGATCCCAAGTTAATAGTTGGTAATTTTCATTAACTAAGGCGGTTTCTCTATCAAAAGTCACCGTGGTGCCATCTTCTGGTAAACAAGGGAAATTGCTATTAAGCATGTGTTCGCTTTGATTTAAAGCGATAGCATTATCAGCTTTGTCATCTTGCTGCACACCAAAAACATCGAGTGCCTGAAACATGAATTGAGGTAAACCTATATCATTATCAACTTGTTGAATCTTTTCAACTAATTCATGAGCACGACCTTGGCCTGATGAATTCAGTTCTAATAACTTATCTCGACCGGATTCTAACTCAGCTTTAATTGATAAATGTTTCTGCCAACTGTCACTGATGAGTGACTCTGCCTCAACGGACTGTTGCTGACAGGTTAATGCTAATGAAAGTAATTGTTCACCGAAGGTTTCAAAAACTACTCGACCCGTAATACAAGTATGCTCAAATGCTTGCATACCTTGTTGGTACCAATCAAATAATAACTGCTGTGCGGAATCTTCAAAGTAAGGCACATGAATACGGATTATCTCTGTTTGTCCTATGCGATCTAAGCGGCCTATGCGTTGCTCTAATAAGTCAGGATTACTTGGTAAGTCAAACAGTACTAAATGATGAGCAAATTGGAAATTACGTCCTTCACTACCAATTTCCGAACAAAGTAGTAGTTGTGCGCTATCTTCGTCTTGGGCAAAATAAGCGGCAGCCTTATCGCGTTCAAATATAGATAAACCTTCATGGAACACGGCGCTACGAATGCCTTCTTTAATTCGAAGCACAGCTTCCAAATCGATAGCTGTTTGGGCATTTGCACAGATGACTAAGACTTTTTCTTTTTTAAGCGATTGTAGCAGTTCAATTAAATAATCAACGCGAGGATCAAAGTCGGTCCAAGTCTCATTTTTCTGATCTAAACCGTGAAGCATTTCGGGAGTAAAAATATACTTAGCTTGTTTTGATTTAGCTAAAGCTTCAGGGCTATCACTGAGCATGAACTCATTAATGTTATCTTGGTATTGCTCTGGCATATCCAGTGCTACAGGCACTACTTGACGAGCAGGGAAACCTTTAATCGTATTTCGAGAGTTTCTAAACAAGATACGACCAGTGCCATGTCTGTCGAGTAACTGTTTTAATAGCTCTCGGCGTACTTTTGTTGATTGCTCATCATCTGTTTGATTTAAATTAGTAAGTTGAGTACTGATATCCGTTTCTTTCAATAAATCTGTGAGCGTTGCTTCTTGCTCACTAGAAAGTTTTTTACCTTCAACTAACGCATTGGCGGCATCAGCAACTTCACTATAATGCGACTCTTCTTCGGTAAACTTTTGATAATCATAAAAACGGTCTGCATCAAGTAAGCGTAAACGTGCAAAGTGACTTTCATGCCCTAATTGATCAGGCGTTGCAGTTAATAATAGAACACCTGGGATAACTTTAGCGAGTTGCTCAATACATTGATATTCAATACTTGGTTTATCTTGTTGCCAGTTCAAATGGTGTGCTTCATCGACAACCATCAAGTCCCAATCTTCACTTACTAGTGCTTCATACCACTCTGGGTTATTAGTGATAAAACCGAGATTAACCAATACCAATTGTTCTGAACTAAAAGGATTAGCTTTTTTACCATCTACATAGTTATCTTGGCTTGTTTCAACACAACGCTCATTATCGAAGATACTAAAATTAAGATTAAAACGACGTAGCATTTCAACTAACCATTGATGCATTAATGATTCAGGTACTATGATCAGAATTCTTTTTGCACGACCCGTGACTAATTGTTGATGAATAATTAGTCCCGCTTCAATTGTTTTACCCAAACCAACTTCATCGGCGAGTAAAACTCTAGGGGCAAAGCGATTACCGACTTCATCGGCAATGTAAAGTTGGTGAGGTATTAAGCTGACTCGGCCGCCCGTTAAACCTGTTAAATCAGATTGCTGCTGCTGATATTGATGTTGCAGGCAATCTTTGCGCAAACGAAACCAGTCTAAGCGGTCAACTTGGCTATTTAGTAAACGGTCGTGAGGTTTATTGAATTTAATAAAATGATCTATCATCACTTCTTTTAAGATGATTTTTTCATTGGTATCTTGGCGAATGCCTTCATAGCTAATGATACCTTGGGCTTCACTATGTGAAATGACCTTTAACGACCAGCCTTCGTGGCTAGGAATAAAGTCATCTTTATTAAAAATAACACGCGTCAGCGGGGCATTATCTTTAGCATATTTGCGGGATTCACCTGTGGCAGTAAATACAATATTAACAAAGCGGTGTTCAACCCCTGTTACCGTACCCAATCCTTGATCTGATTCACTGTCACTGATCCAACGCTGACCTACCTGAAATGGCATAAACTTACTTCTCCAACGATTGCTTAGTTATTACTTTATATTTGATTTAAAGCGAAACTAAGCATTAAAAACTAGGGGTAAAAAAAAAGCGCTATAGTACTCCTTATCATAGACGGAATCATTAAAAAATTATGCTTGCTTAGTGATTATTAAGATATTATTGTGAGTAGGCTATACTTCAAATACAGTATTGTTCTTTTATATTTGTTTTGTCAGTGACTCACGGAGATTGCTCATGACTGAAGAGAATATGATTAATGAGAATATGTTAAGTGATAATTTAAGCCAAACGTCTCAAATCGATGAGACAATTGACCAACCCATTATCTATATATTAGATACCAACATCCTTTTGCACGAACCCTTCGCTTTCCTATCTTTTAAAGAGCACGATGTCGTTGTTCCCATGACAGTGCTAGAAGAACTCGATTCAATTAAAGATAGACGTAAAGATGTTAGTAGAGACGCCAGAGTGGCCATAAGGGCGCTTGAAGACACTCTGCGAGATGCTAGTCCTGAACAAGTACTTACTGGAGTAAAGTTACCTCAAAATGATGATCAGCATCCCAGTGGCTGTCTCGCCATTATTAATGACTACGCACTTGAGAAAAAAGCTCATACTTTATCTTTTAATGAAAATGATAATCGTATCATTAACGCTGCATTACATATTCAAGAGAAAACACCGAATAAAAAAATTGTTTTAGTTACTAAAGATATCAACATGCGACTGAAAGCCAAGGGAGCAGGGCTCGCCCACGTTGAAGATTACAGAACAGATCAACTTATTGATGATATCCAGTTTCTGACTAAAGGTTATCACCAATTTGAAGGTGACTTTTGGCAACAAATTAAATCTGTCGATAGTGAAACTGAAGGGAGAAATACTACCCACTATATTGCTAAAGAGATGATACCTTTAACTTATATAAATGAATATCTACTCGATGATGGAGATACCTTTGCTGGCAAGGTTACTGGTTGGGATGATGATAAAGTATCTATTTTAGACCTTGGGCGTGACCGATTATTAGCAAAAAGTGCCTGGGGCATTAACGCTAAAAATATTTATCAAGGCATGGCAATGGATGCGTTATTGGACCCAACGATTGACTTGGTTATTCTCACTGGACCAGCAGGTAGTGGTAAAACCTTACTTGCTTTAGCGACCGCTTTAGAACAAGTCATAGAGAGAGGGCTTTACGACAAAATAATTGTTACACGTAGTACCCCTGAAATTGCCGAGTCTATTGGTTTCTTGCCAGGTACGGAAGAAGAGAAAATGGCACCATGGCTTGCTGCTATTACTGACTCTCTTGAGGTATTACACCAGCAAGATGAAAGTATGCATGGCAGCTTGAATTATATTATGGATAAAGCAAATATCCAATTTAAGTCAGTGAACTTTATGCGTGGGCGAAGCATTCAAAATGCGCTAGTACTGCTTGATGAATGTCAAAACTTAACTGCGGCCCAGTTAAAAACTATTATCACTCGGTGTGGTGAGGGAACTAAATTAGTTTGCTCGGGAAATTTGGCACAAATTGATAGTAACTATTTAACAGCCGTTACTTCAGGATTGACATATATAGTAGAGCGTTTTAAAAATTTCCCTGGTTCAGCTACCGTAAACTTAAATGGTGTTGTGCGTAGTAGGCTGGCTTCATTTGCGGAGGAAAATCTATAGTTTATTTATATACTTGGAAAAGTAGCTTAGTTAAATACGCTACTTTTCCTTGTTTAAAACAAGCGACTGCTTTAACTTATCAAGTCATCTCATTATGTAAACAGACAGTTAAGGCTTTTTAGTGTATTACCAAGCGGGTATAAATACAGTTTTTAGGCGCTATAATATCACTGTTGTAGTTGCCTTTATTGTCATTATTCTCATCGCCTTCTCTGCAGCCTCTTTCCGTTATTTCAATCAAATTTCACAGCATAAACAGCAAAGTTTGGTAGAGCTCCAGCAAGAAGCTATTCAGCTAAATCTTATGTTAGAACAAAGTGTGCAAGCGGTAGTTGGCATACAAGAATTCGCCGAATATATTCTAAAACACCCTAATGAAATAAATATCCCTATGCCTTCTTTGTTACAACAAGAAGATATGTTTTATTTAAATAAACCTCTGCATGATGTCATTAAACAAGGTAAGCGTTTAAGCAGCAATATCACAGGTATAGGGCAAGTTAGTCAGTTTGGAGCGTTAAAGAAACAAGAAATAGCAATGGCTAATGCATTAACTCCTGCATTTGTTGCTGCGCAAAATATTCTCGAAGAAGCCACATGGTTTTATTATATTTCCTTGGATAATTTTGTGAATATATACCCCTGGGTGGACCGTGAAATATGGCAGTTCAGTGAGAAAGCCCTAGATAGCCAACACAATAAATCGATGAGAGTTTTAACGGCAAAAGACAATCGAGTTATTTGGTCTCCTCCTTATTTAGATGCGGCAGGCGGTGGGATGAATGCTTCACTAGGTACTGGAGTTTTTCACCAAGATAAGCTGCTAGGTTCAGTCGTTATTGATCTTAATTTATCTCGATTACACGCCAGTTTGCCTGAGTTAGAGTCAGATACTCAAGGTTTTGTTTTATATAATGAAAATAATGATGTCCTCCTTTCTAAGCGATTAGGGAAAGAGTCATTAAGTTATCGTGCTTCTTGGCAAGATTTGTTACCTGAGTCGCTTCAAGGTCTTACTGCGAAGCATTTAGCTAAAATGGGTGATACTGAGCGCTTAGGTGATTGGTTTATTGAAAAACAGTTACTTACCGCTAATGGTTGGACCTTATTGAAATATCAAAAATATGAGGACTTTTCAGCGCCACAATATAGTGATTTTATTTTTGTATTTTCTATGTTATTCATTGGCTTATTAGCATTTCTGATGTTGGTTAATACCATGACAAAGCGTACTTTTATTAAACCAACAACTGAATTTATAAGCCATATTGAATACTGTGCTGTAGGAGATCCCGGTAAGGTTTCCCCTGCCGCGGATTGGTTACATTGGTTTCAAGTAGTTGAAGATATTTTTGCTCAAAACCGTAGTTTATTACTACAACTCACAGAGCAAAATGATGTGTTAGATAGCCGTGTAATTGAGAAGACTAAAGCACTACAGGAAACTAGTGCTAAACATCAACGTGATTACGCACTGTTGCGGTCGGTGATGAATGCTATTCCTGAATTAATTGTTTTTAATGATCCTGATGGTTTATTAATGGGGTGCAATAAGGCTTTTGAGCGCTTAGCTAATCATTCAGTCGAACAAATGTTAGGGGTTAATTCAGCTACCTTTATGCCAACCCCTCTGGCAGAAGAAATTAAAGTCCTGAATGCTTTGAATAAAAATGTTTACCCTCAACAAGCATTGATTAAAGCAGGGGAGTTTATCTATCAAGGTTTTTGTAATGAATTTACCGATGAGCAAGGCAACATACTCGGTACTATCAGTATTTTTCAAGATGTAACGCTACAACAAAAGACACAATCAGCGCTGGAAAAAGCGAAAGATCAAGCTGAGTATGCTAACCGAGTGAAGATTCAGTTTCTTGCAAATATGAGCCATGAAGTCAGAACTCCTATCAATGCTATGCAGGGCATGATGGACTTATTAACAAAGACTTCCTTAGATACTCGTCAGCAACATTATTTACTAAACGCGCAAAGTGCTTCATCAACCTTGCTTCATCTTGTTGATGAGCTGTTGGATTTATCTAAAATAGAAGCAGGTAAAATGGTTGTCAGTCAAAATGCCGTCAATCTGCCTGTTATTATTAATAAAGCCTTAAAACTTAATATTGCCAATGTCGACCATCAACGCGTTAAGATCATTGTTGATATGAGTGCCGATGTTCCTAGCAACGTAATCAGTGATGAAATGCGTCTAGTGCAAGTGTTAGCTAATTTATTTAATAATGCTATTAAGTTTACCGAAGAAGGAGAAATTAAGTTAACCATTGATGTGCTTTCAATAGATTCAACAGTAGCGAAATTACGCTTTCGAGTAAGTGATACCGGCATAGGTATCGCGAGCAATAATCAAAACCACTTGTTTAAAGCTTTTAGTCAAGCCGATGAATCTATGACGCGAAAATATGGTGGATCAGGGCTAGGTTTGTCTATTTGCCAACAAATAATTAAGTTACTTGGTGGGAAGATCACACTTACTAGCCAATTAGGGCAAGGCAGCGAACTTAGCTTCGTCTTGCCATTTCAACTCGTTCAACGTGATGTTTTGGATAAGAAAAAATCAGTGATAGATGGGGATTCAACTCAGCAAGTTACTGCAGAATTAGTACCAAATTTACCTGCAGAACTAAGTCAGCCATTGTTATCTGATATTACTGTTTATGTCATTGATAAAACGCTTTCAACTAGCTTGACACTAAGTCTTGCTAAAATGAATTGGCAGCTGCATAACGTTAGTAGTGTTGAAGCGTTATGTCAGTTGGACATTACAGAGAATAGTATCTTGCTTATTGATGAGGCAGATTTCGTTCAGCAACAAAGCCATCAAGCGTTGAGAGCCCCTTTAGCTAAATTTAGATTACTTTGTTTGTGTCAGCCCGCATTAACACAGCTAGATAATAAAACATGCAACTATTTGGACCAGTTATCTATACCTTATTTATTAGTTGATATGCCGTTATTCCGTTATGCACTTGACCAAATATCACAAGCCTTATTTTATAATGTTGAGTACGCGATGCACCAAGGTAAAAACTTAAGACTAGTGGTTGATAATAATCAGGCTAATCCAGATGTACTCATTACAAAAGAAGATGCCGTTAACCTGCAGGAACGAATTATTACGCATAGTGAGCAAAGCTTACAAGGTGTGTCAGTTTTACTGGTTGAAGATAACTTAGTTAATCAATTAGTGGCTAAAGAGTTATTATTAAACATGCAGGCGAAAGTGACGATAGCTGATAACGGCCAAAGAGCTTTGAACCTTTTAACAGAACAAGATTTTGATGTTGTGTTAATGGATATTCAAATGCCTATTATGGATGGACTTACCGCAGCTAAACATATTAGAGCGCAAAGTAAGTATCAACGTTTACCTATCATTGCTATGACAGCTCACGCTCGCGAAGAAGATAAGGAGCACAGTTTAGCGGTGGGAATGAACCTACATATGGCTAAGCCTGTTACAGAACAAGCTTTGCTAAGTAGTATAAAGAAAGTGTTAAGTAACCTAAGCGCTGTTTAAATAGCGTTAGGTTAAGTTTTTAGAGAAGAGTTGCTCTAATTTTTTGATAGTTTCATTAATTTTACTAACATCAGTTGGCGCAATGAAAATAGTATCATCACCAGCAATAGTGCCGAGTACGCCATCACTTTTACTTAAACTATCAAGTAGTCTGGCAATTAACTGCGCAGCACCCGGGCTCGTTTGAATAATGATCATAACCTCATTGTGTTCTATTTCTAATACTAGCTGCTTAAGAGGGCTTTGTGCAGTAGGTACACCTAATTCAGCAGGTAAACAATAGACCATCTCTTGACGAGCATTTCGCGTTCTTACTGCGCCAAATTTACTGAGCATACGAGATATTTTTGATTGACTAATGTTATCAAAACCATTGGCTTTTAGTGCATCAACGATTTCTCCTTGAGAGCCAAATTGTTCTTGTTTAAGCAAATCTTTGAATTCTTGTACGAGTGCTTCTTGTTTTTGTAAACCGCTCATAATGCGTAATCAACCCTGTAGTAGACTAAAGTGGCGTTTGTAATCAGTATAAATAAAGATAGTATACGTCATCGCATCAGAATACTGAAAGTTAATATCTGAGTAATAGAGTATAACAATTGTTTTTTACCCGCTTATGCTATATCTTTTGGTCAGCAAAAAATTAACGTATTTACTCGAATAATATTTTAATAACAAATTTTACAACAATTAAACCCACTTAGTTCCGGAGAAATCAAATGAAAGTAGCTGTTTTAGGCGCCGCAGGCGGTATTGGTCAAGCATTATCATTATTATTAAAAACTCAATTACCAGCAGGTTCTGAGTTATCTTTATATGATGTTGCGCCTGTTGTTCCAGGTGTTGCTGTAGATTTATCACACATCCCAACTGACGTTAAAGTTGCTGGTTTTGGTCGTGACGACCTTAACGGTGCATTAACAGGTGCTGATATCGTTTTAATCCCAGCTGGTATGCCGCGTAAGCCAGGTATGGACCGTGCTGATTTATTCAACGTAAATGCTGGTATTATTAAAGTATTGGCTGAAGGCATTGTTGCTAGCTGTCCTAAAGCATTAGTTGGTGTTATTACTAACCCAGTTAACGGCACTGTTCCAATTGTTGCTGAAGTATTCAAAAAAGCGGGCACTTATGATGCAGCTCGTCTTTTCGGTGTTACTACATTAGATGTTATCCGTAGTGAAGCTTTTGTTGCTGAACTTAAAGGCTTAGATGTTGCTACTGTTAAAGTACCAGTTATTGGTGGTCACTCAGGCACAACTATTTTACCATTACTATCTCAAGTTGAAGGCGCTACTTTCTCAGATGAAGAAGTTGCAGCACTTACTCCTCGCATCCAGAATGCAGGTACTGAAGTAGTTGAAGCTAAAGCGGGTGGCGGTTCAGCTACACTTTCAATGGGCGCAGCAGCAGCACGTTTTTGTATGTCTTTAGTTAAAGGCCTACAAGGTGAAGATGTTGTAGATTACGCTTATGTTGAAGGTAACGGTGCTGATGCACAGTTTTTCGCACAACCTGTACGTTTAGGCGTTAACGGTGTAAGTGAAATTTTACCTTACGGTGAGTTAAGTGCTTTTGAACAAAAAGCTAAAGAAGACATGCTTGCTACCTTGAAAAAAGATATTCAAGAAGGTGTTGATTTTATGGCTAGCTAAGCAGCCTTAAAACCGACAACAAAAAACGCTGTTATCGATTGATAACAGCGTTTTTTTATGTGCTAAATTTGAGAGCGAATTAAATATTTAATTCATGATGATTACAATATTAATGGCTTCGATTAGCAGCGATATGTGCTAAAGAAATAAGTGCTTCTTTGTGTTCACTATCTGCAATGACGCTGAGTGACTTGATGGCTTTATCAGCTTCAATTTCAGCTTGCTTTTGGGTATAACGTAAAGAACCAGTTTCTTCCATCGCTTCAAGGATTAACTCAAGGTTATCCATGCCATTACCAAGTTCAATAGCTTCTTTTATTAATTTTTGTTGAGCTTCATTACCGTGCTTCATAGCATATAACAAAGGTAGCGTTGGTTTACCCTCTGCAAGGTCATCACCGACATTTTTGCCCATCTCTTTAGCATCGGCGGTATAGTCCATAATGTCATCAACTAATTGGAATGCAGTACCTAAGTACTTGCCATAATCAGCCATCGCTTGTTCTATTTTTGCATCTTGCTTAGCTATTACGGCAGCAAGACGAGTTGCGGCTTCAAATAATTTAGCTGTTTTACAGTAAATGACCTGCATATAACTTTCTTCGGTAGTGCTTGCATCATTACAGTTCATTAACTGTAATACTTCACCTTCAGCAACTATATTAGTCGCCTCAGATAAAATATCCATAATGCGCATATCGCCCAATTTAGTCATCATTTGAAAGGAGCGAGTATAAAGAAAATCACCAACTAATACGCTGGCGCTATTGCCAAATAACGCATTGGCTGTTTCTCTGCCACGACGCATATTTGACTCATCAACCACGTCGTCATGGAGTAAAGTTGCTGTATGAATAAACTCAATAATTGCCGCAATTTCCCAATGTTTTTCACCTTGGTATGCGAATGCTCGAGCAGCAAGCACTGTTAACATAGGGCGCATACGCTTACCGCCACCGTTAACAATGTATATACCGAGTTGATTAATGAGTGCGACATCTGATTGTAATTGATCATAAATAAGATCATTTACTGCTGTCATATCGCTTTGTGCTAATGCCTGTATTGCTTTAATATTTTCTTTATTGTTCATACCACTTTTTCTTTAGCTATTTGATTAGTTAATAATTAAACGTATTCAATTATTTGATATCGGAAAGTTTACACTAAATTTTGAGCAAAAGTAGCTTTCTGGCGGCTTTGTTCTAATTTGTTAGGGTAAAAGTAATTAAAAAGCATAAATGGCCAATAAAGTTAATAAATGATCACTTTTAGACTTGCCCTAGGTAGTTTCTTCGAGTAGAATTCGCGACCTATATTTTTTAAAATTAGCGTCACATATATAATGACGCAGTACGGAGTAGCTATGTACGCGGTATTCCAAAGCGGTGGTAAACAGCATCGTGTAACCGAAGGACAAACAGTTCGTCTAGAAAAGCTTGAGCTTGAAGTAGGCGCAACAGTAGAATTTGATAACGTTTTAATGATCGCTAATGGCGACAACATCAATGTAGGCGCGCCTTACGTTGCTGGTGGTAAAGTAGTTGCTGAGGTTGTTACACAAGCTCGTGCTCCTAAAGTTACTATCGTTAAATTTAAACGTCGTAAGCATTCACGTAAACAAGCGGGCCATCGTCAATGGTTCACTGAAGTGAAAATTACTGGTATTAACGGCTAATAGGAGCATTTAGACATGGCACATAAGAAAGCTGCGGGTAGTACTCGAAATGGTCGCGATTCAGAAGCGAAACGCCTAGGTGTTAAACGCTTTGGTGGCGAATCTGTTTTAGCTGGTAACATTATTGTTCGTCAACGTGGTACTCGTTTCCACGCTGGTAGCAACATGGGTATCGGTAAAGATCATACTTTATTTGCTTTATCTGACGGTAAAGTACAATTTGAAGTGAAAGGTCCAAAGAGTCGTAAGTTCGTTAGCATCATCGCTGACTAATAAGAACTTAGATTCCTAAAAACCTCGCTTCTTAGCGAGGTTTTTTTTTAGTTTTTTTTTGACTGAGTAGAGATTCATTTTTAGTCGGTCAAAAATAGTTTATACTAGCGATAATTGAACAAGAATTACCATATTAGGGTTATTGAGATTCCATGAAATTTGTTGATGAAGTTGAGATCAGAGTTGAAGCGGGCGATGGCGGCAACGGCTGTGTCAGTTTTCGTAAAGAAAAATTTATTGAGTATGGCGGCCCTAATGGTGGTGATGGCGGCGATGGCGGCGATGTATACTTAATCGCTGACGAAGGCTTAAATACCTTAATCGATTATCGTTTTGAACGTTTCCATCGTGCGAAGCGTGGCCAAAATGGTCAACCACAAAACTGTACGGGTAAAGGCTCTGACGACTTGGTATTAAAAGTACCTGTCGGAACACGCGCTATCGATCAAGACACCGGTGAGCAAATTGGTGACTTAACGTTTAAAGGTCAAAAGCTACTTGTTGCTAAAGGTGGTTGGCATGGTTTAGGTAACTTACGCTTTAAAAGTAGTACTAACCGTTCACCTCGCCAAAGAACTGATGGTACGCCTGGTGAAATTCGTAGCCTTAAATTAGAGTTATTGTTACTTGCTGATGTTGGCCTATTAGGTCTACCAAATGCAGGTAAGTCTACCTTAATACGCAGCGTTTCAGCAGCAACACCTAAAGTAGCTGATTACCCATTCACTACCTTAGTACCTAATTTAGGTGTAGTGCGTTTAGATACACAGCGTAGTTTTGTTATTGCCGATATCCCTGGGATTATCGAAGGCGCAGCAGACGGTGCAGGTTTAGGAACACAATTCTTAAAGCATCTTGAACGTTGTCGTATATTACTACACGTTATTGATATTATGCCTGTTGATGGCTCAGACCCATTAGAGAACGCTAAAGTAATTATCAGCGAGCTAGAACAGCATAATGAAAAACTAGCTGGAAAGCCTCGTTGGGTTGTCTTCAATAAACTTGATTTAGTACTTGAAGAAGAAGCGAAAGAAATTACTGACGCTATTCTAGCTGGTCTTGATTGGAAAGGTGAAGTACATAGCATCTCTGCCTTTAATCGTTCAGGTACTAAAGAGTTAACACAAAAAGTGATGACTTTTATTGAAGAATTACCGCCTGAAGAAGAAGAAGTGATTGATGGTAAAACCGTTGAGTTTAAATGGGATACTTATCATGAAGAAACCATCGCTGCTCATACTTTAGGTGATGACTTAGATGACGACGACTGGGATGAAGATGATTACGATGTTGAAGTAGAATATCGTCAGTAACATACCATGTTGATACGAAGCACTTGTTTATTTTTATAAACAAGTGCTTTTTTTTGTCTTGTGTCTAGCCGATTTAACTCTGATTCGAATCGACTTGGGAATCGGTTTTAAATATTAAAAAATATTTATTATTTTAAGTTATTGATACTAAATCTCTTTATTTACAAGTTTTATTTTTCTATAAATCTTACTTTATTTATATTTATTTTTAGCTAATATTACTATTAGACGAGGTTTTTTAATAGATGTAACTTTATCGACTACATATTCAAAGGATTGATATGTCACTTTTTAGAAAGGAAGCTATTTCCCATCAAAATGAGCGTTTAACAGGTACTATTACCTTAGCTCAACCATTATCTATCAAGCTAACTGTATTAATTTTAGTCTCAATTGCTATTGGTATTGTGACCTTCCTTTTTAGTGCCGAATACTCTCGTAAAGAAACCGTCCGTGGTTTTTTAATGCCAAATAAAGGTGTGATTAAAAGTTTTGCTAATCAAGGCGGCACCATAGAAAAATTGTGGGTAAAAGAAGGAGATAAGGTTGTTAAAGGTCAATCACTTGCGACTATCATCGTTCAACAAAACAATAGCAATGGTGTTGATTTAAGCACGTAGCTTGCCAAACAACTGAATGCTCAAACAAATTTACTAATTGATGAAGTCTCGCAACATCAAGCCTTGAAAATACAAGAATTATCTAATCTCCAAGATCAAAATATAGCGTTAGATAATGAAAAAGTTGCACTGGAAGACCAGCTAGCATTGGCCGATGAAAAGTTAACACTGTTGAGTGAGCAACAGTTAGATTTCAATCAACTTAACAAAAATGGTTATGTATCTAACTTAGAAAAAGATCGCCAACAGCAAGCTCTACTTGAAGCTAAACAAGAAAAACAAAATATAGCCCGCCTGTTACTTCAGCATCAAAATCAATTAAATCAGCTTACCTTTAATATTAAAAATATTCCTCAGCAATATACTTTACGTATTAACAGCCTTAAACGCCAACAAGCAGATCTTCAACGTCAATTAGCGCAAGTAGCGAGTAATTATAAATATACTATTACTGCCAGTAATAGTGGGGTGGTAACGGGTGTTCAAGTAGTCGAAGGTGAAACCTTATCGCAATCAAAAGCACAATCTAAACCGCTATTGCACATCTTACCTGAAGGCTCTGAACTTATCGCTGAGTTGTTACTGCCAACACGATCTGCTGGTTTTATTCAAGTGGGTAATAATACCCGTTTACGTTTTGATGCTTTTCCTTATCAACGTTTTGGGTTTATCAACAGTGAAATTACCCGTATAGACCAAACATTGATATCGCCAAATGAAGTTCAACTTCCAATTTCATTACAAGAGCCTGTTTATCGGTTACGTGCAAAGTTAAATCAGCAACAAATGGAGGCTTTTGGTAAAGCGTTTGATTTAAAAAGCGGTATGCTATTTGAGGCCGACATTATGCTAGAGCAACGAACGTTAATTGAGTGGCTGTTAGAGCCTATTTACAGTTTAAAAGGTCGAGTAAGTTAATCTTGAATATAAAGAGAATAAATAATAATGAGAATTTTTCTGATGAGGCACTTGTCTAGTAGCAATCACCTTGTTGTAAAATGGAGTGGCTGACTTTAGTGAAACTTTAGCGAGAACAACTAAGCCAACCATATTAACCGCTGATTCAAATGATTGAGTCAGCATTTAACAATCCGACGAAAGTTGTCGGACAAATGGAGTATAGCATCATGCGTGAGTTAAACGTAAATGAAATTGGGCAAGTAAATGGTGGGCTGATACCAGCCTTAGTCGCGGGCTATGTAGTTCGAAAATATGGTGCGAGAATTGTTACGGGAAGTTTAGGGGCTCTTTTGGGCTGGTTGTCTGAGTATTAGGAGCTTATGATGAGAGAATTAGAAACAAGAGAAATTGAGCAAGTACATGGTGGTCTACTAGGAGCATTTTTAGTCGGTGCTGCTTTGGGTAGCTTAGGAGCAAAACTGTATAAGAAGTATTTTTAAATAAGTAATTAAGTCTGCTTATCAATATAAGCAGACTTTTAAATGAGAAATTTCTATGCTTGAAATATTAGATTATTTACTTCCAATCTTTGGTGTTATTACTTACTTAGTGCTTGAAGAGCGTTGGAAAAAAAAATATGACTTACCTTTAAAGAAACATTTATTGCTGTCTCTTATACACATCTCCGAGCCCACGAG
>CAJXRC010000033.1 GCA_913058405.1 uncultured Colwellia sp. | reverse complement strand
ATACGAGATCTAGTACGGTCTCGTGGGCTCGGAGATGTGTATAAGAGACAGCAAGCAGAGCGTCGTGTTAAGATTGGCTTACTTCTAGGTGAAGTGATTAAAGTTAACGAACTAAAAGTTGACGATGCTAAAGTAAATGAACTAATTGCTTCTGCTGCTTCTGCTTACGAAGATCCTAAAGAAGTAATTGAATACTATGCTAACAACAATGAGCTTATGCAACAGATGCAAAATGTTGCTTTAGAAGAGCAAGCTGTTGAGCTTTTAGTTGAAAAAGCTAAAGTTTCTGATAAAAAAGCTAGTTTCAATGAGATAATGAACCCAGAAGCTAAGTAAAGCTTACTTTTCATTAGTTTTACATTGACAACTAACTAAGCAATCGCTTAAATTTAATGGCTTGTATGGCAACATACAGGCCATTTTTATCTATAAAGGGAAGGTATACTCTTGTTTAATTCTCAAATTACATCACAAAGATCATCTCAAGTTTCATCGCAAAGCAGTGCAAGCGGTATCGAAAGCGCCTTAGTGCCTATGGTTGTTGAACAAACAGCTAAAGGTGAGCGTTCATATGATATATATTCAAGGCTGTTAAAAGAGCGTGTAATCTTCCTTTGTGGTCAAGTTGAAGATCATATGGCTAATCTTATCATTGCTCAGTTATTATTCTTAGAATCTGAAAGCCCTGATAAAGATATATTTTTATACATAAATTCGCCGGGTGGTTCAGTAACGGCAGGTATGGCAATTTACGATACTATGAAGTTTATCAAGCCTAACATTAGCACTGTTTGTATTGGCCAAGCAGCAAGCATGGGTGCTTTTTTATTGTCAGGTGGTGAAAAAGGTAAACGTTATTGTTTACCTAATGCTCGCGTCATGATTCATCAGCCTTTAGGTGGTTTCCAAGGACAAGCTTCAGATTTTGAAATTCATGCAAAAGAAATATTATTCATCAAAGAAAAACTTAACAAATTAATGGCTGAACATACTGGTCAAACATTAGAGCAAGTTTCTCAAGATACAGACAGAGATAATTTTTTAAGTGCAGAAGCAGCGGTTGAATATGGATTAGTTGACTCCATATTAGAACAACGTAACGATAAATAGGATTTCGGTGTATACTTAGCTGTGTAGATTGAGTAATAAATGGATTTATTGGTATTAAAAGTTTAGAGGTAGGGCATGACCGATATTAAAAGTGGTGGCGATAATGGTAAATTACTTTACTGCTCATTTTGTGGCAAAAGCCAACATGAAGTACGTAAATTAATTGCTGGCCCATCAGTCTTTGTTTGTGATGAATGTGTAGAGTTATGTAATGACATTATTCGCGAAGAAATTTCTGAAATTTCGCCAAAAGAAAGTAAAGAAGCATTACCTTCTCCGATCGAGATACGTGAAAGTCTTGATGATTATGTTATTGGTCAGGATCATGCTAAAAAAGTTTTAGCAGTTGCTGTTTATAATCATTATAAGCGCTTGCGTAATGGTGACAATCATAACGGCGTTGAACTTGGTAAAAGTAATATTTTACTTATAGGGCCAACAGGTAGTGGTAAAACATTATTAGCACAAACCCTTGCTCGTCTACTTGATGTGCCATTTACTATGGCAGATGCAACGACATTAACTGAAGCTGGTTATGTTGGTGAAGACGTTGAGAACATCATTCAAAAATTATTACAGAAATGTGATTATGATGTAGAAAAAGCTCAACGTGGTATCGTTTATATTGATGAAATCGATAAAATATCACGTAAATCAGACAATCCATCTATTACCCGTGATGTGTCAGGTGAGGGTGTTCAACAAGCATTATTGAAGCTTATTGAAGGTACCGTTGCCTCAGTTCCACCTCAAGGTGGACGTAAGCATCCACAACAAGAGTTTTTGCAAGTAGATACATCTAAAATACTCTTTATCTGTGGTGGCGCGTTTGCTGGTTTAGACAAAGTTGTTGAACAGCGTAATCATACTGGTACTGGTATCGGTTTTGGCGCTGAAGTACGTGGCAAAGACCAACAGGTATCATTAACTGATCGTTTAGCTGAAGTTGAACCACAAGATTTAGTTAAATATGGTTTAATTCCAGAGTTCATCGGACGTTTACCTGTTTTAGCAACATTACGCGAACTAGATGAATCAGCTCTTATTCAAATATTACAAGAGCCTAAAAACGCCCTGACTAAACAGTTTACCGCATTATTTGATATGGAGAATGTTGAGTTAGAGTTTAGAACTGATGCTCTGCATGCTATAGCTCGTAAAGCGATGGATCGAAAAACAGGTGCTCGTGGTTTACGTTCTATTGTTGAAGCTGTTTTACTTGATACCATGTACGAATTACCGTCGATGGAAAATGTTAGTAAAATAGTTGTTGATGAAAATACAATCAAAGGCGAAAGTAAACCGATTGTTATTTATGATAGCAAGCAAGAACAAGCTGCGTCTGAGTAATTTTATCACTTTGATGTAAAGCTTGGGTCTAAGTATATTAGCCTCAAGCAGTAGTAATTATTAGCGAAAATAATTACTACTGCTTGAGGCTTTTTTGATCCATTAGATACAAATAATTACTTAATAATGAGTGAGTTTAGCGCTTTTTTTGTTATCTCTTGTTGAAAGTTAACAGCCTAGCCCCATATAGATTCTATAGCTTTATTTTTCTATCAATTTAAACAATTCCCATAAAGAGTAGCCAATGAGTAAAGAATTATCTGGTGTAGTTGAGATCCCCGTTTTAGCCTTAAGAGATGTTGTTGTTTACCCACAAATGGTTATTCCGCTTTTTGTTGGCCGTGAGAAATCAATTCGTTGTTTAGATTTAGCCATGGAAAACGATAAGCAAGTATTTCTTGTTGCGCAAAAAGACGCTGCTATTGATGACCCTTCAGCTGAAGACGTATACAGTACCGGTACTGTTGCCACCATTTTGCAAATGCTAAAACTTCCCGATGGTACCGTTAAAGTATTGGTGGAAGGTGCGCAACGAGCAACGATAAATAAGTTTGTTGAAACGGAAGAATATTTCAGCGCTGAAATTGAATACGTTAGTCCAACTGCTGAAATCAATGATGATATTGAAGTATTAATTCGTTCAGCTATCTCACAGTTCGAAGGGTATGTGAAACTCAATAAAAAAATACCACCGGAGGTGCTAACTTCGGTATCGGGTATTGATGATGCAGAGCAACTTGCAGATACGATGGCCGCTCATATGCCATTGAAGCTAGCTGATAAGCAAAAGATTTTAGAAATCATTGATGTCAATGTACGTTTAGAGCATTTGATGGCATTAATGGAAGGTGAGATAGACTTACTTCAAATTGAAAAGAAAATTCGTACACGTGTTAAAAAGCAAATGGAAAAAAGTCAACGCGATTACTACTTGAATGAGCAAATGAAAGCCATTCAAAAAGAGCTTAATGAAGGCGAAGATACTCCTGATGAGCTTGAGCAAATGGCGAAGCGAATTGAAGATGCGCAAATGCCTGATGAAGCAAAAGACAAGACACTAGCTGAGTTTCAAAAGCTAAAAATGATGTCGCCTATGTCAGCTGAAGCAACAGTAGTGCGAAGCTATATTGATTGCATGATTAATGTGCCCTGGAAAAAACGTAGTAAATTAAAACGCAACCTTGCGCTTGCCCAGGAAGTCCTTGATAAAGATCATTATGGTTTAGATAAAGTTAAAGAACGCATTTTAGAGTACTTGGCCGTTCAACAACGAGTGAGCCAATTAAAAGGGCCTATTCTATGTTTAGTTGGGCCTCCTGGTGTTGGTAAGACTTCTTTGGGTCAATCAATCGCTAAATCTACTGGACGTAAGTATGTTCGAATGGCCTTAGGTGGTGTTCGTGATGAAGCTGAAATTCGTGGTCATAGACGTACTTATATAGGTTCATTGCCAGGTAAGTTGATTCAAAAAATATCAAAAGTAGGTGTTAAAAATCCACTTTTTCTATTAGATGAAATCGATAAAATGGCTTCGGATATGCGTGGCGATCCAGCTTCAGCATTACTTGAAGTATTAGATCCAGAGCAAAATACGACTTTCAATGATCATTACCTTGAAGTTGATTATGATTTATCTGATGTGATGTTTGTTGCCACATCTAACAGTATGGATATTCCTGGACCGTTATTAGATCGTATGGAAGTTATACGTTTGTCAGGATATACCGAAGATGAAAAGTTAAATATTGCGAAAAGCCATCTACTGAACAAACAGATTGAGCGTAACGGCCTTAAAGCAAAAGAAATTGAAATAGAAGATAGCGCGATTGTAGGTATTATCCGTTATTACACCCGTGAAGCGGGTGTACGTAGTTTAGAGCGAGAAATATCTAAATTATGTCGTAAAGCGGTGAAGTCTATCTTGCTTGATAAAAAATTAAGTAAAGTGACAATTAATCAAGAAAATCTTAATGAATTTCTAGGTGTACAACGCTTTGATTACGGAAAAGCAGATGATAGGAATCGAGTTGGTTTAGTGACCGGTTTAGCTTGGACTCAAGTTGGCGGAGAGTTACTTACTATAGAAACAGCCTCTGTACCTGGTAAAGGTAAGCTAACTTATACCGGTTCATTGGGTGACGTTATGCAAGAGTCAATTCAAGCAGCAATGACGGTTGTACGTAGTCGTACTGAGAAGCTTCGCATTAATGAAGATTTCTATGAAAAACGTGATATCCATGTTCATGTTCCTGAAGGAGCGACACCTAAAGATGGACCGAGTGCTGGGGTAGGTATGTGTACCGCATTAGTGTCAAGCCTAACAGGTAATCCGGTCAAAGCAGATGTTGCGATGACAGGTGAAATAACGCTTCGAGGTGAAGTATTAGCAATTGGTGGTTTAAAAGAGAAGTTACTCGCAGCACATCGCGGTGGTATAAAAACGGTTATTATACCGCATGAAAATGAGCGTGATTTACAAGAAATCCCTGAAAATGTTAAAGCTGAATTGTCTATTCATCCAGTAAAATGGATTGAAGAGGTATTGGCTCTAGCGCTTGAACAGCCTGTAGAACAATGGAAAGTAGAAAAATAATTTGGTTAAAGCTTGGCCTATTTTGATGATTTATATCAAAAAAGGCTAAAAAAGCCAAAAATTTTGCAAAAAAAAGCAATTTTCGCTTTTCAAACGCTGAAACTATGGTAAGTTAACTACGCTTACATCGCTAGACCCCTTATTCCCTATGTTATATAGATGAATTGGTGGGAACTAGAGAGTAAATTATTTTCTAAACTCAACGCTTCAAGTAATCAAACAAAATCTAATTTTGGATGACTACATTATTAAAAAGGACAGCGTTGCATAATAACAATTGAAGGGGTATACACTGTGAATAAATCTCAACTAATCGAGAAAATTGCTGCTGGTGCAGACATTTCAAAAGCTGCTGCGGGTCGTGCATTAGATTCATTTATTGGCGCTGTAACTGATGAATTAAAAGATGGCGAGCAAGTTGCTCTTGTTGGTTTTGGTACTTTCTCTGTACGTGACCGTGCTGCTCGTACTGGTCGTAACCCACAAACGGGTGCTACTATCCAAATCGCAGCTGCAAAGATTCCATCTTTCAAAGCTGGTAAAGCATTAAAAGACGCATGTAACTAGTCCCAATTTGGACTGAGTTATACCGCGTATTAGAAACCACCTTTATAGGTGGTTTTTTACTTTAGACTCTAAGTAAAAATAAAAACATCATAATAAATTTGTATTTAGCTCATGTTATGTTTCAAGCAATGCTATACCAATTGCACTAATGAATTAGTCAACTTAGAGTTATATAAGCGAGCTTAGAACAAACAAAATTACTTAAACATAGTTATTCTATATTTTATTTATTTTGTGCTGTTATTAGTTTGCTAATAAACTCCCAAGGGCGAGTACCTAGTAAAAGGTAAAGGCTTACATGTGGCGTTATTGACTTCGACAATGGAATAACCATTCTCCTCAATCAATGCCTTGTATCTAAGCCCTTTAATTATCACTAAGTGGTCAATAAATTAATGCACTTGGTATTATCATCTGCTAAAATCGCGAGCAACGTTAGTTTAAAGCACTTAAGTCTAGAAGTTTTAGGCATTAAAAAAGAGAAATAAATGTTAGAAGATATTCGTGAAAAATCGCAGGGATTAACTGCCAAAATTATTCTTGGTTTGATTATCCTAACCTTCGCTGTTGCAGGTGTTGGATCATATACCAACTCAGTTGATACTTCTGTAGCAACAGTTAATGGTGAAGCTATTAGCCAACAAGCATTTAACAAAGCTTATCAAGCGCAGCGTGGTCGTATGGCGCAACAGTTTGGTGAAATGTTTGATACCTTATCAAATGATGCTAGTTACATGGCTAACTTTCGCCAAGGTGTTTTAGATAACCTAATTAATGAAAAATTGATTGATCAAAACAGTGAAGCGCTTGCTATTCGTGTTTCAGATCTTCGCTTAAAAGAAACTATCCGTGAGATGCCTGAATTCCAAGTTGATGGTGCTTTTGATAATAATCGCTATTTAGCCATTATCAATCAAGCTGGTTTCTTTCAATCATCTGATTTTCGTGATTACCTTCGTGTTGAAATGACTCGTCGTCAATTAAGCCAAGCATTAATTGCTACTGAATTTAGCTTGCCTTATCAAGAGAAATTGCAACTTGCGTTACAAAACCAAACACGTGATATTCGATTTGCGACAGTTTCAGCAGAGCAGTTTAAAGCAACTATTGAGTTAACTGATGAAGAAGTAAACAGTTACTATTTAGCTAATCAAGCTCGTTTTCAAAATAAAGAACAAGTTAAAGTTGATTACATCAGCTTAAAAGTTGCCGACCTTGCAAAAGATATTAACGTTACTGATGACGAAGTAGCTACCTATTATCAAGAAAATTCAACTAGCTATACTGAAGCAGCGCAACGTCGTATTTCTCATATTCTGATTGAGTTTAACGACGAAAATGCAGATGATGAAGCAGCTAAAATACAGGCTCAAGCAGTATTGACTCGCCTTGAACAAGGTGAAGATTTCGCTGCACTTGCCAAAGAAGTCTCTAATGATACTTTTAGTGGTGAAAACGGTGGTGATTTAGAATGGTTAGAACCAGGTGTGATGGAAGATAGTTTTGATGAAGCAGCGTTAGCGTTGAATAATGTTGGTGATATTAGTCAATTAGTCAAAACTAGCTTTGGTTATCATGTGCTGAAACTAACTGATTATAAAGAAGAAGTTGTACAAGCTTTAGCTGATATACAGACTGAGTTACGCATCAAGTTAAGCAATGATCAAGCACAAGAAAAATTCTTTACCCTACAGCAAGAGATGGCGCGTATTAGCTTTGAATTCCCTGACAGCTTAGAAGATGCTGCAGCTGAAGTTAACGTTACGATTCAAACTTCTCCTTGGTTATTACGTGCTGGTAATACAGCTCCTTTTGACCAAGCTAAAGCAATTGAAGCTGCTTTTTCAGACATAGTTCTGCAAGATAACATGAACTCTGACCTGATTGAAGTTAATGACGACGTGGCTATTGTTTTACGTCTTAATACCTTCCAAAAAGCTAACGTTAAACCTCTAACTGAAGTTGAAGCGCAAATTAGAGATATTTTAGTTAATCAAAAAGCGACAGAAAAGGCTCAACAGACAGTTGACTCGTTATTAGCTGACTTTAATGCAGGAACAGATATTTCTACACAATTAACCGCGCTTAATTCAAGTTTTGTTAGCAAAGAGAAAGTTACTCGTTATAGCCCTGAAATTGACCAAAGTATCAGTCGTGCAGCATTTGTTTTACCACACCCTGCTAGTGGTGTTATTTCTGCGTCAAGCGTTGCATTGAGTAATGGTGACCTTGCTCTTGTTGAAGTGACAGCAATAGGCGTGAATGAAGTTGCTGCTAATCCTAACTTAGCCCAACAGCAAACGTCTCAATTAGCACAATCAGCTTATCAAAGCTTTGTTAACTCATTAAAGGTTGGAGCTGAAATTACGCGTAAACAAGTTGCCGAGCCAGTAGCCGCTTACTAACAACCAAGATCATTAGTCGCATTTAGCGATTAAAAAAGCCAATAGCAGTAAACTGCTATTGGCTTTTTTTGTGCTTTATTAATTAAACGTAATCAATGTGCATAAATAAAGTAAATAAGTAAATGGAGATAGTGCTATCAGGATTACTTGGCGTTTTATTTTAGCTGGAAGTTCTGACTCATCATTAACTTTTGTGTCGTTTTATGTTGAGGATTTCGCATTACTTCAATGGTTTTTCCTGATTCAACCACTTCACCTTGAGACATTATCATTACCTCGTCACTGAAATGGCGAACAATACCTAAGTTATGAGAAATCAAAATATACGCTAATCCCATCTGTTGTTGCAAATCGAGTAGCAAGTTAATCATTTGCGAGCGTAATGAAGGGTCTAGGGCTGCTAGAGCTTCATCTAGAATGATAACTTGAGGTTGTAATATAATTGCTCGTGCAAGCGATATTCTTTGTTTTTGTCCACCTGAGAACATATGAGGATAAAAATTCATATGATCGCCAAGTAAACCTACTTTTTGTAATGTAGTACGGATAAGCTGTTTACGCTGTTTTTCATTTAATGCTGTATTAAGTATTAGTGGCTCATCGAGCAATTCTTGAATCGTTAGGCTAGGATTTAACGTTGTGCCAGAGTCTTGGAATATCATTCTAATATGCTGACATCTTTGCTTAAAATGCTGGTTCTGTAACAACTGACCATTGAGGTATATTTTACCTGAAGTCGGATTTTCTGCACCAACTAATATCTTTGCTAAGGTTGATTTTCCTGAGCCGGTTTCACCAACAATGGCTAATGTCTTTTTGGCTTCAATAGCAAAGGATAATGGTGATAAGGCATTAAACTTACGTTTATGATACCAGTGACCTTTAAGTTTGTATGACTTTGCTATATCTTTAACATCCAATAAAACACTCATTTTATCTTTTTCCCTTTGACGCTTTGTGTCTTACTGATTCTTTTTTTCCTGTTTCCCTAAGTAACGGGAAATGACAACTAACTTTGTGACCATGGTAATTACTCACCTTTGGCGCTGCTACACAGCTTTGTTGTGCTCTTGGGCATCGTGGGCCGAGTCGACAGCCTATCGGCAAATGCTGAAGAACAGGAATACTACCCGGTAGGGTCATTAATCTTGATTTGCTAGGTAACTGTAAATTAGCCTTGGTACTACTATCAACCAAAGCACGTGTATAAGGGTGCATAGGTTTATTGAATATTTGCTCGGTACTACCGGCTTCTACAAACTGACCGCTATACATAACGGTAATGGTATTTGTCCAATGCGTCAGGTTTTCTAAGTCATGGCTGATCAATAAAATAGACATGTTTTTTAATTGGTTTAAATTAGCGAGTAACCTAAAAATTTGCCCTTGGGTTGTGCTTTCCATTGCAGCGGTAGGCTCATCGGCAATTAGTAATATAGGTCGACCTGCAAGGGCTATCGCTATCATAACGCGCTGACAAATGGCTTCAGTAAGTTGATGGGGATAGCTATTGATGCATTGAACATGTTTCTTAATGCCAACTTTGTGAAGTAATTTTATAACTGCATCTTTACGTTGTTTTTTTCGTTGCCAAAAATACCCAGTTAATTGTGAAGTATCAATAGCTTCACTTAGCTGTTCGCCTATCAAAGTCGTGGGATCCAGGCAACTCATCGGTTCTTGGAATATCATCGCGATATCACGACATAAAAGCGCTCTACGCTCATCAATGCTCAAGCGTAATAAATCGATTCCTCGCCAATGAAATCGGTCGGCATGGACATGCCATTTATCTTCTAAGACGCCTATGATTGCTTGTGCGAGCAGTGACTTTCCAGAACCAGATTCACCCACTAATCCGCGTACTTCACCTTCTTTTATCGATAAACTGACCCTATCTACTGCCAATACACGACCACTGGGGGTATCAAGCTCGATGGATAAATTTCGGATGTCGAGTAAATTCATAAGCTCTACTTACGCGCTCTGTTTAAATTGGCTGGTTAATGTCAAAGAAGGTAATTCAACATTATTTTCGATTATCGTCGTGGTTAATAATACCATTAATTTTCCTTTCGCAGCTTAAGTGCATGGCGGATACCTTCACCAACTAAATTAGTGGCAACAACGGCGAATAGAATGGCTAAGCCAGGTAAATAAACAGTCCAAGGTGCGATATAGAATCGCTCTAGACCATTGGCCAAAATAGCACCCCACTCAGGTAAAGGAATTTGAGCACCTAAGCCTAAAAAGCCTAACGTCGCTATATCTAATATTGCAGCAGATTGTGCTAGCGTTGCCTGACTCATTAAGCGCTCTACTATATTAGGGAAGACAGAGTAATATAGGATGCGGAAATTACTGGCGCCATCTAGACGAGATGCAAGCACATAATCTTTTCTAAACTCTTCTTTTACTGCATACCTGGTAATGTGAATAAATTGCGGGATAAAAACAATCGCTATTGCCCAAACCGTGTTACTGATGCCCGGCCCTAGAATGGCAACAATAATAATCGCGAGTAATAATGAGGGAATGGATAACACGACATCGAGGAAGTGATTTAAAAAACTCGATTTAATGCCTCGGGTTAATGCCGATAAGGAGCCAATAACGACACCAATAACAAGAGAAAAAATAACAACAATGAAACTTAAGCCAAAGGTCAGTGAAGTACCGTACATGAGCCTAGAAAGCATATCGCGGCCAAGTTCATCTGTACCTAATAAATAACTCACATTTCCATCCGCGTGCCAGGCTGGTGGTAATAATATCATATCCAAATTGCCATCTACGGCGGTATAAGGGGCTAATATTGGCGCGAACATAGCTAATAAAACTAAAAATATAAAACAACAAAAACCAATCATGGCGACTGGTGTTTTACGAAAAATTCCCCACAATTGCATGAAAGGAGAGGGGAATACCTCTTCAAGGTATATCTTTTCACGAGCCATGCTTATTACCTCGCGCTAATGGGTTGAGAGCAGCATAAATAAAATCGGTTAGGATGTGAACAATAAATATAAAACAAGAAAGCACTAACAAACCACTTTGGATCGCGGTGTAATCACGTTGATAAATACTATCTATAAGCCAACGACCAATGCCAGGCCAGCTAAAGATAACCTCAGTTACCATAGCGATAGTAACTAAATTAGCAAATTGTAAACCTACATGGCGTATTATTTGTATTAGTGCGTTACGTATAGCGTGTCGAAATATTATTTGTTGAAAGCTTAAGCCCTTTGCACGAGCTGCTCTGATATAACTGGCAGCTAATACGTCAATCATTGATGCACGTGATAAGCGTATGAAAATAGTTGCAGGTGCTAAGGCGATAACACAGGCAGGTAAAATCATATGGGCGCTAGCATCTCTAAATGCTTGCCATTTATAGGGGCTATCGCTAAGTAAAATATCAAAAAATTGAATGCCAGTGACGAACTCTATTTCAAATAGCAGGCTGATTTGACCGGCAGATGGCAGCCAACCAAGCCCTATTGAAAATACGAGAATGGCTAATAGACCTAGCCAAAAAACAGGAATGGAATAGCCCAGCATAGCGAGTGATAAAATGACATTGTCGCTGGTTTTATTATGCCTAATAGCCGCAATAAATCCTAAAGGTATACCAACTAACATAGCGATCAGTAAAGCGACTAAGCTGAGTTCAATGGTTGCAGGCAATAATTTTATTATTTCATTGCTAATTGGTGATTGACTCGCCATTGATTGACCAAAATCACCATTAAGGATATGGGTTAAATATGCACCATATTGATAAAAAATGCTTTTATCCATCTGGTAAACTTGATTCAGATGGGCTAATTCTGCTGCTGACGCATTGATCTGGCCTGAGTGATTAATAACAGTATCACCTGGGAATAAAAAGCTTAAACTAAATGATAATAGGGTTAATACCAACATGGTAAAAATGAATAAACTTAAGCGGCGTAAAGTAAAGGTAAGCATATTAGTTACTCGCCTTATCAGCTATCTCAGGTAGAACGATACTTTTAGCTTCATTAGTGATGGTCTTTTTAGCTGCATTATAAAAACTGATTCCGCCAAAGTTTGATAGTATATCACCTTCAACATCTGTCCCGCGAGCTTGAAAACGTTTGGAATGGGCGATGGGCAATAAAGGCATTTCTTCATTTATTATTGCCATAGCCTTAGCATAATAGCCTTTTCTTTTACTCATATTCGTTGTTTTAAGTGCTTTTTGCAGTAGTTGGTCATATTCTTTATTACACCAAAAGGTACGATTATTGCCGAGTTCACTTGCGGAGCAACTCAATATAGGAGTAAAAAAGTTATCAGGATCGGGATGATCTGCTGTCCAACCGAGCAAAAAGCTTTGATGTTCACCCTGTGACAAACGACGTAAAAAAGTACTCCACTCATAGCTAACAATCTTTACTGTTACGCCAATTTTTTTTAGGTCTGCTTGAATAAGCTTTGCCATCGTAACGGCATTTGGATTGTATGCCCTCTGAACAGGCATAGCCCATATATCCATTGTGAAACCTTGGGGATAACCCGCTACTTCTAATAAAGACTTAGCACGAACCGGATCATAGCCTAGCTCTGGTGTGTTTTTATCATAAGCCCATGATGTCTCGGGTAAAATAGATTTAGCCCATGCAGCTTGCCCTTGGTAAACCGTTTCAATTAATGCTTGTTTGTTGATCGCTAAACTGATGGCTTGACGTACCATTTTATTATTAAAAGGCTCTTTCTTAGTATTAAAAGCAAAGTACCCAACATTTAGTGAGGTAATCGATTCTAATTGTAAATCACTTCGTTCAGCAATTTTTGCATGTGCTATTGGATAACTACTCACATCACACTCTTTTGCCAGTAATTTAGTTAAGCGGCTGGTTTTACTGGGTGATATGTCATAAACAAGTTGTTCTATTTTTGCCTTTTCTTGCCAATATGATTCATGGCGGTAGAAACGGATTAATGAGCCAACACGATAATCTTTAAGTTTAAAAGGACCAGTACCAATGGGGAATATATCAATTTCATGCTCTGCATTTTTTTCTTGGAGTATTTGGCCATATTCTTCAGATAAAATTACAGCGTAATCGGTAGCTAAATTAGCTAAGAAAGAGCTATCGTTACGTTTTAATATAAAACGTATAGTAAAATCATTGATTTTTTCTACTTTCTCAACCAGCTCTGAAAATTTAACGCTTTGAAAAAAAGGATATTGATTACCTGACACATGATGAAAAGCGTGCTTTTTATCTAAAATTCGATTAAAACTAAATAAAACATCATCGGCATTAAATAATCTAGTTGGGGTAAAGTAGCTCGTTTGATGAAAGCTAACATCTTGGCGTAAATAGAAGGTTATTTTTTTGCCATCACGGGTTACATGCCAAGACTTTGCTAACGAAGGCCCTAATGTATTACTTTTGCCTTTATACACGATAAGGCTATTATAAAGTTGTTTAGCGGTGGCATCAGAAGTAGTACCTGATGTACTAAGCTGAGGGTTGAATGTTTCAGGAGAGCCTTCAGAACAGTAGATTATGCTACGTTCACTTAACGACAACTTGTTACCTTCGTTACACCCTGTTAATAAGCTAACAAAAGCCGCTATTGCTAGCGAGAATATCGAATTAAAGTTCATCGTTAATACTGCCATCAAGCAAGTTATATTTTTTTAAATAACCGCGTAATTGATGATAAGTTAATTCGAGTGCCTCTGCGGTTTTCTTTTGATTAAATTGGCAATGGGCCAACGCCGACTGTATTAATTCTATTTCATAGTCTTGTGATAATGTTTTTAGTGACTGAGGAAATTGTTGAGCCACAATTTTCGGTGCAACTTTAGCATTATCCATCGTTGAAGAAGTAACTGCTAAGGTATCGTCAACGTTGTTATCACTGGTTGAAACACTACTTTGAGAGACTTCATGAACTCTATCATGAGTTTTAATTCGTTGGTTTGGTCTAAAAGGAGACTCGAATGGATCAATAATCAATTCATGAACAGGTAAGTGCGGGTTGTTGCAACGATATACACTCCGCTCAACAACATTTTTCAATTCACGAATATTACCAGGCCAGTGATATTCCAGCAGGCTACGTTTAGCTTTTTCAGTAAAGCCACTAAATAATTCAAATTCAAGCTCACGAGCCATGTTAATAGCAAAGTGCTCAGCGAGCATAATGATATCATCTAAACGTTCTCTAAGTGGCGGCAAGGTTATAACATCAAAAGCTAAGCGATCTAATAAATCAGCTCTAAACTGTCCTGATGCGGCTAATGTAGGTAAATCTTCGTTGGTTGCCGCAATTAAACGCACATCACTATTAATTGTTCTAGAGCCACCAACACGTTCAAATTCACCGTACTCAACGACACGTAGTAATTTTTCTTGAATAAGCCCTGAAGTATTGGCAATTTCATCTAGAAAGAGTGTACCTTTATCTGCACGTTCAAATCGTCCTTCGTGACGTTTACTGGCACCGGTAAAAGCGCCACTATCGTAACCAAATAATTCTGTTTCAAGTAGGTTTTCATTTAATGCGGCACAATTTAGCTTTAAATAATTCTGTTCCCATCGTTTTGATAGGAAGTGTAAACGTGCAGCAACTAGCTCTTTACCGGTACCGCGCTCACCAATAATAAGGACTGGTTTACTTAAAGCCGCAATTTGGGATATTTGTTCGAGTACTTCTAAAAAGCTATTTGATTGGCCAAGGAGGTTATCTTGTTGGTTAAAACGCGCCATAGTAAATTCAAATGTTGGTTTATTTCACTAACAAATAGTGTATTTTATTACTTGATAGGTTGAAAGTCTTTTTTTAATAAAAATAAAGTCTTTAAAAACAGATGGTTATTTTTAGTTGGAAAGTTGGCGTGAATAATGAATGTCTTGAAGTAGTAATTCAGCGCTAAGTTAATGCTTAGTTTATGCAAAGTAAATACAGTTTGGCATGATTTAGCCATCAGTTGAGGAAGTTGTTATGGGTATTTTTTCAAGATTCACCGATATAATTAATTCTAATATTAATAATTTATTAGATAAAGCCGAAGATCCAGCAAAAATGGTCCGCTTGATCATCCAAGAAATGGAAGATACCTTAGTTGAAGTGCGCTCTAGCTCAGCAAAAACACTGGCAGATAAAAAAGAACTCGCTCGTCAAGTAAGCCGTCTCGAGCAAGATGCTGAGCAATGGCAAGCAAAAGCTGAGTTAGCTTTGAGCAAAGATCGAGAAGATCTTGCTCGTTCCGCTCTAATGGAAAAGAAAAAAAGCAGTGAAAGTGCTCAAGCGTTAGTCGATGAGTTAGCGCATACCGATGAACATCTTAGTAAATTACAGGGTGAAATATCTCAATTACAAGATAAGCTTAGTGATGCCAAGGTACGTCAGAAAGCTATTGTTATTCGTGAAAAATCTGCGAGTTCTCGTTTAAAAGTAAAAGAGAATATTCATAGCACGCGTGTTAACGATGCTTTAAGTCGTTTTGACCACTATGAACGTAAAGTTGATGATATTGAGGCAGAAATTGAATCATACGATTTAGGCAGTAAGTCACTAGCAGATGAGATAGCAGATCTTGAATCGGATGATAAAGTTGATGATGAATTAGCGCAATTAAAAGCTAAGATGAAAAGCAATCAAAAATAACATCACTTGATCAAAATAGTACTGCATCATGAAACATCAATAGAACAATCGATAGAATAGAATTAAGGAGAAGTATTGTGGAAGAGATCATTGTCGCACCCGTCATTATTTTTATGATTATTGTTGCTCCAATATGGCTGGTTTTGCATTACCGCAGTAAAAAGCAAGTTAGCCAGGGGTTAAGCCAAGAAGAGTATATTCAATTATCAGAATTATCAGAAGTTGCAGATACCATGGCTGATAGGATTCAAACCCTCGAAGCGATTTTAGATGTGGAGACCCCAAACTGGAGAACCAAATTATGAATCGAAAAAGAGGTGAATTATATCGCAACGCCGAGCAAGGGAAAATAGCAGGGGTTTGTGCTGGTATAGCTGATTACTTTGGTTGGGAAACATGGTTAGTTAGAATACTAGTCGTATCGGGCGTGTTATTTGGCATGCCGTTTCTTATCTTAGGATATGTAGCTGCTTGGTTTATTCTAGATAAAGCACCAGAGAAAACAACCAGTACTAATAGTGCTAATCACGAGCCTGGTGAAAGTCAGTATGCTAAACATCGTCAACACGGAAAGAAAAAAGGTGATGTGAGCAATGAATCGATTAAAGTGAAAGCTCGAATTTGGCAAGCCGGAGAGCCTCCTAAACAAGCACTCTATGACATTCGTCGAAAGTTTCGCTCGCTAGAAGGAAAAGTTCAAGCGATGGAGCAATATGTTACGTCAGCAGAGTTTACGGTTTCTAGGGAAATTAATAAGCTGTAAATATCATGAAAGCTGTCGGTTGGCAGCTTCTCTAACCCAGCTCTACAGGGATGTCTGAGCAAATAATACGCTTCGGTGCATCTACTTTTAAGAGAAGACCCCTTAATAAAAAGAGGCGCCTCTATTATGAATCGTACAGGCGTTCCGACACACTCATCTTTAAGTATCATGGGTATAAAGCAGTTATTCCTATGCTAAGCGCTATATTCCAATAAAAATTAATCAATCAGGTGTAATTTTAATTAAAAGACCTTATTATAAAATTACATTTAAATTCTATCAAAATTTATAAGTTATCAATTTGTTATGGCATTAATAAGTAAATCTATTCTCAAAAAGCGCGGCTTAGATAAGCTGAAGCAAAAAGCAAATGAGTTACTTAATCGTACTATCGATCAACATGTAACATTAGCGGTAACTGGTTTAAGTCGTAGCGGAAAAACGGCATTTATTACTTCATTGGTAAACCAATTAATTAATGAAGGCAACGGCACTAAACTCAGTTTTTTTGACCCTGTTCATAATGGTAATTTTATTGCCGCTAAGCGCGTGCCACAAAAGCACTACCATGTACCAAGATTTGATTATGATTCAGCTATTTCTGCTTTAACGTCTGAGCCTGCAACTTGGCCTGAGCCAACCCATGGTATAAGCGAGTTACGTTTAGCTATTCGATACCAGCCGAAAAACTCTATACTCAAATATGCCACGGACATGGCGACACTGACATTAGATATTACCGATTATCCAGGTGAGTGGTTACTTGATTTACCCATGCTTAAGCAAACGTATCAAGAATGGTCACAGCAAACTTATTCGTTAATGACAAGTTCGCCAAGGGCAGAACATAGTAATAGCTTCTTAGCTAAGCTGAATGAAATAGATCCTTTTGCTTCTGCCAGTGAAGAGCTTTTATCGGAGCTAGCACAAGAATATACCGCGCTATTACACACTTTTCGCCATCAACTCGGTTTATCCGTCATCCAGCCAGGTCGATTTATATTGCCTGGAGACTTAGCTGGTGCTCCTATTTTAGAGTTTTTTCCTTTTCCAGGTTTAGATACACTTGATGGAAATGACTATCAAAATGCACCCGATGATAGTTTTATTGGTATGCTTAGATCACGATATTTGGAGTACAAAGAGCAAGTAGTACGAAAATTCTATCGTGAGCATTTTCTTCGTTTCGACCGACAAATAGTCCTCGCTGATTGTTTAAAGTCATTAAACAAAGGTAAAGATAGCTTTGCTGATTTAGAGTTGGCGATGTCAATGATTTTAGAAAGTTACAATTATGGTAAGTCAGGTATTTTTTCTCGCTTATTTTCGCCCAAAATAGATAAATTACTTTTTGGCGCAACCAAGGCTGATCATGTTACTCCTGAGCAACATGGGCCTATGGTAGCATTACTTAATCAATTGATTCATCAGAATAAACAGTATTTAAATTATGAGTCGGTGCAAGTTAAAACGCTAGCTATTGCTTCTGTTAAAGCTACTCATACCGGTATGAGTAAACATAAAGGAGTCGATGTTCCTGTTATTCAAGGGCAAAGTATAGGTAATGCTAACGTGGAAGAGTCGACCGGAATATTTGGCCAGAAAATTACCGTATTTCCTGGTGCTGTACCTAGTCTGCTACCCAATGACGATTATTGGCAATCAAATAGCTTTAATTTTATAGAATTTTCACCCTTGAGTGGGCTCAATAAGCATCAATGTTTACCGCATGTGCGAATGGACCAAGTGTTACAGTTTTTACTAGCAGATAAAATGATATGACCACTAAAAACAATGAAAACTCACAACAGCAGCAAATTCTTTTTACCGAGAGTGACTCTGTCACAGCGCAAGATAGAGGCCAGTTCAAACAGGGAGAGGTTGGTACTGCTTTTACCGAACAAGTTGTCTTTGATAATGATACCTATCTTCCTACAACACTTGATGAGGATGGACTCGATGAGCTGAGAAAAGTAGAGCTTAATGATGAGAAGCTTTATCAAGATATTGATGTTGTTCAGGGCGGAAAGGGATCATGGTTATGGCGCACAATTGGGACTTTATTCGTCACTTTACTCGCCATTGAAGCTGTTGATTTCTTTATCGTAGGCTTCGAACAATCGCCAATAATCACTAGCCTTTATGGCTTGATACTCGCTTCATTGACATTGGTCAGTGGGAATTATCTATGGCGTGAGTTTATCGGTTTAAGACAATTTAAATATCGCCAGAAAATGAAACAACAAGCAACTGAACTATTATTAATAGATTCAGAGCAATTAACTGAAAATACCAATAAACGAGGAAAAGAGTTCTGTGAAAATATTAGCGCTAACTTACCTTGCGACTTGGTGTTTGACTGTCCCAAAGAGCAGCAAGTTTGGCATGATGCGTTAGCGGCAGATTACAGCTCTAGCGAATTAGTTCAGCTCTACTCACGTGTGGTGTTAAGTAAGGTTGATGAAAAAGCATTGAACGAAGTTGCAAAGTTTTCTACCGAAGCGGTTGTTTTAATTGCGCTGAGTCCTGTTGCTATAATCGATATGTTAATCATGTTATCGCGAAATTTACGCATGATAAATAAAATAGCGGGACTTTATGGTTTAAAATTAGGGTACTGGAGTCGTATTAAGTTAATAAAACAAGTCTTTGTTAACATGGCTTATGCTGGCGCTAGCGAGTTAGTTGCTGATTTTGGTAGTGATATGTTAGGCGCTGAATTGTTAGGTAAATTATCAGCTCGATTTGCGCAAGGGTTAGGGGCTGGAATGCTTACGGCAAGGTTAGGCGCTAAAACAATGGAGCTATGCCGACCAATCCCGTTTAAAGAAAAACCAAAATTAACACAGGTTCGTAAAAAAATTGCTCAACAAATAAAATCCTTAGTCGGACCTGCAACAAAGTAGCAGCACAATTCTATTGTGCTGTAATTAATCATGTAACCTTTCATGTACAACAAACACCTTTGTTTATTTATTGACCGTTTCGTGTTGCTTTATTTTATCTCCCCAGATGTCTTAAGATGAATGCAGTAACAAAATAAAAAATTTAATTCGTTAACAGCTTAACGTTAGGGCGTTAACGATAAAAATTATAAAACGATAACAACGTCGCTTAAGAAGAAAGGTAAATATCATGGCAAAAGGAACAAAGTATGCTTCGAAGGTACCTGATGAACATGGCTTCATACAGTGGTCAACAGAAGAAAATATAATTTGGCAAGAGTTATTCACTCGTCAAATAGCATGCATTAAAGATAAAGCATGTGATGAATATCATGAAGGCTTGGCAAAATTAAACTTGCCAACTGACCGCATTCCCCAACTCGATGAAGTGAGTAAAGTATTAAAAGTCTCTACGGGGTGGGAATGTTATCCAGTCCCTGCTTTGATAGGTTTTGGTGAGTTTTTTAGATTACTGTCTGAAAAAAAATTCCCAGTCGCTACCTTTATTCGCAGTCGAGAAGAAATGGACTATCTACAGGAACCTGATATTTTTCATGAAATATTTGGTCATTGTCCATTACTAACCAACTCATCATTTGCAAATTACACTGAAGCCTATGGAAAAATGGGCTTGAATGCGACTAAAGAGCAGCGCGTATTTTTAGCTCGTTTATATTGGTTCACTATTGAATTTGGTTTGCTTGATACGCCAAAAGGTCTACGCATATACGGTGGTGGAGTACTTTCTTCTCCTGGTGAAACCGATTACGCCATGAATAATACTAATGTTGACCGTAAGCCTTTTGATATATTAGATGTCTTAAGAACGCCTTATCGCATCGATATTATGCAGCCAATTTACTATATGTTAACCAAAGTCTCTGATTTAGACGAAATACGAAAGTTTGAAGTTGAGGACATCATGGCGTTGGTTGCTCAAGCAAAAGCGCTTGGTTTACATGAGGCTAAATTTCCAGTGAAAGAAGCCAGTTAATACTTTAATAAAAAATGCACAATATTAGCTCAGTAATAGTTCAGCGATGATTCAACAATAATTATTGCTATACCCAAATTACATGAAGATGCAGCTTTCAGCTGGAATTATAAATGTCTTTAGGCAAGGCATTGATTGAAGAGAATAGTTATTCTATTGTCGAAATTAATAACGCAGCATAAAGCGTTTCTAAACCAGGCCTGTGGGGATGTCTGAGCAAAACATGCTCTTCGTTGCTTCATTTTTTTAAGGGAATAACCCTTAATAAAATGAGGCGCCTTGATCATGAGTCGCTCAGGTGTCCTGAAACACGCATCTTCAAGTAGCTTGGGTATATAACCTAAAAAATTGATTAAGGATAAATAATGACTGCACAACCAAATAATAAATTAGCAAATCAAGTCTGTGAAGCTTGTCATGTCGATGCACCAAAAGTAAGTGACGAAGAACTTAAAGAACTTATAGGGTTAATTCCTGATTGGGTGCCTCAAGTACGTGATAATGTCATGATGCTTGAACGCGAGTATAAATTTAAAAACTATAAATTAGCATGGGCGTTCGCCAATAAAGTTTCTGAATTAGCGGAAAGTGAATTCCATCACCCATCAATATTACTTGAATGGGGTAAAGTCACTGTAACGTGGTGGACACACTCTATTGGTGGTTTGCATAAGAATGATTTTATTTGTGCAGCGAAAACAGATCAATTGGGTGATTAATTCATTTCAATCAAATATTTTGCTAAAAAATGCCACAACATATTATACAAAATGTAACTTGGTTAATGTTGTGCTTTATTATCGTAAAAATTAGTTTACAATAGCCCTTTCTTTACACTCTAGAATTAATATTCTTGAGTTGAATTCTTGAGTTAAATTCTTGATTAAGGGCTATTGAATGCGTTTGGAAATTACTTGTCATGACCGTGTAGGCATGGGAGAAAAAGTATTAGGTATATTTGTCGAACACGGCATTAATGTACGTGGCATTGAATTAATGCAGCCAGGGCGTATTTTCATCAATATTCCCAGTTTAGATTTCTCTGATTTGCAAACATTTATGCCGCAATTACGCTTGCTTGAAGGAGTAGGTGATGTAAAAACTGCACCTTACATGCCCTCTGAGCGTGAAAGAAATGAACTTGCTACCTTAATAAAAACCTTTCCTGACCCTTTTATCTCAATAGATAGAAAGGGCAATATCCGTATTGTTAACACCATTGCCTCTAGTATTATTGGTGAAAAAGAAGCCTCTCTAGTTGGCCAACATATCAGTTTGTGGCTGAAAGGTTTTAATTTTAATCGTTGGTTAGATGCCAATGATGTACTTGCCCAAACCCGACGTTTGAAATTCCAAGGCGATGACTTTGTTGCGGATATTATGCCAATTCACGTTGCTGATGAAGAACACAAGCAAGTACTTGCTGGCGCCGTACTAATTTTGAAGTCTGAGGCACGACTTGGCCAACAAATGAATGTATTTAAGCAGCCTAATGAAAATACTTTTTCAGGTATTCAAGCTAGTTCAAGTGCGATGCGAAAAGTTATTCGTGAAGCCAAACGTATGTCATCACTCGACTCTTCAATTTTAATTATGGGTGAAACAGGTACGGGTAAAGAGTTACTAGCAAGAGCATGTCATGGCGCTAGTGAACGTGCAGAACATCCTTTTATGACGTTAAATTGTGCGGCTTTGCCTGATGATGTTGCTGAGTCTGAACTATTTGGTGTTGGTGAAAAAGAACAAGAATCCAGTAAACGTGGCATCTTTGAACTTGCGGATGGCGGTACTGTATTTCTTGATGAAATTGGTGAAATGTCTGCCAAGCTTCAAAGTAAATTGTTGCGAGTCATCCAACATGGCAGTTTTAGACGTGTTGATTCTGAACAGGAAGTTACTGTCAATGTGCGCATCATAAGCTCGACCAATAAAGATCTACTAAATCTTGTTTCAATAGGTGATTTTAGAGAAGATCTTTATTATCGATTAAACGTTTTTGGCCTTACGTTACCAGCACTTCGAGAGCGCCGTAGTGACATTTTACCGCTCGCTGAGTTCTTTATTATTAAAGCGGCACAACAAATTGGTCGAACTCACTTAAAAGTAAGCGATGATTGTCGTGATTTTATTGAGCACTATCCATGGCCAGGTAACATTCGCCAGTTAGAAAATGTACTAACGCGTGCAGCCTCTTTACTTGAAGGCGATGAAATAGAAACAACTCACTTACAGTTACCTGCTTACACCCGTGAACATGGTTATTTAGAGCAAGAGTTCGAAGGCACGCTAGACGCTGCGGTTAAAAGTTTTGAAGCAGACTTATTACGTAAATTGTATCCTGCTTATCCAAGTACTAGGCAGCTCGCTAAAAAACTTGGCCTTAGCCATACTGCGATTGCAAACAAATTACGTGAATACGACATCAATAAAAAGACAGTTAAAATTTAATTAGTATTATCAACGTATCAAGGCGTGAAATAGCTGCGTATTGGTAGTGTAATCAAAGCCGTAAAGATAATTTTCCGAATTGTTTTTACTAAGCTGTGCTTATTGCTTGGTTGTCAGTGAAAAAATTCGTAACATACTTTAATGCTTTAAATGTCTCGATAACTGACACAGTTATAATTAAAAAGGTTTAAGAATGAAACTAGCAACACTTAAGAATAATACACGCGATGGTCAACTAGTTGTTGTTAATCGCGCTCTTGATAAAGCGGTAGTAGTTAGTCATATTGCTGCAACGTTACAAGCGGCTCTTGATAATTGGAGTGATATTTCGCCGAAATTAGCTGAAGTTTATCAATCGTTAAATAATAATGAAATTACTGATACGCTAGTTTTTGATCAATCAGCATGTGAATCACCTTTACCTAGAGCTTATCAATGGGCTGATGGAAGTGCTTATGTGAACCATGTTGAATTAGTGCGTAAAGCAAGAAATGCTGAAATGCCTGCCACGTTCTGGACAGATCCTCTTATGTATCAAGGTGGCTCAGACGCATTTATTGGTCCACGTGATGATATTTCAATCGCTAGTGAAGAGTATGGTATTGATTTTGAATCAGAAGTTGCAGTGATCACTGATGATGTACCTATGGGTATTTCAGTAGAAGGAGCCTCAAATCATATTAAATTATTAATGTTGGTCAACGATGTTTCTCTACGTAATCTTATTCCTGGTGAATTAGCGAAAGGTTTTGGATTTTTTGCATCAAAACCTTCAAGTGCATTTTCTCCTGTCGCCGTAACACCTGACGAATTAGGTGATGCTTGGGATGGAAAAAAACTGCACTTACCATTAACTACACATTTAAATGAAACATTATTTGGTCAACCGAACTGCGGAGTAGACATGACGTTTGATTTTCCAACGATAGTTGCTCATGCTGCAAAAACACGTCCATTATCAACAGGATGTGTTGTAGGGTCTGGTACCATTTCAAACTATGACCGTTCAGTAGGTTCAAGCTGTTTAGCTGAAATTCGTATGTTAGAAATCATTGCTGATGGTAAGCCAAGTACTCCTTTTATGAGTTTTGGTGATACGGTTCGCATTGAAATGTTTGATAAAGAAGGTGCAAGTATTTTTGGTTCAATTGATCAAAAAGTGGTTGAGTATAAAGCGCAGTAGTATTGTGCTGACGTAAGCTTTTAAATCGGCTGTAAACCAGCCTTAAGCAATCAAATGATGCTAATTATCAACACAGGTCAACTACAGTAGTTAACTTGCCCAGGTAATTAGCATTTTTGTTTTTAAAGAATAAGAAATCAATTAAGGAAATACTATGAAACTATATGGCTATTGGCGCTCAACAGCAGCGTATCGTGTCCGCATTGCAATGCACTTAAAAGGTATTACTTTTGAGTCAATTTCAGTACATCTTGTTAAAAATGGTGGAGAACAACACGAGACTGCTTATAGTGAGCTTAACCCAAACCACTTAGTGCCTACCTTAGTTGATGGTGATTTTTCGTTAAACCAATCATTGGCTATTATTGATTACTTAGAACAAATCACCAACGGAAATGCTTTATATCCATCAGATGCAAAAAGTAGAGCGAAAGTGCATGCGTTAGCATTAGATATAGCTTGCGAAATTCACCCTCTCAATAATTTACGGGTGCAGCAGTATTTAACCAACACACTAAGTATTGCAGATGAAGCGAAACAATTATGGGTTGAATATTGGATGAATGTTGGCTTTATTTCAATAGAAAAGCAATTGACGAGCAGTGCAGGGCAGTATTGTTTTGCCGATACTGTGAGTGTCGCGGATATTTGCTTAGTAGCGCAAGTGTATAATGCTCATCGATTTAATGTCGATATGAGTGCTTATCCTTTAATTAATAAAGTTGTAAAAAATTGTAATCAATTGCCGGCTTTTATACGCGCATTACCTGAGAATCAATTAGATGCACAATAATGACGTTAAACTATCGATGAGTATATAAAGCTAGATTAAATAGCCTTCTTTAAAGAAGTCGACTATTTTTAAGTAATACGTATTGTCGATTAGGGGCTTTTGACCTTTTGAGATTGTTTTGCAGCGGTTTGTTGGGTATTTATACAAGGTAGAGCCTTTGTCATGTGGTTGTTCCACATAA
>CAJXRC010000032.1 GCA_913058405.1 uncultured Colwellia sp. | reverse complement strand
AAAGGCTTAGAGGCAAGGCATTGATTGAAGAGAATGGTTATTCCCTTGTCAAAATTAATAACGCCGCATGTAAGCCTTTTAAACTCGTCCTTCGGAAGCTCATTAGCAAACTGATAACATCACAAAATGAGTGAAATATAGAGTGACTATGTTTAACTCATTTTGCTTGTTTTAAGCTCGCTAATGTAGCTCTAAGCTGACCGATAAATTAATCCGTTTGGTATTAATGCTATTCTTTTGGGTTTAACAAATCGGCATGGTCTACTACCAATTGTTTTAAATATTGCCAAACAGTATTTACATGTGACAAACGCTTACTCTCAGGATGAGTAACCAACCAGAAACTTCTACTGATTGTTATTTCTTTACTGTGAAGTTTAATAAGGTTTTTATCTTGATCTGCAAGAAAACAGGGCAAGATCCCAATACCTAAACCACTCTTGATAGCAAAATATTGACTGATAATACTTGTGCTACTAAAGCTTGCTTTTAACTCGCCTGCTAAGTAACGCTCTAATTCTTTTAGATAAGATAGTTGATCGGTAAAGATTAAGTTATCCACGTAGGTAACCCATTTATGTTCGGCTAAATGGTCTAACAATATGCCTTGTGGATATTGGTCCAGGTAATCCTGATGTGCGTAAAGTTGCAATTTATAATCGCAAAGTTTCGATACTATCATCGAAGTGCTTTTAGGCCGCTCGACTGCAATGGCTATGTCAGCTTCATTTCTACTAATTTTTACATAACGTGAAAAAAGTAATAAATGTACATCAATGTTGGGGTGTTGTTGTTGAAGTGTTAAAAGGTTAGGTGACACAAAAAAGTTACCCAAGGCTTCGGTTACACCAATGCGAACGAGGCCACAGTTTTCTTCATTGTTATTGTGAATACTGGAGAGTGCATGTTGTGCATCTTGCTCCATTTTACAGGCAGAATTGAGTAACATCTCGCCATCAGGCGTTAATACATGCCCTTCTTGCGTTCGGTCAAATAACTTCGTCGCGATACTTTCTTCTAATTTATGCAAACGCCTAGATACGGTAGACGCATCCATCGTTAAGCGTTTAGCTGCTGTAGATAGCCGCTCGGCGCGAGCAACTTCCAGAAATATTTTAATATCGTCCCAATTCATCCAGTTAGTCTACCTTTTCTTAAACACCATTGCAAAAATGCAAAGCGCGTTGCACCTATGTTTATTGTGACAAGATTCAGAAAGGCCTATCTTGATTATAGAGATTATATATTTTCAATTTATTAATAGAGGTTGCTATGAGTATTACTGAAGTTCCACTAATCATTAATGGTGAAAAAGTTCGTTCACAAACTACTGAGTGGTTAGATGTATTAAACCCTGCTACACAAGAAGTTGTTGCTCGTGTACCTATCGCAACGCCAGCAGAAGTAGACTTAGCAGTTCAGAGTGCACAAATTGCATTTAAAACTTGGTCTAAAACATCGTTAACTAACCGTATGCGCATCATGGTAAATTTTGCGCATTTAGTACGTGAAAATACTCAAGAGCTAGCTGAATTAGTAACACTAGAGCATGGTAAAACATTACCTGATGCTGAAGGTGAAGTTGGTCGAGCTTTAGAAGCGATTGAAAATGCTTCATCAGTAACTCGCTTACAATTAGGCGATATGGGTAACAATGTTGCTACTGGTGTAGACACTTACACATTGCATAAGCCACTCGGCGTAGGTTTAGGTATTACTGCTTTTAACTTCCCATTAATGCTTGCAGCCTTCATGTTTCCGCCAGCAATTGCTTGTGGTAATACCTTTGTTCTTAAACCTTCAGAGCAAGCTCCTTCATCAACAGTACGCTTTGTTGAACTTGCTATTGAAGCGGGTTTACCTGCAGGTGTTATTAATGTTGTTCACGGCGGTCCTGATGCTGTGAATGCCTTAATCGAACATGAACATGTAAAAGCAGTATCGTTTATTGGCTCTACGCATGTTGGTACACATATCTACAATCATGCGAGCAAGCACGGAAAACGTGCACAATCTATGATGGGCGCTAAAAACCATATGGTTATTATGCCTGATGCAAATAAAGACAGAGCTATCAATGATTTATTGGGTTCAGCCTTTGGTGCTGCCGGTCAACGTTGTATGGCTAACCCTGTCACTATTTTAGTTGGCAAGTCTCGTGACTGGCTACCTGAAATAGTAGAACGCGCAAAATTAATGAAAGTTGGCCCTGGTTCTCAGCGTGATGCTGACTTAGGCCCTGTAGTATCACCTCAAGCCAAAAAACGTATTATCAGCTTACTTGATAGTGGTGTTGAGCAAGGCGCTACCATGTTAATTGATGGCAGAAACTGTCAAGTTGAAGGTTATCCAAACGGTAATTTTGTTGGTCCAACATTATTTACTAATGTTACTACTGACATGGATATTTATACCCAAGAAATCTTTGGCCCAGCATTATGTGTTTTAGAAGCTGAAACATTAGAAGAAGCTATCGCAATTATCAATGCTAACCCTAATGGTAATGGTACTTCTCTTTTCACCTCTTCAGGTTGGAATGCACGTTTATTTGAAAATGAAATAGATGTTGGCCAAGTAGGTATTAACGTTCCAATTCCAGTTCCTGTTGCTTTCTTTAGCTTTACTGGCTCAAGAGCTTCAAAACTAGGTGATTTAGGACCAAACGGCAAACAAACAGTTAGCTTTTGGACACAAACTAAGTCAGTAACAGCGCGTTGGTTTGAACCAGATCATGAAGATGGTGTGAACGTTCATACCACTATTAGTATGAAATAAAGCACCAAAAATTTCACAATAAGAAGTTCTCGGCGATAGATTATTATTGATAACGTATTGTCGAGTATTCTTGAATATTATTTTGAAGAAACAGGAGAACGTCATGGCGAATATTGCTTTCATAGGTTTAGGAAATATGGGTGGTCCAATGGCCATCAACTTAGTCAAAGCCGGACATCAAGTTTGTGTTTTTGATTTATCAGAGCAAGCCGTTGCTAACGTAGTAGAGCAAGGTGCAACAACACAACCACAAGCCAGTGATTGTGTGAAAGATGCTGAATTTATTATTTCAATGCTTCCTGCTGGCAAGCATGTTGAAGCTGTATTTCTCTCAGAAAATGGCTTAATAAATCATATCGCTAAAGGCGCTTTAGTTATTGACTCTTCTACTATTGATTCTGCTACGTCAATCAAAGTTGGTACTGTGTTATTAGAACAAGGCATCAATTTTATTGATGCACCTGTGTCTGGTGGCGTAGGTGGTGCAACTGCCGGTACATTAAGCTTTATGGTTGGTGGCAGTGAAGCTGACTTTAATCAAGCTAAACCTGTTTTAGATACTATGGGTAAAAATGTTTTTCATGCCGGTGATCATGGTGCTGGTCAGGTCGCTAAAGCCTGTAATAACATGTTGTTATCAGTATTAATGCTAGCAACTTCTGAAGCATTACAATTGGGTATCAGTAATGGTTTAGATCCGTCTGTCTTGTCAAACATTATGAGTAAGAGTTCAGGCAGCAATTGGACACTTGATGTATACAATCCTTGCCCTGGTGTGATGGAAAATGTTCCATCATCTAACGATTATCAAGGTGGCTTTATGGTTGACTTGATGGCCAAAGATTTAGGCTTGGCGATGGACACGGCATTAAAAAGTCACTCATCAACACCAATGGGCGCATTAGCGCGTAGTTTATACGCCATGCATGCAACCAATGGTAATGGTGCTAAAGATTTCTCAAGTGCTTTCAATATGTTCAATCAATTAAAGTAAGTTTATTTTCTTCTTTTAGAAATTACTGTAGCTACGATTAAGAACGATCCAAAGAAAAGGCCGATACATAATGTGTCGGCCTTTTATTTTATTGCTAAGTGCATGCTACTCGAACGGTTCCATCATAAATCCCCCTTCTCGATTCATCTATTTCAAGTTATTCCTAGAAAATCAGCCTCCACTTATCGGTTAAATTTAGTCTCATAGAAGTAATAAGACGGCAGTTTTCTCGATAAAGCAGACTATTTATAAGACACTATTCTGTGCGTTTTTTCAAAAGAAATGGCACTACTATCATTTTATTCATCAGCTATAACTCATTAACTACTAACAATTAATATTAATCTACGCCCAAAATTAAGGCTGCAAAACACTCCATTATTATTAATAGAATAAATCAAACAATTAACACTTGTAAATGATAATGATTACGATTAGGATCTGCGTTCTTTTTTACTATTACATCTTTAAACATAATGAATAATAAAATGGCAAACAATAAAATATTAAACATGAAAAACGTGTCTTTAGGCACAGTACTTATCTCATCACTTGTAAATCAAGTTTCAGCAGAAGACATTTCTGACATTGGTTACGAGGCAGACACAATCGAACATATTGAAGTTTCAGGTAGACCGATGAGTGGCATTGAAAAACCTGCCACCGCAGCAACCAAAATGGACGTATCTATCAAAGATACTGGCCGCTCTATGATGGAACTTGATGCTGACGACCTTAAATTGCGCGCTCTACAAGATGTCAGAGAAGCGTTCAATTATGTTGCTGGTTTTAGAGCTAATGGTCCTGCGGATAGAACTTATATAGCGCGTGGATTTTCAACGAGCATAGACAATGTGATGGTTGATGGTTTACGTTCATTACAAGGTGGTGAAGGTGGTACTGGCTCAAAATTACCAAGTACTTTTAATGCTGAAAACACAACATTCCTTCGTGGCCCTGAAGCGATTCTTTATGGTGCTGGTGTGGCAGGTGGTTTAATTAATATTACCAGTAAAAAACCTCAAACGACGGCTAGAACATCCATCGGTATTAATAACCGTAGTTATGCCTCAAGTGATACCGGTAATTTCAAGCGTAATGACACCAGTTTTAACCTAGATAGTACCGGCCCAATAACCGATGAAAGTGTGCTATATCGCGTGTTAGCACAGTACACGCCTTCAGGTGACCACTTCCAAGATGGTCGCGAAATTGAAGAACTGCTACTTGATGCGGCATTAAGTTTCGAACTAGGTGAAAACACCACTATATTACCCCGTTTTGAACGAACCGATCGTAAACGAACGGGTGGTAGTGGTTATGCCGATGGTGTATTTGAGTCAACCTTTGCATCAGGTGAAGTGACCACTTACGGCAAGCCTATTAATCGTGGCGAATATTACGGTAGCCCAATAGATGTTGGTGAAAATGAATCAACAAGCACCAGTGTACTTATCAAACATCAAATAGCTGAAGATTGGAAACTTGCTGCAAACTTTCGCCATAATGAAACCACTTCCAACGCCTTAGACTTGTACATTTCTGATTCTTCAGCATTACAAAATGAAGTCGGTAAAGATCTCGTTAATCGCAAATGGGTATACTCTGCAGGTGATGATAGCTATAACTTATTTGATATTAACTTTGAAGGTAAAGTCGAAACAGGTAGCATTAAACATCACTTACTTGCTGGTTATAACTATCGAGATATGGACATTAAATTTGCCCGTAGTTTTCAAGATAGCGCCGATGCAGTAGGTAAAAACCCAATTTCAGCTTCAAACCCAAATCAACAAGTCACAGGCCCTATTCCTGATGGCCTTGTTGATAGTCCAGCCAAACCACGCACTCAAACTGATACCAACATTTACTTAAAAGATCGTATCAGTATAGGTGACACCACAATAGCCGCTGGACTTGCCTATGTTAAACAAGATCAAGAAGAGTTAAGTAGTGGTGAAACAATCGCTTCAAGCTTTGACGATACACTTTGGGATTTAGGCCTTGTACAAAAAATAAACCGTGATATTAATGTCTTTGCTACCTATAGCCGAGCCTATGAACCGGTTAAAGGTCGTTACATTGTTGAGTATGGTAATGGCAAAACAGACTACAAACCTGTTGAAGGCAATAACTATGAGTTAGGTATAAAGGGTGACTTGCTCAATAACAATTTAACTGCCGCTGTTACACTATTTGCATTAGACCGCAGTAACAGTACTAAATTTAATCGAGGTGATGACGGTTGGGAATTATTGCAACTTGAAGGTAAAAGCTTTGAATCAAAAGGTGTTGAAGTTGATGCAGCCATGTACTTTACGCCAAAATTTAATAGTAGTTTAAGTTATGCCTATACTGACGCACATGACACTGTAGGTGACGATAAAGGTATTCAAGCGAACAATACGCCTAAACATGCGGTATCACTGTGGAATAACTACACCTTAGATAAAAACATCAGCTTTGCCTTAGGTTTACGTTATGAGTCTGAACGTAATGACGGAGACTATAAAATAAAGAGTTATTTTGAAGCTGATGTTGGCGCGTATTACAAAACAGACGATTGGGATGCAGCATTAGTTGTTAATAATGTACTTGATAAGAACCGAGTTGAAGCCGGTGCTAACTGGGTTACAGTTCAACCCAACACACCGAGAGCAGTTAACTTGTCACTAAACTATCACTTCTAATAAGCACTTCTAGAAAGCACTTCTATAAGTGTTTTCTAGAGGGTACAGTTAACCCATAACGTTACATTTAACTAGGCAAATACACGTCCTTAATCTGTCAATGAATAGGCGGATTAAGGACGCGTTTACAAAAATCATGATCACAAAACTACCTCAAGTGCTTTCGCCAAGACAAGTGGCTTCTATTATTCAATTGATTGAACATGGCAGCTTTAACAGTGGTAAAGATACTGCTGGCTGGCATGCAAAAGCCGTAAAACACAATCTGCAATGGCAAGGAGATACTGAGTTAAATGAACAAATACAAACCGGCATTCAAGGAGCCTTAACGCAACATCCACAATTTACCGGCGCGGCTTATGCTAAAGCGATGATGCCCTTTATCATTAGCGAATCAACCTTAGGTGGTGGCTACGGCGATCATATTGATGATGCGCTTATGGTAAACGAGAGCGTATTACGCACAGACATTTCCTGCACACTCTTTTTAACCCCTCCTCAAGATTATGAAGGTGGTGAACTGGTGATGAATTTATCAGGAATGGAAATGGCATTTAAATTAAACGCTGGTGACGCCATTATTTATCCTAGCACCACCTTACATCGTGTTAACCCGGTGACTTCTGGCTCAAGAAAAGTAGCCTTAACCTGGATAGAAAGTCATATTCCCCAAGCTTCACAGCGTGAAATTTTATTTGATTTGGACTGTGCCCGCAAAGAGATTATGGAGCATCATGGTAAAACGTCTGCTTTTGATCGTATCACCAAAACACATGCAAATTTATTACGCCAATGGGCGATGACATAATAGTTTTTGATGGAGTAAGGTTAGTTAACTATTTAATACCCAATTAGATAAGTTAAACGGGGGTATTAAATGAAGACTTCACTTAATACCCAATCAGGTATTCACATACTCCTTTATCGTTAAATAAAGATTAAGAAGTAGAGATTATCTTAACTCTCTACGTAGTAATTTACCGACGCTTGATTTAGGAATTTCATCAATAAAGACCACATATTTAGGCGCTTTATAACCAGTTAAACCTTGGCGACAAAAGCTAATGACGTCTTTTTCTGTAATTTCGCCCTCTTTTGAGTCTTTATCAGTAACAATGAAAAGTTTAACTGCTTCACCGGTTTTCTCATCATCAACGCCGATACAAGCAGATTCTAATATGCCCGGCATTTTAGCCACTTCAGCTTCAATTTCATTTGGGTAAACATTGAAACCCGAAACATTAATCATATCTTTTATGCGATCGACAATATGGAAAAATCCATGTTCATCTAGCATGGCAACATCACCTGTTTTGAAATAGCCGTCAGGGGTCATACATTCAGTGGTTGCTGCAACATTATTCCAATAACCCGACATCACTTGCGGGCCTTTAGCGCATAACTCACCTGACTCGCCTTGTGCAACGCTATTGCCCATCTCATCACGGATAGAAATGTCTGTGTTAGGCACAGGTACGCCGATACCAGGAACATCATCAGAGTGATCCACACTACCAAAATTTAACGTTAAAATAGGCGAAGTTTCTGATAAGCCATAACCTTCTTGCAGTTTAACTCCGGTAACTTGTCGCCATTTATCAGCCACCGCTTGCTGAACAGCTGCGCCGCCGCCAATACAAAGTTTCAATGAGGAAAAATCAACCTCGTCAAAGCCTGGCGTATGTAATAAACCGTTATATAAAGTATTCACACCAGTAAACATAGTGGCCGGAGTATTTTTCCATACCTCAACAAAGCTAGGCATATCACGTGGATTGGTGACTAAAACATTTTTAGCGCCAAAGCTAAAGTAACTTAGGGTGTTCGCCATCAAAGCAAAGATGTGGTACATCGGAATAGCGGTGATAACAATGTCATTACCGTAATCAATATGCGCTTTAGCAAATTCTTTATATTGCAATATATTAGCGATTAAGTTGCCATGACTCAGCATAGCACCTTTAGATAAACCAGTAGTTCCACCGGTATATTGTAAAAACAGTAAATCATCTTGGCATAATGTTGGCTCATTCAAAGTAAGAGTTTTACCCTGCGCTAGCGCATCAGTAAAACTGACGGTATTAGTTAAACGTTTGTCTACCCCAGCACAAGGTAAACCTTTATTCACTAAGTCATCTAAATCAACAGTGATTATATTTTTAATACCAGTATTGTCTAAAATCTCGGCTAACATTTCGGTTGAAGGAGAGAAGATTATAATGGTATCAACTTGCGCATCATTAAGTTGATGTTCTAGCTCTCTTGGTGTGTACATAGGATTAACATTAACTTGTACACCACCAACTCGAATAATGCCCCACATTGCTATCGGAAAACATAAGGTATTAGGACACATTAACGCCACACGATCATTTTTAACGACGCTCAATTTATTCTGTAAGTAAGCAGCGAAATCGCGTGATAACTCATCGACCTGTTGAAAAGTCAGTTCCGATCCAAAGTTACTGTAAGCGGTATTCTTCTGATACTTTGCTGTGGTTTGTTGCAGTAAATCGGTTAAAGAGGAGTAACGGCTTAAGTCGACAGTATGTGCCACGTTTTCAGGATAATTGGTAAACCAAGATTTAGTCATGTGCTTTCCTTAAGTAACTAGCTTTGTTTAGACTCGATAATAAATATACTAGAACAAGCATTAAAACAAAACAGTATTAAACAGTATTAAAAAGTAAATTATTGTCGTTATTTTTATTGTTAAATGTCTAACGAATAAATAACTTATAAACAAGTTGATGAATTTTTTTACCAAATGGAGGGAACAATAAGGACCCCAAACTAATGCGTCCTCGTGAAAGTACCGCTTTACCATGCGAGAAAGTTTTGAAACCTTCACTGCCATGATATTGCCCCATGCCTGAGGCACCAATGCCACCAAAAGGTAAGTCGTCATTAATCACATGAAACGCAGCATCGTTAATACAAACACCACCAGCATGGGTATTGAGTAAAATTTTCTGCTGAAATGCTTTATTAAAACTACAAATATAAAGGGCAAGCGGTCGAGGTTTACTATTGATATAAGCAATCGTTTCATCAATTTTTTTATAACCGATAATTGGCAGTAATGGACCAAATATTTCTTGTTGCATCACGCTCATATCGTCAGTAAGATTGGTCAGAATTGTTAACGGAATTTTTCGGGATGAGCCGTTACTAGTGTCTGTGCTTAACGGGATGATATTGGCACCTTTGTCTTTGGCATCCATTAACAAACTATCAATTCGCGCTTTTTGTGCGTTATTAATTATGCAGGTGCAATCGGTATTATCCTGAGTATTCGGGTACATGTTTTGATAAGCCTCTTTAAACGCTTGCGTTAGCTCTGCTACCTTTTTCTCTGGACAAAAAATGTAATCTGGCGCAACACAGGTCTGCCCTGAGTTAAGGGTTTTCCCTAAAACTAATCGACTCACCGCGGTCTTAATATCTATGTCATCATCAATAATGGTCGGAGATTTACCGCCCAACTCTAACGTGACTGGCACTAAATTCTCAGCAGCAGCTTTCATCACCAATTTTCCTACTCCGGTCGAGCCAGTGAAAAACAAGTGGTCAAAAGCCGCACTCGAAAAGGCTGCAGCCATATCAGCCTCTCCGCAGACAATGGCGACTTTTTTGCGGGGGAAATGGTTCGCCACTAATTCAGCCAATAAGATATTAGTGTTAGGCGTATATTCGCTCATTTTTATCATGGCGGTATTACCCGCAGCCAAGGCGGTAGTTAATGGCCCAAAAGCAAGAAAGACTGGGTAATTCCACGGCGCGATAATGCCAACCACACCTTTGGGTTGAAAAATAACTTTACCTTTAGCTGGTTGAAATAAAATACCGATATGCTTTTTTTCAGGTTTCATCCAACCCTTTAATTTTTTAATCGCATAGTTAATGCCCATCACTGTACTAAGGATATCGCCTAGCTTAGTATCATCGGCACTTCGGTGACCAAAATCTTGGCTCATCGCATCGATAAAGGCTTGCTGATTATCAATGAGAATCGCCTTTAATTTTGTTAAGTCATTAATACGTTCTTGGTAACTAGGGTAAGTATTGTTAACAAAATGCGCTTTTTGTTGTAAAAAAGTCTCTGTTAGTGCTTTTTGTGAAGTGATTTCAATCATTATTTTTTAGTCCGATGTGAGCCAATATTAAGTAACCAAGCAATAGCTGGGATAAGCGTAAGCGCACCCAACATGTTAAAAATAAACATAAAGGTGAGTAATATACCCATGTCTGCTTGAAATTTTATCGGTGAAAATACCCAGGTGGCGACACCAATAGCCAAAGTTATGCCAGTGAAAGCCACCGCTTTACCGGTTTGATTTAATGCGTAACGGTATGTCATGTACAAGGACTTTCCTTGACCTAGGGCTTCTTTAACTTTACTGAAAATATAAATGCCGTAATCAACCCCAATACCTACCCCTAAGGCAATAACCGGTAAAGTTGCTACTTTGACGCCTATGCCTAATATGCCCATTAACCCTTGACTCATAATGCTGGTTAAAATTAACGGTGTGATAATGCATATAACGATACGGCCACTTCTAAAAGTGATTAAACAAATGATAATCACAATGGAGTAAACCCAAAGTAACATTTCAGTTTCTGCTTCTTCTATCACCATATTGGTCGCTGATTCTATGCCTGCATTACCTGCAGCCATCAAAAATTCAATACCTTCAATTTGGTTTTCAGCATTAAATTTTTCCACTGCCTTTACCACGTTATCAAGTGTTTGCGCTTTATGATCATTAAGGAAAACAAGCACTGGCACCATTGAGCAGTCTTTGTTCATCAAACCTTGTGGCGTTTTAGACAAAGAAGCATTGGTCATTAATTGGTTGCGGTTTAGTCCATACCATTTTAACGAGCCTTCATTCATGCCAAACAAGCCAAACTTTGACACGTCAGCCACCGATTTAACCGCCTGAACACCCGCAACATTGCGCAGTTGCCATTGAAACTGATCGACCCAAACCAAGGTTTGATATTGTGCGCACTGCTCAACATCAGTTTTGACCATGATGACAAACAAATCGGTACTGGTACTGTAGTTATCAACGATATAGGCGTTATCTAGGTTATAACGTGAGTCAGGTCTTAGCTCTGGCGCGCCAGCGTCTAAGTCACCAATTTTCATCGATTGTGAGAAATATAGCCCCAGAATTAAACAACCTACGCCAACAACTAAAGCGATTATCGCCAATGGCGGTTTTGCGAAGTTTTTAAACAACCCTTCAACAATGCCTGTTTTATGGGCCGACTGTTGTGCGTATTTCAAACCTGCTGGAGAAACGCCGATATAGCTCATTAAAATGGGTAAGGCGATTAAATTAGTCACGATAATAATGGCTACGCCAATACTGGCAGCGATGGCTAGCTCTCGAATAACCGCGATATCTATGATCATCAAGGTAGTAAAACCGATGGCATCACTGACTAATGCTGTTATACCTGCGATATAAAGCGAACGGAACGCCAGCTTGGCCGAATCAATATTACTTGCGCCAGTAACACTATGGTGAATGATTGAATTAATGATCTGAACGCCATGACTCACGCCAATAGCAAAAACTAAAAATGGCACCAACATAGAGTAAGGATTAATACCGAATCCCAGTAGATTCAGAATACCTAATTGACAGAACACGGCAAAAATAGAAAACACTAAAACGGAGATAGTGCTTCGTAAGCAACGAGAATACAGCCAAAGTAAAACAAAGGTAATAAGTACGGCTAAGCCAAAAAAAGCAACCACTTGTAAAGCGCCATCGATTAAATCACCAACAACTTTTGCAAAGCCAACTATACGTATAGTGACGTTTTCACTGCTGTATTTATCTCTGATTTTTTCTTCTAAAACACTCGATAATGCTCGGTAGTCTAGCGGTAAGCCTGTTTCAGGATTGATGTCTTGTAATGGTGCGATAATAATAGCCGATTGAAAGTTGTTCGCGACCAGTACACCAATTTGTCCTGACTTAAATACGTTACTTTTAACGCGTTCAATCATCTCAGTAGAGCCATCATAACCATCAGGAATAACAGCACCACCAACAAAGCCTTCTTCGGTGACTTCTTGCCAGCGAACATTAGGCGTCCATAATGATTTCAAACCATCGCGATTTACCCCTGGAATGTAAAAAACTTCATCAGTAACTTCTTTTAACGTCTGTTGAAATTCAGCATTAAAAATATCACTATTTTGGTTATCGCTTTGGTTATCGCTTTGGTTATCGCTTTGGTTATCGCTTTGGTTATCGTCACTGGTATTATTATTTTCCACCACAATACGTATGACGTTACCTAAGTCAGCAAGTTCTTTTTGGTAGGTTAGAAAATTAGTCACATAAGAGTGAGAGCCAGGGATCATTTTAGTGAAGCTAGCTTCAGGTTTAACTTTAAGGGCTTGAATAGTTAACAACGCAATACAGCTAACAATTATTATCATCATCAAGGCGCGATGTTTAAAGACGAAGTTTTCTATTATTTGCTCTAATGCACTGGGTGAATGAGAATTCTTTTTAGTCGACATAAGCTTAATCCTCTGCCTTAATCGGCCATTGTGAAATACCGAATTGCCCAGCAAGAATTAACGAATTATCTTTAACTAAAATACTCGACAATGCTGCGCCTGATGGATGCTTTTTAACCTCTAATGATGATAATTTTTCAGGGTCAAAACTCACAATAACGCCACCATGCCCCACTAAAAAGACTTTACCTTGCTTAGAAAAACTGCCCCCGAGCAAGCTTGTATTACTTGGCAGCTTTGTATGTTGCCATTGCCCTCCACCATCAAGGGATACCATGATATTTCCTTGTAAACCAAACGCGACCAGTTGGGTTTTATTATTCGTTGTATTGAGATTTTCAATGGAAGGATTGTCTGTGGAAGAAGCGATAGTATTGACTGGGCTGGCGAGAATACCGAATAAACTGCCTGAATAAGGTAATGTCATAACTGACCATGTTTGGCCAAGATCAGTAGAGTGAAAGCCAGTACCATTTTCACCGACAATATAAAGTTGGTCATCTGCTGAGGCTATAACCGCATTAAGGTGATAACTATCGGGGTTTTCAAGTTGATTACTGACTAACTGCCACGTCTCACCTTTGTCATGACTCTTGAGTAAGATACCGTAGGCACCGGTAGCAAATAAGATATCATTCGACGTACTCGTAACAGATAACAGCGGTTTATTTGAGCCAGATTTTAATGCTAATTGGTTATCTTCAATAGCAAAGGTTAAGTCATCAAGTTGATAGGTTAATTCTTCTAGTTCATCTTCATCCTCAGTGTTTGATATGGTTTTCTCTAAGGATTGATAATCTTGTTTCAACTGTGCAATTTTAAATTGTGTTATCTCTTTACCTGTAAATACTTTGCGCCATGTTGTGCTATTACTATCAACTTTAAGAATAACACCGTCATGGCCAACTGCTATTTTACTGCCATCAGAGAGTATGGTTACATCGGTTATCGCAACACTGACCGGTGATTGCTGCTGTTGCCAGTTATTATCATTTTGCCAATTGATTATATGCCCACGTTCGCCTACCACGAGAATAGCGTCATTATTTGACTTCATCGCCATTATTACGCTTTTAGTGGCTAAGGCACTGCTGGTTGAAGGTAAGGTGAGTAAATCGGAGGAGCTTTTTGCCTGAGCTAGAGTAAAGGCTGAACCAAGCAAAGTAACAAGCAGTATGCTCTTCATGCCACAGGCAATATGAGGTGTACGCATAGAAAACCTAATAAGTAAAAATTTGATACTTATTAGTATTGATGAATAAAGTTAGCTTGAGATGTGTTAAACGTGCCAAATGATTATCTTTGCAACACAGCACATTTTGGCTTCGTTTTATTATAAGGGGGTCGAAAGGATTAGGTTTTTTTACCTTGTCGGTAATCGCCAGGTGTTTGATTTGTCCATCTTTTAAAAGCACGGTTGAAATTACCAACACTCGAGAAACCGACCAAATAGCCAATTTCACTCAAACTCAAATGCTGCTGCACTATGTAATCCATAGCTAACTTTTTACGGGTACTTTCTAATATTTCTTTATAACTTGTGCCCTGGTCATGCAACTTTCTTTGCAAATTTCGTAAACTCATTCCAAGATATTCGGCAATGTCAGTTTGCGATGGCGCACCGAGTGGTAACAGCTCAAAAATTTTGTTTTTTATCACATGCGTTAAATCATTTTTATCCAATCTTGCCATGAATTCATCAAGCATTTTTTCATGGCTTTGGGTAATGAGTGGATTGCCACACAACAATTTTTCTTTGGTTTGCTCAAGGTCGAAAAAGATAGCGGTTTTATCGCTAGAAAACTCAATTTCACAATTGAAAAAGTCTTCGAGGTAACTGACATCATGATCGGGTTTTGGATAAGTGAAACAAATTTTTTCCGGTGAAAAATCTAAGGTGACCAGTTCTCTTGAAAAACGAAGAATAGTGGCTAAAAACGTTTCTACCGTGACTAATGATAAAACAGGTCGATTTGTCGTTTCATAAGTGATTATTTGCATCTCAAAAACAAACTGATCATCTTGTTCGTAATTCACTAACTTACACGTATTTGAAACTACACGCTTGTAATGAGCGATGCGCTCTAAGGCATCTTGCAAAGTATTTGAAGACATCATGGCGTAGCCAAGCGCATGAAACATACCAGGGTGAAATTGCTCTGCAATTAAAATAGAAAAATCATGTCGATCTAATTTGTTATTACAGTACTTAATTAATTGGGTAAGTTTTTCTGCAGCAATGCGAGATTCTTGATTCGCCATCACATCTTGAGAAATATCACATTCGGTTAATGCCGCTGCGATATCGATGTTATGCGCATCCATAGCTTTTGAAGTAGGAATCATCCAGCCGGTTAATGTCGAATAATAATTTTGCACTGCGTTGCCTGAATTTTTCATATTTTTATATTCTACGAGTTTTGCACGAAATGACAAGAGGTTGGCACATTTAGCGAAATATTAAACGAACCATTGTCGTAATGTAATGATGAAACGAACATTACAATAAGTATTATAACGATAATAATAGGCGAGTAATATGCTAAATAATAATCACAAAATCAAACCGTTAGCTCTGATTGTCGCTATGGCGTTTAGTGCTTCATCAGCACACGCTGTAGACTTCAATTTTGGTGAAGACGATGACATTTTATTGCAAATAAATTCTCAATTAGATATTGGCTCAAGCTGGCGGCTAGGCGATGCTGACCCACGATTTATTGGTAAAACTAACGGCGGAACGGGCGCAACAAGTACCACTGATGATGGCAATTTAAATTATTCTAAACATGATGCTTACTCGCAAATAATTAAAGGTGTGCATGATATCCAATTAAGCAAAGGCGATTTTGGTGCCTTTGTCCGTTTTAAATATTGGTATGACTATGCACTTGAAGAAGGTGATGTTAATCACGGAAATTCAGGGAGTGGTTATGTGCCGAACACTCCGTTAAGCGATGAGGGATTTGAAAATAATACTAAGTTTTCTGGCGTAACCTTATTAGATGCCTATGTTTATGCGTCATTTGATTTAGGAGAAACGCCAGTAGACATTCGCCTAGGTAGACAAGTGGTGAGTTGGGGCGAAAGTACGTTTATTCAGGGCGGTATGAATTCATCAAACCCTTTTGATGTCGCAGCGTTAAGACGCCCTGGTGCGGATTTAAAAGAAGGTATATTACCTGTTGGCATGTTATACGGTAACGTCGGCCTCACCGAAAATCTAAGTGTTGAAGCTTTTTATCAATACGAGTGGGAAAAAACTCAAATTGATGGTTGTGGTACTTATTTTTCAGGCGCTGATTTTGCAGCGTCAGGCTGTAATTATGTATCGGTAGGTCCTTTAGGCGACCAAGCTGGCTTAGCTGCCGGTTTTGCTGCTGAACGAATAGCGGATGTAGAGCCTGATGATGGCGGCCAATACGGTTTAGCCGCGCGTTACTATGCTGAAGCATTAAACGATACCGAGTTTGGCATATACTATATGAATATCCACTCTCGCCTGCCACTGATCAACACGGTACGTACTAATATCCCGCCGACTTATGCTGCAATTACCGGTGATGATATTGCTAACTCACCGGTTTTTGTACCAAGTGCACTTGATCCAACAGGCGGTGCTTTCTCCGCACAAAACCCTGGTTATGATATTGAATTTCCAGAGGACTTAAAATTTTACGGCGTTAGCTTTGCGACCAATGTCGGCGGGGTAGCACTCTCAGGTGAAGCCTCCTATAAACCTGATACTCCCGTACAGATTAGCGGACCAGAATTACTCAACGGTACCTTATCTGAAGCGCCCTTTTTACGCTTTACCCCAAGAGTTACCGCCGTTGGTTATGGTGAAGAAGTCAAAGGTTGGGACGAGTTTGATGTAACCCAATTGCAAATGACCGCCATTCAATTTTTTGAAAACACTATGGGTGCTTCACGAGTCACCATTATCGCCGAAGTCGGCATGATTTTAACTGATGGTGTTGAAGACTCTGATCAACATTACGGCAGAAACTCTGTTTTTGGTTTGGGAGATTTTGGTGGTGAAAGCGCCTTTAATTGTACCAACCTTGTCGGTGCAGGCGCATTATCCGGTGATTGTCGCACAGATGGTTTTGTTACTGATAGTGCATGGGGTTATCGCATGCGTGGTGTTTGGCAATACTCTGATGTATTTGCTGGCGTATCGTTAAAACCTACGCTTTCTTGGGCACATGATGTCAGTGGTTACTCGCCAGATCCCGCCCAACAATTTCATGAAGGCCGTAAAAACTTAGGTTTTTCTTTAGAAGCTTCATACCAGCAAAAATATTCACTCACCGTAGGCTACAACAACTATTCAGGTGGTAGTCATAATATTCTGGAAGATAAAGACTTAGTATCGCTGTCATTTGGTATTTCGTATTAAAACACATTAAGAGAATCATCATGAAAAAATATATTACAACAGCAAGTTTACTGATGTTATCACTAGTAACTGGTTCTGCATTAGCAAAAGTTAGCCCACAAGAAGCCGCTAAATTAGGTGATACGTTAACACCTTTAGGTGCTGAAATGGCGGCCAATGCAGCCGGAACTATCCCCGCATGGACAGGAGGATTAACCAGTAAAAATTCAACTAAAAGTAAAGACTCTGGACGCCCTGAAAATCCTTTTAGCCAAGACAAACCGTTATTTGAAATAACGCGTGCTAATTTTAATGAGTACAAAGAAAACTTAAGCGCTGGTCAAATTGCGATGTTTGAAAAATACGCAGACTATAAAATGCCTGTTTATAAAACCAGAAGAACAGCCGCCTACTCAAATGATCTTTATGATGTTGTTAAGAAAAATGCGACAACCGCTGAACTAGTGCAATCGGGCAATGGTGTTGAAAATTTTGAGACAACAATCCCCTTCCCTATTGCGCAAAATGGCTCTGAAGTTATTTGGAACCACATCACACGTTTTCGTGGTGGCACAGCTAAACGTTTTACTACCACCATTCCAGTGCAATCAAATGGCTCATTCGTACCGGTTAAAATGAATGATCAATTGGTATGGCCTGAGTTTTTAAAAGGCGGCCGTGATGCTAAAAAAGACAACAATATTTTATTTTATTATCTTTCTCAAATAACCGCACCTGCACGTTTAACGGGAACAGCGTTATTGGTACATGAAACCATGGATCAAGTAAAAGAAGCCCGTAAAGCTTGGGTTTATAACTCTGGCCAACGTCGTGTTCGTCGTGCACCAAACGTTGCATATGATGGCCCAGGTCAAGGTACTGATGGTTTAAGAGCCTCTGATAACTATGACATGTATAACGGTGCACCTGATCGTTATGACTGGAAATTAGTGGGTAAAAAAGAGCTTTATATTCCATACAACTCTTATAACTTACTTGATACCACAGCAAAATATGATGACGTAATACAAAAAGGTCATTTAAATACTGATTATTTACGCTACGAGTTACACCGTGTTTGGCAAGTAGAAGCGTCCTTAAAAGAAGGCTCAAGACATATTTACGCGAAACGTACTTTCTTTATTGATGAAGATACATGGGGCGCCTCAGTTATCGATCAATACGATGGCCGTGGTGAACTATGGAAATTATCGGAAGCGCATAACATTCAATTTTATGATGTTGATACCCCGTGGATGGTTGCTGAAACCTTATACGACTTAGACTCTGGACGTTACCTAGTAACAGGGCTAAGTAATGAAGAGCCAACCTTCATGATTTGGGGTAAAAAAGTTAAACGCAAAGATTTTTCAACCTCTGCTCTAAGACGTTTAGGACGTTAATCTCAACACGCATCTTCGGATATGTTCACAGCATATCCCTAAGTCACATGCTTAAGAGTGTTTTACGCATCAATAGTAAAAATTTAAGGCAAGGTATATGAATAAATCGCAAGATAACAACTTTGACTACATCATAGTTGGAGGTGGCTCAGCGGGCTGTGTTTTGGCGAATAGGTTAACTGAAGACGGTAAATTTAACGTCTGCTTATTAGAGGCCGGCAGTGATAATAACTCTATGTTAGTCAAAACCCCGGGGGCATTTTCAGCCTTCATGTTTTTGAAAAAATTCAATTGGAGTTTTGATGCAAAACCGAGAAAAGACATTCGCAATGGTGATCCCCTTTTTGTCCCACGAGGCCGTGGTTTAGGTGGCAGTTCAGCAACCAATGCCATGCTGTATATACGTGGGCAAAAACAAGATTATGATCATTGGGCGGAATTAGGTAATGAAGGTTGGTCATTCGACGATATTTTACCGTACTTTAAGAAGTCAGAAACCAATAGCCGTGGTGAGAGTGAATTGCACGGCGGCGCAGGTCCCTTACAAGTAACAGATCGCCCCGCTTTTTATGAGATCAGTAAACGGTATATTGAGGCAAGCCAACAAGCGGGTTTCAAAGTGACTGATGATTTTAATGGCAGTGATCAAGAAGGTGTTGGTTATTACCAATGCACGATAAAAGATGGCAAACGTTGCTCTGCTGCTCATGCTTATTTATTGCCAGTAATGTCTAGACCTAACCTCACCGTATTAACCCACGCACAAGTGAGTAAGGTACTACTAGAAGACAAACAAGCTTATGGTGTCGATGTTTATGTTAAAGGAGACAAGAGAACCTTAACAGCGAATAAAGAAGTCATATTAAGCGGTGGTAGCATCGCTTCACCACAGTTATTAATGTTATCTGGTATTGGCGATAAAAGTGAACTGACGCAACACGGTATTGATTGTGTGCATGAACTTAAAGGCGTTGGCAAAAACTTACGTGAACATATAGATGCCTGTGTTTTAGTCAAAAGTAAAAAAACCGACGGTTTTACCCTATCAGTCTCAGGTTTACTGAAAATGGTACCTGATGGTATTAACTACCTCACAGGTAAAAAAGGCAAACTGGCCAACAGTATTTTAGAAGCTGGTGGTTTTATCAAATCGACTGACAATGAAAACAGACCTGATATTCAGTTGCACATGCTGCCTTTATTATATGACGATAATGGCAGAGATTTACGATTGTTATCACAGCATGGTTTTTCATGTCATGTTTGCGTACTGCGCCCTGAAAGTACCGGCACTGTGTCGCTAAAATCGGCTAATTATCAAGACGCGCCAGAAATAGATTTCAACTTATTTTCTGATAAAGAAGGAAAAGACAGAACAGTATTAATTAATGGCATGCGTCAGTTGCGCAAAATATTAACTGCACCAGCTTTAGCACAACATTATGAGAATGAGGTCCATCCGGGCAATGCTTTTGAAACAGATGAGCAAATTTTTGCTAAAGCAAAGGAACGTATAGGCACCGTTTTTCATCCCGTAGGCACGTGTAAAATGGGCAGCGATGTTATGGCTGTGGTTGATAATCAGCTTAAAGTGCACGGCATTGATAAATTGAGAGTCATAGACGCTTCTATTATGCCAACACTTATCAGCGGCAATACCAACGCACCAACGATGGCAATTGCCGAAAAAGTTGCAGACTTGATGCTGACACATTAATTAAGGAAGAACCCATGTTTAATTTTATAATACACAGTACTAAAGCGTTACTCGCAGGTTTATGGATTTTAGCAATATTAGGATTTATCTCAATATCACCGCTACCTGCAGAATATCAATTCTATCTTTTGGTCTTAGCCGGTATTGTACTTTTAGTGCACTTGCTTGAATATATTGCCATGAAAGCCAAAGTAAAAAGCAAAAGTAATACAGAGATAAGTTTTGTACAAACCATGCTTTGGGGTTTTGGTCATTGGTTGCCTTTACTCAAAAATAAGTAATAGCACTATTTGGATTACCCAACCACATTCACGAAACTGGATGTGGTTTTTTTATAGCATTGGTATTACTATTCATGACAACATAACAGCGGTAATCTATTACTATAATAGTGAACGAAATCAAGAGATTTCAAAGCAACATCTTAGTCATCAGTTAACGCTATTTTTCATTAATAAATGGCTTTAACACGCAAGGAGAATAACGTGGCGGCGAATGTAGAAAATAAAGAGCTAGAAATAAATACAGAGCCTGAATTAAATACGGAGATCGGCCCAAACTGGTTTGCATCCGTAATGGGCACCGGCATTATTGCCAATGCTGCTGTTGGTTTACCTCTGGTGGGTCAACATCTAGAGCAAGCTGGACTGGTGATCTGGGTTATTGCCTCTCTCATGTTAATGATAATGCTGCTACTCAAGACGCTGCAAACTATTACCAATCCTCATATTATCAAACGCCAATTTAACGATCCTGTTATGGCACAGTTTTTTGGTGCGCCACCAATGGCACTCCTCACTATTGCTGGTGGCACCTTATTATTTGGTCATCATATTTTTGCGCAAGACACCTTGATGACCATTGCTTGGAGTTTATGGATAACGGGCACCATTGTAGGCTTGATGACAGCAGTTATTATACCGTATCGACTTTTTACCCATCATGAAGTACGTGGAGACGCAGCTTTTGGCGGTTGGCTTATGCCTGTTGTACCGCCTATGGTATCGGCGGCAATTGGCGCAATGTTTATTCCCCATGTTCAAGAGCCGTTATTACAACAAACCATGCTCTATGCTTGTTATGCCATGTTTGGTACTAGCTTAATGGCTGCAATGATTATTCTTACTCTAATCTGGGGGCGATTAGTACATTCAGGTACCTCAGGCGGCGCACGAGTTCCAACATTGTGGTTAGTGTTGGGGCCACTGGGACAATCAATTACAGCCGCAGGTGCCTTAGGGGCAGTTGCCTTAACCGTTGTTGATCAACCCATTGCAGGCAGCCTCAATACCATGGCTATTTTGTACGGCGTACCTGTGTGGGGCTTTGCTTTTTACTGGTCGATTTTAGCAAGTTTCCTTACCTTACGTGCTCTACGTAGAAAAATGCCCTTTGCACTCACGTGGTGGGCGTTTACCTTCCCGGTAGGAACTTGCGTAACAGGCACTACCCAATTAGCACTGCACACTGGCTTGCCAGCATTTGAATGGGCTGCTGTTATCTTATTCGCTGGACTATTGTGTGCTTGGGTTATAGCCGCATGGGGAACAATTAAAGGGCTTAAGAGCGGACATATTATGAAGAACCCGGTCAGCTCTCCTATCATCATTGCTAAGAAAGGCCCGAGATAAAGGGTTATCTACCCAGTATAAATCTCACAAGAAATACGGACACTCAACAATTGCTCAAGAGATTAGTGAGTGTTCGTATTATTTCAACACTCGCTAACGAGAGCATTAGCTTTCATTTTTAAATCGATGGTATTGATAAACAACCTTGGATCATCAATTTTATCCAGCATAGAAGTTTCAGGCAAACAATCATCGTCAACATAATCGACATAATCGCCTTCAGAATCAAAAATCAACATATCCAGCGCTAAACGATCTAACCCGTAGAGTCCTCGGTGGATCATATCCGCCGAAAAAACTAATAAATCACCCGCAGCTAACTTTATTTTTTTACCACAGGAGAGGTTTTCACTACTGATCCTGCCCTTTTCTTCTTGTCGGACATCAAATTCTTCATCATTATCCCAGCGTTTATGAGTCCCTGGCACTAGCTCCATACCCAGTTCATCAAATAATGGAATTCTAAAATGTACGACTTGCGTCTCCTGAATGACTCTCTTTTGATCTTCAATATCATAATCATACTGACAATCCCTGTGCCAAAAATCTTTTTGCAGAGGATTCACGGGATTAAAAAATAATTGAGTATTCATAAACGCTGGATTAGCCGCCATCACAGAATCGACTATAGCCATTATTTTTTTTGAACTGATAAAGTTAAAAAGCTTCACCCGTTCGTCATACCCTAAGTACTGGCTTCCGGTGATTAAAGAAGAGTTGAATGCTTCTTCTTGATAGAACACTTCGTTGTCTTTTTTCCATGATTCATGGAATTTTAAGATGACTTCTCTAAGCGATGACATTTCAGCCGCATTAAAATAATCTCTAATAACAAAGTAACCTTGTTCGTGATAACTGTTATAAAACTGACTTCTATTTTCAACCATTTACGCCCATTACCTCCACGTTCACATAACTAACGCTATCAAAATCTAGCGGACTTATTATAAGCTATTCACATGATTTTATCAGTCAAATTACCACTTAGTACTTTTGAGATGGCCCTCAAATAATGTAAAAAAGTAAGTTGATAGAAAGCGAAAGATAAAGTCTAGCTATTCTTCCCCTCCTCAAGATAACAACTTAGTAATGAGGCAAACTCATACTTTATAAGTAGGACCATTTCATCCTTTTGGTCTACATCTGCAAAGGGCAATTGATAATATAATACCGCTGAATCTTTCAGTTTTAAAAAAGGGAATAAAATGAAAAGTAAAATATTAGGTATGTCAATTTTAGCAGCGACTATCTCTTTTACTTCTTTAGCGGAAGCTAGCAATGAAGTGATGATGCAAGCAGCAGGGGAAGAGATTTTTAAAAAGTGTAGTGCATGTCACTCAACCGATACCAGCAAGAACACCTTTGGTCCGAGTTTAGTTGGCGTGATAAACCGTAAAGCAGCCTCACTGCCACGTTTTGCCTATTCTGACGCATTGAAGAAATCTGGATTAACGTGGACAGAAGCCAATCTTCGTCGATGGATTGCAGGTAACGATATTTTAGTGCCAGGTACGCGTATGCGTCATGTCCAAATTACCGATATAGCCGAACAGAACTATTTATTGGCATACCTGAAGTCTTTAAAATAATGGATAGTGTTTTTATCACGATGAAAAAAGAGCTTTGAAGTTTACTTTACAGGCTCTTTTTTAATTTACAGGCCAATCACCAATACGAAATCAAGAGTAACAATTTGATACCACAGCAGTTCAGATAAATAATTCTTCTTTTAGCACAGTAACAAATTCACCAACAATTCGCATATTTTCACAATCCTTTTCATGAAGAACAATATCTTCAAATCGTAACTCTGTGGAATTTGGCTTCAGTAAAATCAAAGAGTGCTGCCACTCACCCTCATCAGAAGCTACTTTTTCACTCGCATATGTTTTGACGGTAAAGGATGAATTATAATCGTCGTCATTTTTACCGTAATTTTCAACAAGCACAATTTTACCGTTTCGTGAACCACCGCGAGACTCTTTAAATAGACAAATAGAGTTATTCTCAATTCTACGGTTCATCGACTCTCCAATAACTCTACAAGCAAAGTATCTTTGCTCTGCTGAGTACTGCGCAGGTACTTTAATCATGTCAAAATCTTTGTTTTCTTGCATCTCACTAAATGAACCGGCTGCGGCATAAAAATCATAAAAAGGAATAAAGTTTTGCTTTTCTACAACCTCTGCCACTTCTTCAAATTTATTCGAAATAATATTATCAGTAATATCTAATAAGGTATTTTCTTGATTTAAAATTTCATCGGTTTCTTCATCTATTAGGTACCTATAAAGTGATTCCTGTACAGTATTTTGCAATTTAAACTTCATATGAACTACTGGTACTTCTTTATTCTTGTCATTAAATTTATATTCTTGAATTAATGATCCTGCAACTGTATCAACATTACCCATGAAATAAAAATCAGCACCTTCATCATTACTTTTTTGAATGAATAATGAGATTATCAGGCCAGAGGTATTTGCATCACGAATAGCCATAACATCTTTACTATCAAGTCTTCTTCCCGCTTTAGATTCCCACGCAAATTCTTCTTGGTTAATAAAATGATCGTTATATTGTGTAGTTAGAGAAATATCATTTTCTTTTCTGTATGTAACAAAAAGAGGAACTTCATTACGATGTATTTTGTATCCGTATACAGTACTATCATAATTTTTCTCCCAATTAAGTATTCGACATACATCTTTACGCGTATATTTCCCATATAATTGAAAGCCATTTATATAATTTTCTAGGGAAAATAGAGCGTCATATGTATATATGGAATATTCAATATTATCATTTAAAAAGCTTTTAAATAGATCATTTTTCAAATGTCGATTAAACGCAGGAGTTAGTTTAAATTTATTGTCGTACTCTACAACAGCTGTCTCTTATACACATCTCCGAGCCCACGAGAC
>CAJXRC010000031.1 GCA_913058405.1 uncultured Colwellia sp. | reverse complement strand
CGAGATCTAGTACGGTCTCGTGGGCTCGGAGATGTGTATAAGAGACAGCTCTTAAAGATATTTCAGAAGATCTCGGTCATGCCAGCATGGCGACAACTGATACCGTTTATGTTCAAAGTGAGAATAAGAAACGAGCTGAAAGTGGTAAACGAAGAAAAGTAGATTAGTAAAAATTGCTAGCAGTAACCTCAGGTGAATTAACATAGTATTGGATTAGCAGACGAATATCGTTAACTAAAAAAACTTGCTGTGTAATTATTTACCCGTAATCACCGACGAAGTTCATTAGAATTCACGTAGCGTCAGGCTGATATTTGTACAAAATACGCCGCAAGTACTATTTACAAAGGGGTTTACTGTTAAATATTATGATTTAAGTGATTCTAATTTATCGCTCAAAAGCACACTGATAGCATAAATAAGCGGCAAAGGTGATGAAATGTATACAGAAATTCATGCATAAGCGCCCTACTAACATTTCTTTAATTACAGCGTGGTTTATAAAATGAATTTAGAAGTTTATAGAGTTGTACATACGATTTTATGCTTTCAACAAAAAGCCCTAACAGTAATGTTAGGGCTATAATTAATCGAAATTCTCTTTAATTTAGATTTCTTTGACGCGCTAATAAGGTTAATGCGACTAACATTAACACCATTGTCATTGGCTCTGGGATATCAACAGGACCTGATGAATTAACGATAAAAGATGTGTTATTGCTGCTAACGTCGGCGAATGAAACGCCAAAGTCATCACCAAAGCTCACATTAGTTAAATTTAATAGACCTGTTCCAACACTAGTAACGTTAAAATTAACACTGGCTAATACAAATTGGCTTAAACCATCTTGTACTGGTAACAGTTCATCCCACCAAGCATAACTAATTTCAGATAAGCTGGCACTGTCAGTCATAATATCAAAAGCACTTTGATCACTACCACCCAAACCTACATTAAGCTTATTACCAAAACTACTCGATACATAATCAGTTATTGAGTTGTCCCACGACAGAGTAAAATCAAAAGTTGCTAATAACTTTTGGAAACCCAAGCTATCTTCTTCAATATCGCTAATGATAAAATCTGCGGTTAATACGTCACCAACTTGATAGCTATCTTGGTTTAGTTCTACCGAGAGTAATGTTGCCTGACTATTGAGTGAGACTAAAAGCATTGTTAATAACATTATTATTTTTTTCATGGTTATTTCCTTTTAAATTTATTGAATTATTCTGTCGCACAACGCGAACGAGTACACAAAGACATTAATGCTCTAACATCTAGACTGTTAACGACACTATCGTTATTAAAGTCATGTTGAATATCACCTGTTTCACCACGGCGAACCATCATAGAAAATTGAGTCACATCATTGCGATCTATGTCTGCATCGCCATCAAAATCACCGATAAGTTCTGCTTCACTGTGTAGATTCAGCACAACAATGACAGGGTCATGGTCTGATGCTCGATACGCATCTTCAGCAAAGTAAGTTGAAAGTTGTTCTGATGATTTATATTCGGTGTTGTAATCAAATATACGAGGCTCATCAGCATTGATATGCCATACGGTAGTATCAACTACTTGGCTAGCTAAGTTATCACTAGCAAGTGCATGGTCTAAATAACCAATTTCACCACCAAAGCTATATGAATATCCAGTATTTCCCATATAGTCAGCGACTAAGTTATGATAATTACTTTGAGTAATCGCATTAATGGGATCTTCTTTACCGTAGGCATTCAAGTCACCAATAATTAAGAAATCATCATCGTTAGTGCCGGTAGGTTTTGTGTTTAACCAACTAGTTAATGCATTAGCTGCTTGTGTTCTCAGTTCATTCCAACATCCTTGACCGTCTCCTTGATCAAGATTATTGCCAGAGGCACTGCCACAACTGCCTTTAGACTTAAAGTGATTAACCGCAATGGTTAGCTCTTCATTTGTCGCAATTTCTTTAAACGTTTGTACTAGCGGTTGACGGTTACCAAAATCAAAAGGACTTTGATTTGACGTAACGGCATTTCCTACCAGTGCGACGGTGGCAGGTTTATAAATAATACCAACCGCAATGGCGTCGCCACCAACACCTGCTTGGTCAAGACTAACGTAGTTATATGTTCCTTCTCCTACTTGACTATTTAGCTGTGCAACAAGGTCTGCTATGGCTGAATTACTGTCAAAACCATCGTTTTCTAACTCCATCAGTCCAACAATATCGGCATTAATTTCTTTTAGCGCGGACACAATTTTACTGCTTTGACGGGTAAACTCTTCAAGCGTATCTGCACCGCGTGCAGTAGGGAAACCCTGACCAGCACCGTCTCCATTGAAGTAATTTAAAACATTAAAGCTTGCTACTTTTAAAGAGCCACTTTCATTGATATCAGGTTGTGACGTTCGTGCGTTAGTTGTAGTAAATTGTGGTGTCGTTGTTGGCAACACACGATATTGATTGAAACTATAATCAATCACACCGGTTAAACCCGTAACCGAATCACCCAAACGTAAGGTATTTTGATGGTTCAACCCTGGTGCAGGAAATGGCACATTATCAGGGTTTTGCGCGTTATTCATATCATCTAATGTGATTCGATTTCGGCTGTTTTTATCCGCTAAATCAATCGCTTGTTGACTACCTGCGTTATAAATATTCGTAGGTAATATCAAGCGTCCACTAGACAATGTTAGCTGACCAAAACGAGCCAGATTATAAGTATCACTAACTTTCAAAGAGTCGTTAAAGCTAACTGACATGCCTTCGATAGTTTCCCAGTAATCAATACTTGAAACTGGTAAAGACACCATTGTTGGCTGAATTAGTTCACCAACACCACAATCTACAAAATCTGTTGTAGCCGTCAATTGAGTACGACCAAAACTCTCTTTTATTGTGCCGTTTATTCTCACTTTATTGCCTACTGCTGGGAAGTTAGCAATATCATTGAAATAAACAAAAACCGCTTCTGAGGTCATCACATCAGTATCGGTATCGTCTGCTTCTTCTTGGACAAAATAGCCTTTTAAGCTCGGCACTGTTGCTGTAACAGTCCCCTCAATAACTTTAACCTCTCCAATAAGGGAAGATTCATTGCTAGATCCCTGAATTATATTGATTTTATCTGCATCGTCATCACACATGCCAATGACAGGATCTTCACCTGTACCAGGATCAGTGGGAGACGTATCAGCCAAGTGTGAGCCTAAATTTTCAAACGTATCTTTAGGATTTGATTGCCACTGATCTGCTTTGATGAACTCATCTTTACGGTCGCTATCACCTGATGTAACTGTTGCTAAGCGTACTAATGAGGTATCTTTACCCCAATTTTCTCTCACACCATAAGTGCCAATATTATCAATAATTGTATCGCCATGAACTAGCTCAACATAGTCATCACCATTAAAATTAACAGCGCTGACAAATTGGTCAATAAATGGTACTAGCGCACTATCATCTGCAATTTGACTCGAGCCAAGTACCAGCACATCATTGGCAAGTAGTTCACCCGTTAATGTATAAGTACCAGTAGCAGTGACACTACCATTTGAATAAAGCTTGAATTGATAGTCCTCTAATGAAACCGTACTATCTGTTGGGTTATAAATCTCTATTGCTTTATTAAAGCTTGAACCTTCAACGTATTCAGAGAAAAATAAATCAACCCCTGGCGTTGGAGGATCTGTTGGGTCAACTGGGTCAACCGGATCAACATCTGAACATGACGCACCGTACAGTGTTGAAATCCACTCTGGGTGATCAATAAATGGGTTACGATTTCCTTGAAATTCATAAATTTTATTATTTCGATTAATTTCAAATTCATCGACAGGATCTGCTTCGCTCCACGCTAGCAAGGTACATAACTTACCTAATTTGGCTTCTCCACCCGAGGTTAAGGTATCAACAACTTGTAGGTCAGGCGTTACAGAATCTAAACCGGCATAACGGGTATCCATATATAAAACGATACGGGCAACATCGCCTTTTACTGCATCTCTTGGTTCAAATGAATTTCCGTCTACACGGTTTTCGGGAGATTCTGGTAAAGGGGCATCACTATTATCAAAATCTAAGTTACCTCTTGAAGAGTTAACGGATATATCAGTAGGTCTTAAGTGATGAATATCTGAATAAGCCATGGCGCTAGAGCTTGGGAAACCATGGCTTTTCGCCCAAACATGTTCACGGTTCCAGTTATCAGGGTTGGTTGATTGTGAACCACTACCATTTGAATTTTTTGCTTTAGAAATACCACGATAAAATAAAATAACATTATCAGGATTTAGCGGATCTTCATCGGTGACAGTTAATGCTGTCCATGCCTCTGAATAGGTTAATTGTTTATGATTTGCCGAAATGACTTCATTGATATTAGTTTTAATAACTTCAGTACTTTGAACCGAATCAATGGCGTTAAATACAGCGGCATAATAGGTGGCATCATCAAATTCTGCAGCATCTTCTATCGGACTTAGGTCTGGGCAATTAAAACAAGCATCAATGATTGGGCCTTGACCACTATCGCCTCCTCCATCTTCAATACCAGAAGTAACGAGTACGTTATCCAAGCGAATGTATTCAGAGCCTGAGTTGTTTGCCATAGAAGCTTTTATTTGAAGGGTACTTCCTTCTGCAATGCTTTGTGTAATCGCAGCAGAGGTAAAGTCATCAATCAAGGTGTGACTACTGCTGCCGTTACCTTGCCAGTTTTCTACCTTAACAAAAGGCGCACCATCTATTGAATAGGAAAGATCAAAATAGTCGGCTGATTCAAGGGTGCCACTTTCTTCTGCAAGCACAGAGATATTGATATTCTGCTTACCTTGAATATCAATAGTCTCTGACAACCAATCCACCTGGCCATCGACATCTCTTGCTTCAATTTTATTATTGGTAACTTTAAACCAATCACTTGTTGCCGTTAGCTGTGCATTACTAACATCAATAGACCAACGACTGATCCCGCTCATATCTATTGTTTCAAAAACAGCCCCTTTATTACTTAGTGAAGGGTTATTAAAATCTTCAGACCATAGTGTTTCAGCACTTAAAGCACTGTGGCTAACAAAGCTTGAAGCAACACACAGTGCAATCGAGCTTAGTTTTAGTTTGTTTTGGCCAAAAAATAGACTTGGCACTACCTTACGTGTATTCATTTCATTTCTCCAAATTAGCAATGAATTTGCGTTAAAAAAGTACTTCTATTGGTTAAAACTTCAACTTGATTCTGAACGATTAATGTTACAGTTTTGTTATTTAACGGTAAGATTGTTGTTATTATTGACCAAATAGTCAACTACTAAGTGCATATAAAATAGTCATTTTTAGTAAAACACTCTAAATGGTCAGTAAGAGTAAGGGGTTGAGGCTGATTTTATTTTGTACAGATCGAATAAAAAGGCTTTAAGTCGACAGGTGGATGGTGTTTGTTGAGAAAGGAGAGATTGGTTAAGCCATACTGGAGCCAGTATGGCAATTTACTTGGGGTGATCTATTAAACTTTAGTGTCGGTGTGATTCTACACGAATAAAAAGCAAGGGAGATTAGCACATTATTTTCGTTTTGCTATTAACAATGCTGACACTATCAACAGTGAGCCAATGGCAAGCCTGACTAATTCTTCTGGTGTGCCGCCTTTCGCTTCACCAAAAATAAACAAAGAGGCGAACATAGCTAATGGCACAACCGCATTATTAAACGTTGCTAATACACCAACACTTGTTTGAGTTCCGCCCTTATTCCAAAAGAAGAAACACAGTCCTGAGGCAATAAAGCCCATATAAACTAAAACAAACCACTGGGTTGGTGTTGCATCCAACGGTATCGGTGTTTCCTGAGAAATTAATAACGTGGCAATGGTAGTAAAAATAGCGGCACCTAAGTATAAAAAGCCAAAGATAGAACTGTCAGTAATATGTGTTCGACTTTTTTTCCAATCCCGGTAATAAACTTGCCCAAAAGCAAAGGCCAGATTAGCTATTTGCATCAAACCAAATCCTAGCCAAATTTCGTTTGAGTCTATATTGCCCATTTTGATAATTGCAGCACCAAAAACAGACAGCACTGTGGCTACCAAATACCAAGGTGTAAAACTACGTTGTCTAAGATCGTTGATAATAACGATATACAGTGGCGTAAGCACGCTAAATAGCGCAACCAGATGTGATGGTAAATAGCGAAAAGCGGAAAGATAACAGGTATACATTACACCGTATTGAAGTGCACCAAGCAGTATCAACTGCCATTTTTCTTTCCCGTTGGTATTACCGAGTTTCATAAAGGGAAGAAAAGCAATCAACGCAAGTAACAGCCTAGTATCTGCTATTTGAAGTGGGTCAAGACCTTTGAGTGCGCTGCCAATAAGACCAAAGGAAAAAGCCCAAATCAGCGTAGTGATCGTTAGATAAATCATTAAAAATCTCGAATAATTACTGTTATACCAATCTGATCAAATAACGTCCCATTTTCGAGTGGTCTAAAAACCCAATAACTGCGTTGCTTTCAATCGCAATAGCCTGCTATTACTCAATCAAGCGCCTTGTTTTTGGTTTTTTATTCTCACTGAACTTTGGGAACTAACTTAATCAAATTGGTATTAATTTAACCCCAGCCAAGAAGCTGGGGCCTATGCAAATGCTTATACAGTACTTATACAATGCTACCAGTTGTAAGTAGCACTGATAGTGTATTGCTCACCACGACCCGGCGTACCCGGTATCTCTTCAAAAGATTCATCCCAAAGATTGTCTGCTGCAAGCACAATATCAAGACCTTTAACCTGGGCAGGAGAAATCTTTAATGAAAGATGGGTGAATAAAGCATCATCGTCACCGTTTCGTAGCGTGTTTTCTTCTTGTTTACGCCATTCATTATCAACACGTACTTCGATAATGTCAGTCGGATGCCAAATAACACCTAATGTTACTCGATGTTCAGGGAAATTCAATGCATAAAAGCTAGCATCAATATCTGCAGCGCCATAATCTTCTGATTTTTCAAGGAAGGTATAGCTAGTGATGATTTCTGCGCTGTCGAAACGTTTAGTTACCAGTAGTTCTAAACCGAGTGTATCTATATCAACAGGGTTTGCAGAACGGGCCGACGTTGAATTTAAGCTATAAGTCCAATCGGTTAAATCATTATCTTGTCGATAAAAAATTGCCGAATCGAGACGCCAAGTTTCGCGGTCTAATGCCAAACCTAACTCCATATTTTTAGTGATTTCTCGCTCAAGATTATAATTACTTCTAAATAAACCACCGGTGTCACTACCACCTATAGCCGTATACCCTGCTACTTGACTGGCTTCTGAATAAGAAAGATAAATCGTTTGAGAAGTATCGTCAGCATTTACAGTTTCCCAGGTAATATCACCAATCAGTGATACTTGTGAATCGTCGCGATTAGTATCGTCAAAAGCTGCACCGAGACGGAAAGTTAACTCTTGATCATTTTGGAGACCCATTCGGTATTCAGGTAATACACTGACCTTGTAATAATGACGCGAGGTAAAGTTATTTTCTAACGTGGTTGATTTAATATTATCTGCGATAAACTGTGTTGAATAATTTAGTGCAAATGACGCTGTTTGGGCATGGCGACCGGATAAGGCTATCGATTTAACATCAGTTTCGTGAAAAGCTTGAAATACATCAGGGTTCTCACGAGAAAAAACATAATGGTCTTTGTTATTACGATAGTAAGTGGAAATTTCAAAAGTGCTGTCTTGCGCATATTCCTGTTTATGATTAAGTATCAATAGTTGTGTTTCAAGATCTTCAGTTTCATTGACATTAAATGGCGTGTACATATTTGGCCAGCCAAAGAATTTGTCTTGAGATCCAAAAAACAGATCGGTCTGTGATGATGGTCCCACTAATTGAATTCGACCTGAAGCACGTTGAAAATCATGATCGCCATTTTCTATTGTTCCATCACTTTCAGAGCGAGAAAATTCACCTTCTAAACCAAGTGTCCAATCGGTAGAATCACCCAGTGCCATGCTCACACCACTGTGTATTCGTTGTAAATTAAAGTTGTTATTACCTACACCAATTGAAGCGCTACCTGCCGTTTTTATTGGTGTCCAGTTGCGGGAAACCGTACCTACTGAGCTATTAACACCGAGCAGCGCATTATCTGCACCCGTTAGTACATTAGCGTTACTTAACATTTCCTGAGCAATAGGAATTTCTGCAAAGTAATGGCCGGTTTGCGGATCAAGTAACGTCGCGCTGCCAATTCTAAAGCCAGTGTTTTCGAAAATACCACCACGAATAGTTACATCGGCTTGTGCTTCAGCCATATTGCGAGACTGTAGGTCAACGCGTGGGTCATATTCAAGATTAGAAACGGGCGAACTAAAGGTTCCTACCGGTTTAGTATTCGCTGTAGTTGAGCTCTCAACGGTAATTTTCTCAATGTCATTACTCACTTTATTTTTTACTTCATCACTTACGGCCTGAATATCGTCAGATGCCGTTGCAAAAGGCGATAAGCTAAATAACAACGCTGGAAAAGCAACTTGTACTACTCTAATCATGTTAATGTTCTCTATTTACATTGTTTTATGTCTTTGTAAAAACGATAATTTCACTCAACCAATAAATCACACAACTAGCTAGCAGAAAGAGTCATTTCTACTCTAATACAGTCGGATTTAAAATATTGGAACAATTTCACGAAATTATCGTAAATTGGATGAGGTTCAGTTGAAGTTAGTAATCGTTAGGTTAATCAAGATTATATCTTAGCGAAACAAAATATTACACATGATAACTATTCTCAATTAATAATTGATTTACAACTGAGCATATAACAAACAGAATAATCATGCTTTATTCGGAATTCCAACAATCAATAGGTTTTATTAAGACCAACTATGAAAATACAACGTAATAAAAATGACGACCAAGAACGAGAAGTTATTTATTTTGCCGGAGGATGCCTTTGGGGTGTGCAGGAATTTATTAAACACCTACCTGGTGTTTATGCAACTGAAGCAGGTCGAGCTAATGGTTTAACCGATACAACCCAGACGAGTTATGATGGTTATGCTGAGTGTGTAAAAGTCACCTTCTCCCCAAACGCGGTTAATGTGATTGAACTTATCGATTGTTTTTTCGAAATTATTGACCCTTACAGCATCAATAAACAGGGCGAAGATGTTGGCACGAAATACCGAACTGGAATATATAGCAAACAAAGCAGTCACCTCAAAACCGCTAGTGAATATATTACAAGCCGCGATGATGCAGACAACGTCGTTGTGGAAATTTTACCCTTGATAAATTATGTGAAAAGCGATGAGGAACACCAAGAAAGGTTAACTCGCTTTCCCAATGATTATTGCCATATTCCTAAGAAGATATTACATAAATACAAGTAACCCTGCTCGTTCAGTTTGCTCCTTACATAGCGTTTTATCGAAGGATCAAACACATTATCTACATAGTACCGAACACAGCATTATATAAGCCGGTTGTTATATCGTATTCTTATTTCCTTTAACTGCGATAACCGTTAAAATACCACAGGCTAACAAGGAGTTACCGTGATTGAAGTTAAAGATTTATGTTTCATTCGTAAAGATGGCGATAACAAACAAAGCATTTTAAATAAGCTAAATTTGTCTATACCCGCAGCGCAGCACCTTGCATTGCTTGGTGATAGTGGCTCAGGTAAAACCACTTTTTTACATATACTAGCTGGTCTATTGCAAGCAGATAGTGGCTCAGTCAGTGTTAACAACCAAGAGCTATCAATGCTTAATGAGCGAGAACTCGCATTTTATCGTCGTAAAATTGGGCTTATATTTCAGCACTATCAATTGCTTGATTGCCTGACCGTAAAACAAAATATTTTATTCCAGCACAAGCTAAACTTTCCCGGGGAAGACGCGAGTGATTTTGACCATCTTGTCAACGAGTTAGGGTTACAAAATAAGCTAAATGCCCTGCCTGATCAACTGTCTGGTGGTGAACAACAAAGAGTCGGTATCGCCAGAGCTTTACTCAATAAACCTCAAATCATTTTTGCCGATGAACCGACAGGCAACTTAGATCAAAAGCGTTCGCACCAAGTGGTTAAACTACTTACCGAGTTATGCCGTGAACGACAAATCAACCTAGTCATGGTGACTCATAGTCATCAATTAACTGATTATTTCGATCAAGTTAACGTGCTAAGAGATGGCCATTTTGACTAATTCTACCAATGAAATAAAGCTTATATTAACCACTCATATCGCGTTTTATCGCCGACATCCTTGGTTGATGGCTTTGTTTATATTAGGCTTTAGTTTAGGTAGCGCCCTATTAACGGCTATTTCAGGGCTTAATCAAGAAGCAAAAACACGTTATCAACATTCTTCTGCACTAATCAATAATCCCGTCACCCATTTAATTAAACCTCTCACCGGAAAGCAGACTATCGATGGTAAGCTATGGATAAATCTACGACAACAAGGCTTTATCAATGCCCAGCCTGTGTTACGTGGACGATTAACAACCAGTGATGGCCAAACGTTGGCAATTCAAGGTGTAGACACCTTGTTATGGTTGAATCAATTGCAGCAAAACAATTCGCAATACCAACAAGCTGATGAAAACGGTAATGAAACACCCCTGCGCTTTTCCTTGTCTACCTTGTTAGTCGATTCACAGTTTTCTAGTCGACTGCAAACAAAAACAGCTAACCAAGCAGCATTTGTCTTGCTAAATGGTCAAGTTCAACCAGACATTAGTTTAATGGATGATATTGGGCTTTGGGCCATTACCGATATTGCTCATGCAGATTATTTATTAGCAGCTAAAGGACGTTTAAGCTTTATTGAGCTGTCGCATGTTACTAATCAACAAGTCGTTCAAATAAAACAAATGATTGCTGGGCAAGCACAACTAATTGATGCCGAACAACAGTCGTTTGATGTACTGTCACAAGCATTCTTTTTTAATCTTACCGCACTTGCCATGCTTGGCTATATTGTTGCCGCCTTTTTAAGCTTTAACGCGATAAAACTTACCCTAACGGCTCGCCAGAAGTTGATAAAGCAAATGCAACTATTAGGCTGCACCAAGCTAAGTATTCAGTTTAGCCTTAGTATCGAATTGATTATGGTCAGTATTTTTACTGCGCTGCTAGGAACATTAGGTGGTTACTTTATTGCTAATGGATTAGTGCTTGATGTCAATCGCACATTAATCGGCTTATATCAACTCGATAAAGCCCTTGTTATCCATTGGCAGTGGACTAATGTTTTATTGGGTTTTGCACTGAATATATCTGCCTTAGCGGTAATATTGTTAACACAGGCCAAGCAGGTTGCCCTTAAAGGCCAATTGATGTTCTACACCTTATTAGCGAGTACATCCGTGGGGTTAATTTGGTTACTTAATTACGCAACGAACGAATACCAAGCGTTACTGCTGTGTTTTACCTTGTTGGTCTTGTTTATTTTACTGGTGCCTAAAGCGCTCTCGGGTTTAGTCGCATTACCTTTTACACTGTCTAATCCGTTAGCCCAGTGGCTACATGCGGATACACGATTCCACATAAAAGACTTACATATTGCCATTATTGCCATTTTAGTAGCCCTTGGTAGTGCCATAGGCATGCAAATTATGGTGAAAAGCTTTAGTACTACCTTAAATGCACACCTTGAAAAACAACTGAGTGCCGATATTTATCTGCGCTCAGATAAAATCGATCACACCCTAAGACAAACACTCAGTCACTTGCCTGAAGTTGCCCAGCTAAGCATCTATACGAAAAGCGAAGGCAAGGTAAATAATGTACCCGCCAAGCTTTCAAACTTTGGTAAAAACTTTGAACATTATCAGCAAATATCACTGACATCAGGCTTACCCATCAGTAATAAAAACTTCATGGATAAGGGTTGTTTGGCTAATGAACAAAGTAAGATTAAATTTGGCTTTTCTTTAGGTGATATCGCGGTATTTACGCAAAACTCAACACACTTTAATTGCCGTATAACGGGCTTCTTTTATGATTATGGCAACCCAAGTATGTCGCTACTTACCTTGGAAAAACGACAAAAATCAGCAGCGCTAAACACCGAATTTATTGGTTATTCAATTAGCCTAAACACTAGCACCACAGTGGCTGCATTTAGTGAGCGTTTAGTTAACGAGTTTAAACAAGACAGCACACTAATTTTGCCCAACAAACGATTTAAACAAATAGCCAACGCTTTATTTGACGATACCTTTGTTGTTACTAAAGCGCTTAATGGTTTTATTCTCGCTATTGCCTTATTAAGTCTGTGTACCAGCCTATTAAGTTTAAGTGTTAATCAATTAAAACAATTAACCATATTACGCAACCTAGGGGTGACTCAGCAGCAATTATTAATCATGAAGTTACTCCAAACCGGTGGCATAGTGTTATTTACCGCGTTATTTGCTATTCCTCTAGGCTTTGCCCTTGGCTTTGCTTTATTAAAGTTTGTCATGCCTATCGCGTTTGGTTGGACCATTCACTTTAGTTTAGATTTAACCAGTTTACTCATCATGTGTTTAACACTGGTTGCTGTCTCCGTATTGTGTGCTTATTTACCGATACGTAAATTAACGAATTTAGAAGCAAAGGAACTATGATCCCGTGATTAAAATGAGAATTAAAAGGTTAATTGCGTGCTCTGTTTTTTTACTAGCGGCTTGCCAACCAGTAGAGCAAAAGTCGACCTCCTCTGCGTTGCAAGTAGCCAACGGTGAGCCAGTAACAAGAGGCACTGAATTAGTATTTCCCAAGGATCATGGTATTCATGCTGAACAAGGTATTGAATGGTGGTATTTAACCGCTAATTTGCAAAGTGATACAGGTGAAACCTTTGGTGTTCAATGGACACTCTTTCGCACCTTAATGCCGAGTAACATTGACTCTACATGGTGGGATAACAACCTATATTTTGCCCACTTTGCTATGCAGCATAACCAAGAGCATGTTGCCTTTGAACGTTTTTCACGAGCGGGCCAAGCAAAAGTGACTAGTTCGCCGTTTAACGCCGCCATTGATAATTGGCAATTGAGTAGTATCAATGAAGACTTTTTACCACTGAAGCTAACTGCAGCACATGACAATAACCAAATAGCGTTAACCTTAAGCGATAGCCCAATGACATTGCATGGCGACAATGGTTACAGCCAAAAAACGCAAAGTGGCCATGCGTCCTATTACTTTAGTTATCCCTTTCTAAAGGTAAAAGGTAGTTTAACGTTTGCCGGACAAACCTATAAAGTGACAGGTAATGCCTGGTATGACAGAGAATGGTCCGCCAGTTTACTCGATAAGAATCAACTCGGTTGGGACTGGTTTAGCCTAGTCGACTCGCAAGCAGAAGAATCAGATTCAAAAGGACTAATGTTGTTTTGTATTCGAGGTAACAAAAACAGAGCGGATGCAATAGCTGAACCAAAAGAAGAACAAAGCAGCAGAGACAATAACGGACTCAGTAACGAAAACGGTTATGATTATTGTCGCGGCACACGCATAGCACACGATGGTACAGCAACTGATATTTCAAAAGAAAGTATTAAGCTATCTGTCATTGAAACAGTAAAGATAGATAACCACGATTATCCAAGCAAATGGCAAGTTGAGTTACCGAATACCCCAGCCATTATAATTGAAAGTATCACTAAAGATTCACGCAACCAATTAACTATTCCCTATTGGGAAGGCAGAGTTAACGCAACAGGAGGCTTTACCGGTAAAGGCTATGCCGAGATAACTGGTGATTAAATAACTGACCAAAGGTGTAAACAGAAGTAGTATTTTAAAGATAGCTTTGTGCAATTAGACGACCCTCGCTAGTGACAAGAATACAGTAAAGTTCTAGTTACTTTTTAATGGTGTTCTCGTTGGATTCAGATAAAACCTATAATAGCCAATTATGTTACTACTAATAAATAAAGCCTCCATGATCACTGCCGCAGGAGAGTTAACAATAAAGTTATGTAATAACCAAAAGCTGGTTCCTATAATCATTAATTGTCTTAATTTTTTATCATTCTTATTGAAAGAAGCGACTGTTTGAAATGTAGAGCCAGCAAAGGCTAACAAACTAACACTTCCTATATAAGTAAACAGAGTTACGACAAAGGATAAAAAGATAAAAAATAACATTACACGTTTTGACGTTGTAAAAATACTGATGAAATATCTAATGGTTGCAATAGCCATTAGTCCCGCTGCAGTCCATTGGTCAAGTAATATAAAATGACTAAATATTAATGTGCCAGCGACACATAAACAGGCAACAATTTGCTTACGTTTTTTAAATTGAAATGAAGCTAAATCGAAAAATATAGCAATAATAATGAGTAGTTGTGACAAAATAAATGCTGACAATGCAGTATCCTCATAAAACAGAATTGAATAATGAGTGCATTATGTATTTTAATGAGTGTTAGGAAATTAACTTAAGTTAATTACATCATTGAAATGGTGTTTCTTAATCCGATTTTTTATTCTAGACAAGCTAATGGGACTTATCCCTATATATGCCGACAATTGAATATCGTTAAGACTGTTTAACCATTTCGGGGCATGTTTGACCATATGAATATATCTCTCTTCTGGATTTTTCAAGAGAAGGAAAACTTCTTTTTCTTCCTTATAAAGCAATTGTTGTTGTAACAAATTTAACTTAGCAGATTGCCAGTTTGAAGAATTTAATATTGCTAAAGGTATGCGAATAACTTCCGACTTATTCAAAGTATCAATCTGATAATTTGCAGGAGTATTAGTTAACCAAGCTGAGTACAAAAAAGTCATCTCTCCTTGAAAATAATATTCTTTACAACGTTCATTACCAGCATTAGAAAAATAACAAGCCCTCAGAACACCTGAAACAATTAAATAGCCGTATTTCTGGGGTTCACCCTGATATAAGAGTACTTGTGAAGGTTCAAGCGCCATAAATTTAAGCTCTGAACCAACCTTATTAATAACCCCATCTTCAATACCTAGTTGTTTAAAAAATTTGAAGAATATGTCAAAGGTTTTGGAGTGCATATAAAGTGACCAGAGAGAAATTAAAGCTAGTTTAACATTTGATAATATATTTATGAATACAATGTTAGCTATGTCCGGAATTAAAGCATCAGAATGCATTATGCTTTTCAGCTTGTGAGTTCAATCATGCACACTATTCATACATTGTCATATTTGCCACATTCGAGATATTAGCTATTCCAGTTAATTGGACCGGTTCGATTAGAATCCACGAAAATCCCCCCAATCATTTATACCATAATCAATTTTTGTACAAAAATTATAATTTAAAATCCAATATTCGGAAATTGCATATTATCGTATTTTATAGTTGATATAATTTCTCTATCTATTTAAAACCAATTAACAAGGATATTGTTATGAAAAAACTCGCACTGTGCGTTTTATTAGCAACCGCTAGCTCGGTTGTAATGGCAGAAAACTACATCGAAGCTGATTTCTCTTTTATTGACAAAGAGACTTTCGGTGTAGACGCAAACGCTTCTATATTTAATGGAAAGTATTATTTTAATGCTATTGATAATACTAAAGGCCCGTTAGCGGAAGCGGGGTTTTTAACTAAAAGCTCTGAAGTATCACTAAAGTATGGTACAGCCTCTAGAGAATATTCGGCAAACGATAGAACATGGGGAATAGCGGGAAGATACGTTTCGGATGACGGTGTTATCGTTGGAGTTAATTATATTAATGCTGGTTATAATGACATTGATACTGAATATAACCAGGGATATAACACCGAAACGATTCTTGATAGTGGTTATTTAGAAGTAGGTAAATATCTGACTGATTATTCTTCACTAACCTTAAGCTACAGCACAAACCAAAATGATGATGAAGGTGATCAATATCGCTCTAATACAATTGCGGTTAGATATAACCACTTGTTTTCAATGGAGGGAGATACCTCTATTAAACTTACTGCTAAATACGGCTATACCTCATTTGATGATTATGTTGAGGAATATGATGATTATGTTGAGGAATATGATGGAGGCCACACTAATATTTTTGATGTAAATGGAGATTATTACTTCAATCGTCAACTTAGTGTTGGTTTAGGTTTATCAACATATGAAACAAGATATGCTGACACTGTTATAAAATACAAACTAAGTACTAACTATTACATCAATGATAACATATCTGTTTACGCTTCTTATGCTTTAGCTGACTTTGATTTTGATGAAGAATGGACAGGCTCTGATGATGTCAGTACTATCATAGCTGGATTTAATGTTAGATTCTAATGAATAGAAATAAATGGGGACACCCAAAAGCTAGCTAGATTAAACGGCTGTTTTTTTTTATGAAAAAACAGTCTTTTTTAATATTTTATTTCAGGATTTTACATGAAAAAACCATTAGTAACGTTACTATTATCCTCATTTATAGTTTCTTGCGCTGGGGGCTTTCTGATTCGTCTCATATGACATAAGGAGATAGCTATCTACATGTAATACAAGATGCATCACGGCATGTGAACAAATATCAATGGTAAACACTTGAGCTAATTGAAAAATTCGTTTCTCAATCCATGTTCGTCTATGCTCGTAACTCACACTGATTTCCTTATCAACGCCACACAAAAAAGCTTTTCGTATGGCTGTAAACGACAATTCAATTAATGATAAAAAATCATGATCAAAACTTAATTTTTTATCTCTAGGGAGCGCCAGTTATAGGGAAACTGCTAGAGGAATGTGATTGTTAAGCCATGTTCGCTGTAGATCAAAATTTTCAGTGTAAATTTCAAATATTAATGTCTTCAGTGTGTCATAAATCTATTTATTTTTCGATGTTGGCCAAACAAAAGGAGCGGGCTTAGTGGAAGTCGTTTTTGCTACTGCTGTATTCTGGGCCAGTATCCCCCTGATTAATTTCCCCGTCTCTTTATGCTTACTACAAAATGTTTTTAGGTATAAAATTTCAACTCTACTGCGTGCCCAAGGGGTTGTACGTAGAAATTTCAAACTTGATTTAAGACGCGGTTTATTGGTGAAACAACGAATATTAAGTAACTCACCCATCTTATCCCAACCAATTTTCTTCTCCAGTTCGGTTAGGATCTGTTCAAGTTTAACGCCGTGTAGCGGATCATTACTATTATTCATAGTCTACCTAAAATTAAAAAATAGCATTGTAACAAGTTTCCTAAATATTGACAGACTTATGCGTTTAACTCAGGTAAAAGTGCACCAAGAACTATGGAAAAGCTAATGTCGCCGGTGAGCTTGAAGCGGAGGATGTTGGCGTTATTAATGAATGCTAATGTAAATACATAGGTAAGTAGCTTATTGAATAACAACTTTATCGCCGTCGGCTAATCTTTCTACTCTTCTAATTGCAACACTCTCACCATGTTTTAGTGAGCCGGTTATCGCAACCCGTTCTTTATTACCTTTACCCACAACAACTATAAGAAGAGCCTTAGATTCTCGCTTATCTCTTTTACTAGTGAGTTTGGTACTTCTTGCTCTGTGGCGTATTTATCCCAATGTGATACCGCTTCGATAGTTTGATTTAACACATCATCTATTTTTCGTTTGCTAAAGATTGGGCTTAACTTTTCAAAGCTGTAGAAATCATCTCTGGTGAAATTATCTTGTTTCCCGTTAAGTGTCATCCAATGTTTACTTACCCAATGACTTTCGGGTTTGTAGCTATAGGCTAAATCGTAAGCTGGAGCTAGTTGCCATTTATGGTCTTTATCTAACATAAATCCAAAGTTTTTGGCGTGATCATCGTGATTTCGAGATATTACGTTAAATACCATGCGTTTAAATAACTGCATCGCATCGTCTGGACTCAGTTTTAATTTTCTTGCTGTACTAAATAATTCAGCATAAGAGTATGAGCCTATTTGCTTGTAGCTTACATGTTCAAGTCCGTTGAGTGTTTGTACGTGTATCTTGTCATTGCCGTTTCGATCAAATCTTTCGGTGATAAAATGTCGTCTTCTGCCCTCATTCAATAAATGACATGGCATCATATCGATACCACATTCTTTTGCTAATAAGTGGTAGGTATATTCCATCGCGCCATAACCCATAGGATCGCCAAAGGTTTCTTGATTTTTATTATGTTCACTCACGCCGTCAAATTTCATCAAGTAGTGGGTAAAACCTTCAGGCGCATCAGTTTGGCCTGAGCGAACTTGCGTTAAGTCGTTATTAAAAGCAAGCACGGCTTTTGGCCTTGCACCACCAGCGCTCATACCAACGGACATAAGAGACATCATTGCTTCTTTGTCTTCTTGGCCATTATTTTCAAGGTTAACGTTAAATTGTTGCCGTTTATCTAATACGTCTTGTGCGATAGAAACGAGCGATTCAATGTGTATTGGCTGTGATGCATTAAGATTTTTTCTTTTTGTGGCAGGTGAATAAGTTAAAGCCCCCATACCGCGCATGCCGGTGTACTGTAAACGTTGTAAAGGCGTGATATCACTAGTTGATTTACCTTGGCTAGCTATCCATGCATTCATTACAGCATTACCAAAATCATCAGGCAATGAGTCGGCGATAAGTCCAGGTAAACCTTTAAAAGTATTTTGGTCTAGCTGGGGAAATGAATAAATGTTTTTAGCCAGTGGCATTTTAATCGGCGATAATTCAATACCTGTTTTGATAAAACTGGGGAAGTATTCAAACGCACCCATTCGGGTATCGGTATTGTAGCTAACTGCGCCTACGTCAAACGCTTTGTATTTAACCTTTATAACTTCCATTACCATGTGGGAATATCCTTACTTCGACTGCTACTTTCGGTATTTATTTTACTGGTACTTTTACGTATGGTAGTTGCTCTTTTACGCTCTTTACCCTGAAGTTCGATTAATTGAACCGGAGATACCTCTTGTTTTGGGATAAACGAATTAAGTTGTTCTGTTAGACCAAGCGCGATAAGAATAGCTATCATAGATTCAAGCGTTGATTTACCTTTTTCGCCATTGGTTACAGCTTTGAGGGATAAACCTGCTTTGTTAGCTAATGCTTTCTGGGTGAGGTTTGCATTGAGTCGGGCGGTTTTAATTCTATCGCCCAGTTCAGCCGCAATGGCATGCGCTGTCAATTGATCAATATTCATAATATGCCTTAAAAGGTGTTTTATATAGGATATACCCAAGTATAACCCTTAAAAGGAGTATTACACGACAACCACAAACAATCAATGACTACCGAATATAACCCTTTATGGGATGATTAATTGCTATAAATAGCAATAAACATCCCTAAAAGGAGGATTACCTAACCTAAGTTAATACGGTAAAAGCACTAATGTGCCCTATTCATTCTCAATGCTCAGACTAAAATGCAAGAAAAAACAATGGATCTTCGATAAAAGGCGTCGAAGATTACGTCAGTTTTTTACAAGGTATTAGTGAATGCTAGAGTAAAGTACATAAGTCAGAGTATAAGCAACTAAAATTATTGAATCACAACTTTATCACCGTTGGCTAATCTTTCTGCGCCTCTAATCGCAACATTATCACCATGCTTAAGTGAACCAGTTATTGCTACGCGTTCTTTATTACCTTTACCCACAACAACAGCTAAACGAGATACCGTGTTGTCTGCATTTACTTTAATGACATAACTGCCACTTTTGCGCAAAATCAAGGCATCGCGCGGCACGGTTAAGCTCTCTGTTGCTTTTTGTGTTGGCACGCTAACACTAACAAGTTGACCTGCAGCCCAATGCTTATTTAGTGCTTTAGGTATATTAATTCTAACTTCAAAGGTTTGTGATCTTGGATCAGCTCTAGGAATTTTAGCCGTAACAGCAGCCAGCGTTCGTTGATCACTTGCTGACATACTTAATTTGTCACCTTTATTGATGAAAGCGAGGTATTTAATAGGAATGTATAATCGCGCTTCTAAATGTTCGGTATCAAGTAATCTAAGTAAAATATCACCACGACTTACCTCACTACCCACTCTAATTAAACGTTCGGTAATAATTCCGGCAAATGGTGCGGTAATGATGGCACGGGACATTTGCTCGTCTATTTGTGCTAGTTTTAGTTGAGCAATTTCTAAATCTGCTGCCGCTAAATCATGCTCCGAACGCATTTGGTCTAGGTTAAACTGCGAGACTGCTTGGGTTTTACTTAGCTCTTGCAAGCGTGATAATTCATTTTTGATATACGCTACATTAATCCTTGCTCGGCTAATTTGTGCTTTTTGTTCTGCTTGGCGCAGTTGAATAGGTAATAAATCCATGCCCGCAAGTTTATCTCCTTGAGCGACAAAGTCTCCAGGTTCAACTAAGTAATCCACTCTTGCGTTTAGTGATGCTGTTATTGGGATATGTGATCGACTGTATAAGGTCGCGTTTAGTTCAGTATTTGCTGACAGTGGCATATTAAGCACTGACGCTGCTTTTACTGGTTTTGCCACAATTTTTGTTTCAGTTTTTTCAACAACATCTGCAGCAAAGCTTACTTGCATGAAGTTCATTGCAATTAGGGTCGTTATTGCTACTTTTTTCATCATTTTATGTACTACTTTTGCTGGTGTTGTATTCACTTGCACTGTATTACTCGGTGAAGTGTTTAGTTGCACAGTATTCATTTGAGCTACGCTTACTTGTGTTAGCTTTACTTGATTTATTTTTAGCATAAATTTCTCTTACCGATTACTAATACGTAATTCTTGTTCTGTTGCTGAGATGGACACTATATTTGTTGCAGGTGAAGCATGTTTACCTTGTGTCATTCGCAGTAAACTTGGAAACAATACCAAAGTGAAAATAGCACTCACCGTCATACCACCTACGATTACAGCGGCTAATCCGCGGTATATCTCGCTGCCCACGCCTGGCATTAACATCAATGGCAACATGCCAAATAAACTGGTTAATGTACTCATGTAGACAGGTCGAGCACGAATACGAATAGCCTGAGCAACCGCATCACAGCGAGACAAACCTGCTAAACCACCTTGGTTGGTTTGGTCTACCAGTAAAATGGCATTGTTAACAACCAACCCAAGTAAAATAATAAACCCGATCATTGTTAATAAATCTAAAGATTGATAAGTAAATATATTTAAAAAACTCAGTCCTATTACGCCACCTGCAGTAGCTAATGGCATAACCAATAACACCATGAGACTATCTTTTGCTGATTTGAATAGTGCTGTCATCAGTAAAAATAATATCAGCAAAGCTAAGATAAAGTTGTTGATCATATCGCTAATAGCAGAAGCCATTTGATTAGCATTACCACTGAGAGAAATAGCTGAGTTCTCAGGTAGATCTAACTGCATTTTAGGGATGACTTTTTCATTAATAAGCGCTGTTGCTTCTTCAAGTGACATAGTCGCTGGCGGTGATACTTGAATACTTACGGTACGCTTGCCATTGATTCTTTTTAACTCGGTAGGACCTGCTGATCTGGTTATATGAGTCAACTCTCCTAAGGTCTGAATGCCAGCCAATGGAGTATGCATAGGCATCATGGCAAGTTCGTCCGGGGTTTCCCACTGCTCGCCACGCAATATAATATTAGATCTATGGTTACCATCAAAATACTCACCAATAAATAAACCACTGGTGTAAGCACTAATAGCCCTAGCGACGTCACTGCGATTTAATCCTGCTTGGGTAATACGTTGATCATTAGGTAGTAAGTTTAGTTCTGGCTCAGCTAAGTTAAGGCTTGGAATAGGAAATGCGCTAGTGTTTGGCATATTTTCGTTAATCGCAGCGATACCCGTTTTAGCGACCTCCATTAAGCCTTCGATATCAGTGCCATGAATATCTATATCGATTGTTCTACCGTTTCCGTTGCCCGAGATATTAATCATTGAACCACGAAACAGGAATACGTCGGTATCAGGCAAACCTGAAAACACATCCGCTTTAATCACTTTCATTAGCTCTTCAACGCGGCTCGGATCATCTGAATAGATAAAACCGCCCGTTGCGTTAGAGCCAAACGAGTAAAAATTATAACTTTTTAATTTTGGTGTTTTTTCGCCGGTTAAGTATGGCGCTAAGCGCTTTTTAACCAAACTCGCCATTTCATGTTCAATAAAGTCAACATTGCCTCCTGGCGGCATATCGAAACTGAAAAAGAAGCCATCTGTTGGCGCTCTAGGCATGAAATCTGTTTTGGGTAATAACGTAATACTAATGATTAATGAGCCAGCTAATAAGAGGCTGATCCAACTTACGCGTTTGAATTTACTGTTCGTTAACTTCATTACCAATACCGTGAGGCGTTCCCAATAAAGCGCGAAAGGGTCAATATCATTGACGTCTTTTAATAAGTATTTGCTGGCAATAGGTAAGACGGTAATCGCAGCAAGTAATGAAGCAATAACTGCAATTGACAGTGTTAACGCTAAATCTGAAAAGAGTTGCCCTTCAATGCCCTTCATAAATAATATCGGTAAAAATATAGCAACACTGGTCGCGGTTGAGGCAAATAAAGCGCCGGTAACCTCGGTTGTACCTTTGAGCACGGCTTTGTGGTTATCCATGCCTTTACTTTTGAGTCGGACAATATTTTCTTGCACTATGATGGCGGCATCAAGTACTAGACCAACAGAAAAAGCTAAACCTGCAAGAGAAATAACATTCAGTGTTCGGTCAAAAAGACTCAAGGCAACAAACGCGACTAATAAAGACACGGGGATGGTAATCGCAATAATCAAAATATTGCGCATGCCTCTTAAGAATAACCATAAGATCACTAAGGAAAGTAATACGCCAAGACCTAGGTTATTTTGTACCAGCGATAACGCATTACGAATATGCACAGATGAGTCAAAACTTAAATCTATTGTCAATCCTTCTGCTTTTAATGGTCCGTCGTTTAGCTCTTTAATGGCGATGTTTATCTTATCAAGCAAGGCGACTATGTTTTCACCATTTTGACGCCTCAACGTGAGGTAATATGACGGTTGTCCGTTGCGTAAGTTGAAACCTTGTCTGTCTGCTAGCGTGTTTTCCACGGTAGCGATATCTTGCAAATAAATAGGTCTTTCATCACTGTAGCCAATAATCATTTGTGTGAGATTATCTAAGCTATACTGACCTGAAAAACGTACCACATATTGACGACGCCCCACATTAACAGTACCTGCAGAGGTATCATTTGAATTGGTAATGACTGAGCTTATTTCTGCAATAGATAAACCTAGAGAGGCCGTTTTTACCGGGTCAAAGGTGACTCTGATTTCTCTTTGCCTATGGCTAGCGAGGTTAACTTCTCCTATACCTGGAATACGTGCAAACCTTGGTTCAATCACATCTTCAATGAGTTTTTGATATTGACCAAAATCTTCAACCGGATTGTCCGGCAAAGTTTTAATCATCATGGTTGCGGTATTACCACCACCATTAGCCGAAACGATTGGCTCTATAGCGTCAATGGGTAAAGGCGGAACTTGGTTTAAGTTATTGATGACATCAAGCATGGCTTTTTGCATATCAGCGCCGACATCAAAGGTTAGGTTAATTCGCCCAAAACCTTTGTTTATCGAGGTATTAACCCGAATGACACCTTGCGTATTTTTTACCACATTTTCGATGGGCTCAATAATGACAGACTCTAACTCAGATGGTGCAGCACTTCGCCAACCGGTAAAGATAGTTATTTGAGGCTGTTCTATATCAGGCGTTAATTGAATAGGTAATTTTGAGACACTTAATAGGCCAAAAACCATAATTAAAACGACAATAACAATGATTGCTGCGGGGTTTTTAAGTGCAGCTCGAGTGTAGTTCATTTATTCAATCCATAATAAAAGCAGTAAACATTGTATTATAGAGTTTGTTAAAAATATCCGTATTTAGGTAAATTGATGTAAATAAATGTGTCTATACGTAACTCATTAACTGTTTATTAATCAAAAGAAACTTCTTATTCTGTATTATGCCAATCTCATTAAATCGTTGCCCATTTGTGTTGGTTAAATACCTGTCGACTTTCACCGTGCTTGAACTGCTTGTGTGGTTAAGTTAATTCGCTATACAATACGCACGTTTATAACCGTCAACTAAGTATTACTCTTTAAAGCTATGTCAAAAGTCAGCTCGCAACCTAAGGTAAAATTAAGCGTGAAATCTAGCTTAAAACTCAACTTTAAAATAAGTAACAGATTACAGAAAATTGAAAAAATGGTGACTTCACAATACGACCATATTTGGGACTGCTGTTGTGATCATGGACTACTTGGCAGCGCTTTATTATCGCGTCCAGATGCCACCACGGTACATTTTGTAGATATTGTTCCGCAACTCATGGCTGAACTAGACAGCAAGCTTCATCGTTTTTATCCAAGTTCAAATTGGAAAACTCACTGTCTTGATGTCGCAAAGCTGCCATTAATGCACTATGAAGGAAAGCACCTCATTATTATTGCCGGTATTGGCGGTGACTTAATGATTGAATTTATTGAGGCTATCTATAAAAAACACCAAGATTTGAATATTGAGTTTTTGCTGTGTCCGGTTCATCACCAGTTTTCATTGCGCCAAACGTTAATAGCATTAGATTTTAGTTTACAACATGAAGTGTTACTGGAAGAAAACCGTCGCTTCTATGAAATATTATTGGTTTCAACAACTAAGGACGAAAATAAGAGCGTTAATCCGGTTGGCGATATCATGTGGCAATCCACATCAAACCATCAAGCTGATACTTCAGAGAGATACTTAGCTAAAACCCTTGATCATTATCAACGTATTCAACAAGGGTTTCTTCAAGGTAAGACAAACGATGTTCAGCACGTTATTGATGCTTATCGTGCAGTAGAGCTATAAAACTGTTTAGGTATTGCACGACTGACTGTGTTTAAAAGGGTCAACTAGTAGTCTTCGTCAGCTGAATAGCTAATTACTTTATTAGCAATTGAATAGGAAAACCCTTTCGATATTAAATGGCGTAGCGCTTTTTGTTTTAATTTAATCTCTTCAATCGGATCTTCACCAAACTTTCTTATCTTTAAGATCAGTGCTTTCTCAAAGTAATCATCATCAGATATTTCTATCGCACTAACGCAATCATTGATTATTTGAGTTGAAAAACCTTTGGTATAAAGCTTCTCTTTTATTTTATTGGGACCTATATTCTTCTCTGAAAGGCTCATTGTTAAGCGCTTTGCATAACGACGATCATCAACAATACCGCGCTCTATCAGGTAATCGAGTGCTGGTTCATTGAATTGTTTATCGTCTTTAAAGAGTAAATTTGCTTTTTGCAGCAAGGTTTTCGCTGAGTAATCGCCATATCTTTCGATCATCCACAGCATATAGGACTTTACCCGATCATAAGAAATGACTTGTGGTTTGGCATCTTGCTTTCTTTTATACATGCTAGTTTTAAATCCTCCTGTTCAGAGTTCAGTGTCTAGTATCACGCTGTTATGCTTCAGCTAATTTTTGGTTTCCTGCCGTCCTACTTAGAAATATTTCTACGCCAATAAAAGCAAAAGGAACTATTGAAGCAACAAATAAAGACAACCAAATGAGTAATGACCATTGTTGCTTGTTAGAAACGATTAAAGATAAAAATAGGTAAAGCATGAAAAGCATACCGTGAGCCATACCCAATTGATAAACAAAATCTCGGCTGACTAAACCAAATGAAATACTTAAAATAGCTAAAAAAGATAGACCTTCTAAAAGACTGATAGCACGAAAATACTTGAGCCTGTCTCTTATACACATCTCCGAGCCCACGAGACCGTACTAGATCTCGT
>CAJXRC010000030.1 GCA_913058405.1 uncultured Colwellia sp. | reverse complement strand
ACGAGATCTAGTACGGTCTCGTGGGCTCGGAGATGTGTATAAGAGACAGTATCTTAATCATAAATGCCAGTAAGTTACCCAAATACTTACTGGTATTTTTGTTTGTTAAGCCTTCAATACTCAACAAAAATCGATATTGTTGAAATTTATTATTCTTATTCTCTGTCTTATTTTTGTACACAACAATTAATTACACTTTAAGGATGTCACTATGGACAACAAAAAAATTGCCAGCGCAGCTATCTCAAGTATTTTAGCATTAGGCGTTTTAACCGCGACTTCGGCTAATGCGGTTCCTAGTCAACCTACCTCATGGGAAAAATGTGCAGGTATAGCCAAAGCAGGTAAAAATGACTGTGGCGCGTTAAATGGCAGCCATAACTGCGCAGGGCAAGCAACAATGGATAACTCTCCACATGAGTGGGTTTATGTTCCTCAAGGCACTTGTGACAAAATTACGGGTGGTGTGGTCAAAGCGTTAAAACCAGCGAAAAAATAGCTGAGAAAATAGAGGTTAGTAACTTGTTAAATTTATAGGTAAGGCGCTGAAATAAAGTACTGTGCGCTTTACCAAATTTACTCTTAATCGATTTGATACGGTTTTAATTATGCAAAGTATTCAAGGCGTAGGCATATCACTGAAACATCAGCACTTCCAAGAGTTTATGAACCATAAACCGGATGTTCCTTGGTTAGAGATTCATACGGAAAATTTTTTCAGTCAAGCAAGTACTTCGTCAAAATATTTGGCTAAGATCCGCCAAGATTATCCTATATCCGCCCATTGTGTTGGCATGTCTTTGGGCTCAGCAGCGATTAACTGTCCTGTTCGTGAGCAACACCTACACCATATTAAAAGTACTGTTGAATGGTTACAACCGGGATTGATCTCAGATCACCTTTCTTGGAGCGCATCACAAGGCGGGCATTACTTACCAGACTTGTTACCTCTCCCGCTTACCGAAGAAGCTTTTACTATTGTGGCTAACAATATTAAGCAAGCGCAAGATATTCTTCAACGGCAGATATTAGTAGAAAACCCTTCAAGTTATTTAACTTATGTAGACTCCCCGATGACAGAGTGGCAATTTTTATCTTCATTGGCAGAAGAAACAGGTTGTGGCTTATTACTTGATATAAATAATATCTATGTCAGTGCACATAACCATCATTTTGATTCTTTAACCTATTTAAATAATATTCCGCTATCTGCGGTAAAGGAAATACATTTAGCTGGTTTTAGTACTGAAATAGTTGAGGGAAAAGAGCTCTACATAGATACTCATGGTGATAGGGTTTGTGATGATGTTTGGCTGTTATATGAACAAGCGATTAAGCGTTTTGGCGCCTTACCAACCTTGATTGAATGGGATACTAATATTCCGGATCTTGCTGTGCTGTTAGAAGAAAAAAGCAAAGCTGAAGCGATTATTACCAAGGTTGCAAGTATTGAAAAATCGAACCTCATAGCTAATACAGTTAATGGGCAGAGTTGATTATGACAAAACTCGCGGAGCTGCAAACTAACTTTATCCACGATTGTTTATCGGGAGCGCTAACGGCTGATAATACGTTAATGGCTAATGACCTTAATACGCAATTAATTTCAGCCCAAGGTCTTATGGGAATTTATCAAAGTAGTGCCATTGCCAATATCACTAATTCTTTGAGCCTTAGTTACCCAGTGATTGAAAAATTAGTTGGTAAGGGTTTTTTTCAAGTCATGTGTAAACCGTACATTGTTAAGCACTGGCCAACTTCAGGCAATATGGATGACTATGGCGAATATTTTTCATCATTCTTAGCTGAATTTGAGCAGGTCAGGCATTTATCATATCTTGAAGATGTTGCTCAACTGGAATGGCGTTTTCATCAAAGTTCATTAGCGAATGACAATAGTTATTTTGATTGGGCTCGATTGGCAGAAGTTGCTTCATCAGAGACCATAACGTTTTTATTGAGCCCTTCAGTATCAATAATGTCTTCGACTATGCCTGTTGATAAAATTTGGTTGATGAACCAAGTGAATGCACCTGAAAATATTGAGTTATCCCTTGATGGTGATGGTGATAGTGATATTTTTATCGTGCTCTTTCGACAGGGATTAAAAACTGAAATGATGACGGTAGATGAGAGTGAATTTACGTTTTTACAGTCAATTGAGAATGGTCTTAATTTTGAAACGGCGATTGAAAGCGCGAAGGCTGTAGATGCCAATATTGCGATAGACCATGGCCTCAAAAAATATATTGAATTAGGTATTATCAGCGGCTTTTTGATTTAGCTATATTGTTAAGTAATAACGGTTAGCAAAAATGATTAACAGGAATAATTAAACAGAATAACCAGCACTAATTCGTTCGATATTAGTGCTTGTTTTTTAAGTTGTTGATTTGTAAGTGTAAATTATTTATAAATCAGCGTGAGGACCAAATGCTTCATAATGAATATTGCTTGCTGCTACGCCTAACGTCAGTAATTGCTGCTTGGCAAATTGCATAAATGGAATTGGGCCACAAAGATAAAAATCACCTTGTTCAATAGGTAAATCTATTTTAGTAAAATCCATCATGCCTTGCAGTATATGTTGATGTGATACATCACCCGTTCGATACCAAATATGTTGTTGCCAATTATTTTGGTTAATAAGCTCTGTAGTACGTTGATCAAATGAATGTTGCTCACTATTTTCACAAGCATGAAGATACTGAACAGGATGGTTATAACCTTGCTGTGCTAGTGTTTCTAAGATGGCTTGCATCGGTGTTATACCGACACCCGCAGAAAGTAGTACTACAGGTGCTTGGCGATCATTAAAGAAAAAGTCACCAGCTGGCGCGTATAAATTGATGCTATCACCAACATTTACCTCATCATGCAAATAATTAGAGACAATACCTTTAGCCGTGATGCCATCTACATTATTTATTTCTCGTTTGACAGAAATTCGATATGTTTGATCATTGGCTTTAGTTGATAATGAATATTGACGAATTTCTTTAAATTCTCTGCTTGGATCTGATACTTCGATACCCAAATATTGGCCTGGCTGAAACCCAATAACGGGTTTGTCATCAACGGGCATAAAAATAAAGCTGGTGACGAGTTTCGATTCAACCACTTTATCTATTACCGTAAAAGCTCTGGCGTCACGCCAACCACCCAAGGTTTCAGCGCGCTGTTGGTATAACTCCGCTTCTCGATTAATAAATATTTGTGCTAAAAACTGATAAGCAGCAGTCCACGCTTCTTCAATATCAGCAGTGAAAGCTTCGCTTTCTAATTCCCGTAATGTCTCTATAAGGTGATGTCCAACAATAGCGTAGTGTGGAGCTTGAATATTGAAACTGGTATGTTTTTGCGCAATACGCTCTACAGCAGTGGTTAACGCTGCAAGGTTTTCAATATTCTTAGCATAGCCAGCAATGGCTTCAAATAAGGCTAGTTGTTGACTACCTGAATGCTGATTGGACATATTGAAGATGTCTTGAAGTTCAGGATGGTGGCTGAACATCCGTTGATAAAAATGCCCTGTTAACGCCGGTCCTGCGTTTTCTAACAGGGGAATAGTACTCTTAATAATGTCGATATGTTTATCAGTTAACATGATTACTCCTAAGGTAAACTGAAGTGAAAAATTCTTTCTAGGTAAAATCACCTAGAAGTTTTTTAAAATTATTTTTTAATGAATATCTTTCTACTTTTGCTTTAACGACTAAATGATTTTTCAACCTTTTTAGCCGTTAAAATAGGCAAGTAAACCTTTAAGAAAAACAACCCAGCGATTAGCCAAGCTAGCACGCTAATATTCCAAGCAAGTAATGGTTGTGACGTAATCGTTGGCAGTATGGCGCGGGTAAATGCTGAAAATATAATCAGGAAGAATATCCACGAAACTAATTTACTGGGTATTAATGCTCGCCCTGTATGGCCTAAAGATACTCGGCACATCATGGCAAAAATCATTAAGCCCATTGCAGCGATAGTGATTAAGTGAAGGGCATCACCAAAGGTTATTGATACGTTGAAGTACTCAATGCTTTGCGTCTGAAAATAACTTAGACCAAGTAAAATAAGCCCGAACCCTAAAGAAAAATTAGCGATATGCAACGACCATAATAAAGCGATTTTTCGGGTAGCAAAGCTGCGCCAATAACCTTGTCTGATAAGGTGAAGTAGACCGGACGCTATCATTAATATTGCCGGACTAAAGGGTAATTCAATAAAAGCAGAACTGAAAAAGGCTAATACGCCTAAAATAGACGTGATTGTTAATAAGGGCGTCAACCAGTTAGGTGTTTTGATAGATTCAAGCTTAGCGCCTGAAACGGTAAAGAATGGGATTACGCGGCCACCTAAAATACCCATCAGTAAGCAAAACATTAATACACTGGTTCTAGCAATGTGCCGGGTTAATTCATGATAGCCATTAAAATCAAGCAACAGTAAAGCAATATTGAGTATCATTAACGCTGATAACAATGGAATGAATAAGTAATTACGACGGTTGTTACCTTTTAGTACTAAACGAGTAAAGACAATAATTGAGCCCAACCACCAAAAACTTTGTAAGACAATAGCCACAATAATAGTACTAGGTGAGTTAATCAATAATGCGGCTCTAACAAATAACCACAGTCCAACGAAAGCAAGTACCTGTAAACCCTTAATGCTTGGTTGGCCTGTCCATGTTTGTGCGGCGGTAAGAATAAAACCGACGGCAACAGTGGCAGCAAAACCAAAAATCATCTCATGAATATGCCAAGCCAACGGGCTAATACCATTTTCAGCAAAGGTGAAGTAGCCATTAAAATAAGCAGCCCATATTCCTAATGCGACCATAGAGCAAGCAACGGCCAGTAAAAAGTAGCTTCTAAATGGCAAATCTAATACCGGGTGTTGTGCTACATAATTAAGTGCATTGCTATCTTGATGATCTGAGCTTGCTTGATCATAGGTTAATTGAGCGCTTTCTGAGTCTTGAATTTGTAACATATTAAAAGTTCCTTTGACCAAAACCATGTAAAGCAATACAGCGCAATACATAGCCAATTTTAAGTAAACCCGCAAAAAAAATAGTGGCAATATGTGCCGATACTTGCGCTGAGATGGTGAAATTATCATCAATAACGAAAGTAATAAAAATAGAAGTAATCACGATAAAAAAAGACAGCAACATTAAATAGTTACCTATGACCAAGCACTTTTGAAAAGCTAGCGCATTTTCTATCTTAGGCAGTTGAGGTGCGATGAAAAATTGTGAATACATAGTGAACTCTTACCTATTGTTGTTTATTTACTTTAATTATTAATTTAGTAATTGCAAAGTAAGTGCCAAGTTTGTTTTTTGTTTAGATACAATAGGTTAAGTTATTGTTGTGCATTTGTGTAGTCATTATGACCTTGTTGTTTGGTAGTCATAATGACTCTTTTGTGTTACTTTATCTCTTCGTGACTAGAGTAAAAAACTTTTAACTCTACATGGGCTTTCATCAGGACAATTATTTCATCAGGAAAAGTTATGAAAAAAATATCATCAACAGCAGTTATTGAGCTAGCTCTCGACCTTGCGACGAGTTTAAACACCAAGGATAGATTTGACCGGTTGTTAGACACCGTTAGGAAAACAATAACTTGTGATGCGGTCGCGTTACTTTCTTTTCATGGTGACGTGCTCAAACCTATTGCTTTACAAGGCTTGAGTAGAGATACCTTAGGTCGTCGATTTTATGTCGAAGAACATCCTAGATTTCTAGCACTTTGTCAGTCAAAATCACCCATTCGTTTTGCGGCGGACTCACCGTTACCTGATCCTTATGACGGTCTATTGATTGACCGTGAGGGTGATTTACCTGTGCATTCATGTATGGGGTTACCATTGTATTATGATGATAAACTGTTGGGTTTATTAACGATTGATAGCCTTACACCGCATGACTTTGAAGACATTGACGTGCGTATGTTAGAAGTTATTTCGGCCATCGCTGCTGCAACACTCAATACCGCTTTTTTGTTAGATCAACTTGAAAGTAGGGCGGATCATTCACAGCGTGTGGTGGCAGAGTTAACTGAAGAAGCGTGGAAACGCGATGGTGGTGAGCTCATCGGTGAGAGCCCTATTATGTCGCAACTCAAACAAGAGCTGGATATTGTCGCTTCATCTGATTTTAATATTTTAATCTATGGTGAAACTGGGGTAGGTAAAGAATTAGTTGCCCGAACGCTACATCAAAAATCACTTCGTCAACATGGGCCTATGGTTTATGTCAATTGTGCCGCGTTACCTGAAAATTTGATCGAAAGTGAATTGTTTGGTCATGTCAAAGGTGCTTTTACTGGCGCAGATAGAAACCGCGCTGGCAAGTTTTCCTTAGCTGATGGCGGTACATTATTTTTAGATGAAATAGGGGAATTACCCTTTGGTGCACAAAGTAAGATATTAAGGGCAATTCAGAGCAATGAGATCCAACCGGTTGGTCAAGATAATGTTGAAGAAGTGGATGTTCGTATTGTCGCTGCGACCAATAGGGATCTTAAAGAAGAAGTTGGAGAAGGTCGCTTTCGTGCAGACTTGTACCACAGATTAAGTGTATATCCGATTAGAGTGCCTAGGCTTTATGAGAGAGTTGGCGATGTACAGTTATTAGCAGGTTACTTTGTTGAACAAACTCGGCGAAAGCTCGGTATTGCTCAGTTAAAAATTACCGAGCAAGCGGTTGCTCATTTAACACAATATAACTGGCCTGGTAACGTGCGGGAACTAGAACATGTAGTCAGCAGGGCAACTCTAAAAGCGCGAGCACGACAGCGTGATAAAGCGATAATCTCAATCGATAAAATCGATTGCGGGACACTCAACGCGGTTGGTGTAGAGTTGCCGATAGAGCTTATCTCAGAAAGTGGACTCTCATCAATTACTGAACAGCAGGTTAATTTGAATTTAAAAGTAGAAACAGAGAGTTTTCAAAAACAATTAATAAGTCGAATTCTCACAGAAGAAGAGGGTAATTGGGCCGCTGCTGCAAGGCGACTATCTACCGATCGAGCTAATTTAAACCGTATTGCCAAACGTTTGAATATTAAAGTGGTGAAGTCCATCATTTAAGTCACTTCTTTTAATAGCCTGTACTCTAGATTGCTAACTTTGATATCGCTATATCACTTGTCGTTTTTAGATAAATATTAGCGGTAGGTACTTTAAGTTTCGTTAATATCATACCTCGATTTAAAACGCTTTCTAGTCTGCCATCGAAAAAGATAGCGATGGCCGATAACCCCAGTGTTATTAATGGCACATATATCATTGAGCTGACAATATCTCCGTTAAAATAAATATTTATTGCTGTAGGTATACTCAGCATTGCTAGGGCGATGATTCGATAAATCACCATGACTTTTGAACTAAACATCATGTTATCCTTGGTTTGACCGTTTGGATAATGTTAGTGGTATAGCGCAATAGTTACAAAAGGATAATATTCACTGTATAGGTGAATTAAAGTAACCTATAAGGTATATACCCGTTACCAATCAAAGTGCAGGGTTTTAGTGGGAATTTAAATGGCTTTAGGCAAGGTAAATAATTTAAGCATAGTCATTCTATGTTTTGATTATTTAACGCGGTATAAAGTCATTTGAAACCCATCGAAGAAGCGTTTGAGCAACATCACTTCGTCGTTGCTGTGATTTATAATGACGCTACATGGATGTAGCTTATTAGAGAATGCAGGAGCAATTCTCCTGAATAACCATTATTTCATCACAGCGTCTTGAATTGAAATTGCTCAAGCACTCTGAAACATGCATCTTGAATGGTAATGGGTATAAGATTAAATGGCTTTAAGATTAGGTGACTTCGTTAACCAATCAAGAAAGCAGTGAATATCGTGACGGTTTTTATCTTCTTCACGATATACCGCATAGAGTGACTGTTCAAAATTCGCTGACTTTTCGAACGGTAAAACCAATAAATTACGTTCAATTAACGCATGTTCAATTGGCATAACGGCCAATGCTAAGCCCAACCCTTGTTCTGCGGCTTGTAGAGAAGCATCGTAATTACTAAAGGTTAATTTATGCTTATATTGCATTTCAGGTAGCTGCATAGCTCCCGCCCAAGTTCGCCAAATATTTTTCATATTGGCAAGGTCGATGAGAGGAACTTGGCTAATTTGTTCAGGTGAAGTCAATTTATGCTTTTTGGCAAATTCTGCCGAGCATACTGCATGGATTGTAAGGTTAAGTAATTTTTTCACAACAACACCTGGCCAATCACCCTTGCCCATGCGTATAGCCAGGTCACAATCATCGTATCGCAAGTCGGTTATACTCATCCCCGTTTCAATACGTATATCAATAGTAGGATGCTCTTGCTGAAAATCACTTAAATTAGGGATAATGACATTACTTGCCATAGTCGTAAAAGTAGATATTTTCAGTGAAGGTGAAGAAAACTTATTACTGACAATTTTTGTACCTTGTTCAAGCTTACTTATACCTTGCTGTACATAGTGTAAATATACTTTACCTGCAGCATTTAATGCGACACCACGGCTTTTCCTCTGAAATAACTCAAAACCTAAAAAAGCTTCTAATGCTTTAATTTGATGACTTACTGCTGAGGGTGTTATAAATAATTCAGCCGCAGCCTGTTTGAAATTTTCATGGCGCGCAGCAGCTTCAAAAATTCCAAAAAGATGTAACGCAGGCAACTTGTTTGACATGCTTGTATTAACTTGCAGTGAGGTAGTAATAATAACAATGATAAGGGATCATTTGAATAATTAACAGGTGAATAAAATTAATCATTAGTTTTTAATTTTTACTGGAATAAAAACTATTATTCTACAGAGATCAGATAGAGTAAATTTAGGGCATTGCCGGTTATCTTAATGAACAGCTTCGATTTTTATTATTTTGTCAGTCAGTAGCAAATTACTTTGCTACTGACTACAATTACTCGATTGTCATGACGGGGTAATAATGTAAATTCAACTTGGGTTATGAACTTATTTTGCCAATATAGATAATACTGCGCTGTTCATTGCCTGCGTTGCCGTAGCAATAACTTTTTCAGCATCAGGCGCCCAGAATGGGCTATGCAATGATGGTAAACCTTCACCTGTATCTTGGGCTGATTGCCATTTATCATGTGGTACACCACCTACCCAAAATATCATACTTTTAATTTTGGTATTTGCTCTATAATAACGACCGAAATCTTCTCCAGCCATGACCGCAGGTACTTCAATAACGCGATCTTTACCAAGTTCAGTGCTAAATAAGTTAGCCATTTTTTTGGTAAATTCAGGTTCGTTATAAGTGGCAGGGGTAAATTCATCTTTAACGGTAACTATCGGTAATAATTTATCAGGTACACCCATGGCGATGCCTTCACCTTTGGCTATTCTAGCAATACCATCGAGTAGGGTTTGACGCGTTTCATCTGAGTAACTGCGTACGGTTAATAACAATAACGCCTGATCAGAAATGATATTGTGCTTAGTGCCTGATTGAAAACTGCCAACGGTGACGACAGCAGGATCTTGAGGGTCTAATTCTCGACTAACTAATGTTTGCAAAGCACCAACAATGCGTGCGCCCAATACAATAGGATCTTTAGTTGCGTGTGGGTAGGCACCATGACCACCAACACCTTTAACAAGGATATTCACGCTATCAACATTAGCAAAAGTATAACCTGGGGTATAACCAATAACACCCGCCTTTAAACTGGCAGAGTTATGAAAAGCTAAGGCATAATCAGGTTTTGGAAAGCGTTTATATAAGCCGTCAGCTATCATATCTTTGGCTCCACGACCCCGCTCTTCAGCAGGTTGTAATATCATTACTAAAGTACCCGACCAATTTGCTTTATTTTTACTGAGTAATTTTGCGGCACCAACCCAACTGCTCATATGGGTATCATGTGCACAAGCATGCATTACATGGGCTTGTTGGCCTTCTTCAGTCGTGGTGGTAACCTTGGAAGCAAATGCTAATCCGGTTTGCTCTTTTACGGGCAGGGCATCCATGTCTGCACGAATTAATACGGTTGGGCCTTTACCGTTTTTTAATACTGCAACAACACCTGTGCCACCCACTTTTTCAGTGACTTCAAACCCTAAATCTCGGGCTGTTTTAGCTAACTTTTTAGCTGTGTTAAATTCTACACTAGAGAGTTCTGGTGTTTGGTGTAAATCTTTATATATCGCCATCAACTCAGGCATTGCCGCTTTGACTGCTTTTGCATTGTCTTGCACCGCATAGGCTAATGTACTGCTAGTAAGGCATAAAACAGAGGTTATAAATGCTATGTATTTCATTGTATTACTCGATTGACGATTGAAAAACTATCTTATACCAATCAGACGCCTTGTTCTTGAAAATTTATCCACATTAAAATATGAACCATTAATTTATCTGATTGGTATTAGCTTAATGGGCTTAGGTGGGCAGATTGCGTTATTACGAAATAATGGGCTCTATCGTTAAGCCAATCTAAGCTGTGAACTAGGTATCGGAAGTAGGCATATTATGCAAAATAAACTCAGCAATTGAGCCAGCGGTGATGCTTTTGAGCTCAACATTGTTAAGTTTAGTTTTTGCTAAGGGTAAAGCAGCGGCAATAAAGGATAGATCTTTACACAAGGTTTTAAGGGACTCTGTTATGGCTGTTAATCTAAAGTGGGGGGCTACATCAAAGGCGCTATAAAAGATGAGATGATGACTGTCCATTACATATTGGCTGGCAATAGCATAACAATGACCTTGAGTACGTGAAGCAAGAAAGCTTGGGTAAGCGCTGATAATAAAACTCGCTAATATTGCTATATTTTGTTCTTTATTTTTAATATCAATAACTATCAGGCAGTGGTCTGCATCAAATACTTCAGCTACTCTTTTCTGATGCATTAATAGCCGTTGAGCTTGTATTCTTAAAGGTGAAAAAAGTGTTGGTAAAGCACGGTGTTTATATTCACTTTGCTGATGTTCATTCTCACCTAAATGTTGTGATAATTGCTTTAATAATAGGTTTGCAACTGGCAATAAGGGTATAGGTGTGTTTTTTTGTTGTTGCTTAAGATGAGGGTGTTTTTGTAGCGGGTAAACTACGCCGTGGCCTAATATGAAACTAACTTGTTCTGTTAAGTTCTGTGGCAGTTTTTTAGTTAAGTTTTTAGCTCTGTTTTTAGTTAAGTTAGCCTCTAAGTCTCGCACGAGAGTTTGATAGTAATTAAATAAGCGAATAATCACAGGTGAAAACTTAAGCGATTGTTTATTCTCTTTAACGCTCTTATGCACAGTGTGTTTTAAAATAAAGCGGATTAACGTTTTAGTTAAAATAGCTTCGGATACATTTATAGGCGCAATAATATCGAGGGTAAACTGTTGGTCATTGTTTAGGTTGTATTGTGGTGAAATTAGCTGGGCGTCGAGACCTTCAATTAAATGACTTAAGCTTTTATGATTTGTTGAGAAATAGGCATAAAACTCTTCATCAATATACCATCTGACTAATTGCCTATTGTTACAAAAATCAGCTTTATGTAGGACTTTAGGGCAAAACAGTGTCCCGTTCTTGGTTCTATCATCAATGGATTCAAGTAAAGACGCGACTATGGTGGGCTCAATATTCCCAGTAACCAAGTGCATCTTTTGTGCTTGGTAATATTGAGCATGATACCGTGTGATATCGGTCATGGTTAACTGTGAGATCAGTTCAATATCACCACCGTATTGATAACATCGTTGCGCCGAAGTATCACTACGAGCAATGATACTTTGTAGGTTATTTTGCTGGTTACCTTGTTGATTAGCCTGTTGAGGAGTTAATTCACGGTTAATAACACCGTAACAATCGTCGCGATAAATTTCCTGTGCTAAATCTTCTGTTGCGAATATAGGTGCTAATAGACCATTGAGTAAATAATTTAAGCCCAGTAAACAGGTTTTCCGGCACTGACTGTAACAATGATAGTAGGTGACATTATAGTGGGTGGAGGCGTTAATGGATAAATCGGTCAGTGCTGTAAGCTGAAATAAAGATTCGGGGTGATTAAATGCCGTACTTCGACGGAAAACTAAGTGTTCAACTGCGTGGCTAACGCCGCTATCATCTAGCGCTGGCGTGTTAACCACAATTAATGCACTAAAGCCTTGTTCATCATTAATATTATGATGTTGTAATCCATTAGGGTGACGCTCAATTTGACTGGCAGGGATCATAGCTTTATTTGAACAATATCAGCGTCTTTAATACTGCGTTTATTTACCCTTTCTAATAGCTGATTTTTTGGGTGTTTTGCTCGTTCAATTGCTTCTTGAATTAAATGGTGGTCGGGAGATTTACTGCACACAGGATCTGTTTTATCCATATCGCCTGTCATCATAAAAGCTTGGCAACGACAACCGCCAAAATCTTTCTCTTTTTCATCACAACTTTGACAAGGCTGTGGCATCCAGCTATCACCACGAAAACGATTAAAAGAGAAATCTTGCTGCCAAATATCGCTGATAGATTTGTCTTTTACGTTAGGAAATTTCAGTGGCAACATTTTTGCGCTATGACATGGAAGAGCACTACCATCTGGCGCTATGGTTAAGAAGGTACTACCCCAGCCATTCATACATGCCTTGGGTCGATCTTCAAAATAATCAGGAGTTACAAAAATAAATTGAGGCCCTTTACCTTGTTGTTTATCACGGAACTCATTGACGATTCTCTCTGCGTCTATCAGTTGTTGTTGTGAAGGTAATAAATGATCTCGATTATCATACGCCCAGCCATAATATTGCGCCGTAGCAAGCTCAACATAGTCGGCATTTAATTGGCAGCTTAAGCGCATGATATCTTCAACTTGGCTAATATTTTGTTTTGAAATAACAAAATTTAATACCATAGGATAACCCTGTGCTTTAACCGACTGCGCCATTTTAAATTTTTGCTCAAAGGCGTTACCGCGTCCTGCGATAATATCGTTCATTTCAGGATCTGCGCCTTGAAAACTAATTTGGATATGATCTAAGCCCGCTACTTTTAACTTGGCAATACGTTTTTCGGTTAAACCAATGCCTGAGGTGATCAAGTTGGTATAAAAGCCTAAGTCTCTTGAGTGCTTAACCATTTTTTCTAAGTCTTTGCGCAACAAAGGTTCGCCACCGGAAAAGCCCAGTTGTACCGCGCCCATAGCTCGTGCTTGAGTTAATACATCAAGCCATTGCTCAGTATTGAGTTCATCTTTTGTATCACCAAGCTCTGTTGGGTTAGAGCAATAAGGACAATGCAAAGGGCAATCGTAAGTGAGCTCGGCCAATAACCATAGGGGAGGGCCTACTTTTTTTTGGGTTTCATTATTCATAATAAAGCCATTTTTTTTCGTAAGCAGCAATTAAAAACTCATGAACATCATCAGTTAAATCACCAGCATCAGGGAATTTTTTGTGCAATATACTAATGATATCAACAATTTTATTCTTACCATCAACCTGCTGCATGATTTCTCCAGCACTACCATTAAGTTTAACCATACCTTCAGGAAATAATAGTACATAACAATCTTGCGCTTGTTCCCATTGCAGTCGGAACATAGCGTTTAAACTTGGCGGCACGGACTGATTTATCATTTAAAAATTCTCTTATGGTAATTTGGCTCAGCTATTAAACCTTGGTAAGGCGCTCGGTCCTGTTGATATGCTAAGGTCATAGCATCAAGCATACTCCACAAAATATCTAATTTAAATTGCAGAATATTCAATGCTTCTTCCTGTGCTTGACGAGTAGTAAAGTGATCTAAGGTAATTTGCAGACCATGATTAACATCGCGTCTTGCTTGAGATAAGCGCATTTGAAAATACTGCAAACCTTGTGTTTCAATCCATGGGTAATTTGTTGGCCAACTGTCTAGTCGGCTTTGATGTATTTGGGGAGCAAACATTTCCGTAAGCGATGAACATGCAGCTTGCTGCCAGTTTGCGCGTCGAGCGAAGTTTACATAGGCATCTACGGCGAATCGCACACCGGGTAAAACAAATTTCTCATCCAATAGATCTTGCCTATCTAAACCCACGGCTTGGCCTAATTGTAACCATGCCTCAATGCCTCCTAAAGTTTTGTCATCTACACTGCCATCGTGATCTAATATACGCTGGATCCATAAACGACGAGTTTCCATATCATGGCAATTTGCCAATATGGCGGCATCTTTAATAGGAATATTTACTTGGTAATAAAAGCGGTTTGCTACCCAGCCTTGAATTTGTTCGACACTACATTCACCCTGATGCATGGCGATATGAAACGGGTGATGAATATGATAAAGCTGCCCTTTAGCGCGGAGCATTTCTTCAAATTGCTCTCTTGTCCATGGTTGTTGCATAAATAAAGCGCCTCTTAGTATTAATTGCATTTATTATCAGATCATTAAAGGCAATTATATTGTTATTTCCATGCCATCTACGGCTATTTCAACACCATTGTCCAACACAAACTGATGTTGTGCTGATTCTTCATTGAGAATGGGATTGGTGTTATTAATGTGGATGAGAATCTTTCGTTCGATATCAAATTTATTGAGTAATGCGACAGTACCAAAGTCACCATTAACAGGCATGTGGCCCATTTGAGATCCCAATTTAGTACCAACGCCTTGTGCGATCATTTCATCGTCAAGCCAGAGTGTGCCATCAATTAATACGCAGCTTGCATCAGCCAGTATTTCTTCAACTTCAGGTGTGCTTTCCACTATGCCTGGTAAATAAAAAAGATATTTCCCACTGGTTTTATCAACTATTTTGAGTCCGATATTATTACCAGCAACCACTTTGTCGCGGTATTTAGAATAAGGAGGCGCATTTGACTCAATAGTCACGGGAACGAACTCGATATCTGCAACACCCTCAACGTTAAAAGCATCGCTCTGCTGATAACCAATAGGTTTTAATTTAAGACCGCCATGCCAGTGTTCAAGCATGTTAAATAACGGGTATGCTGAGGTTAAATCTTCATAGACAACATGAGAACAATAAACATCAAGGGGTAAACCTTCACGTAGGGTTATTAAGCCCGTGGTATGGTCAATTTGGCTATCAGTTAGAATAGCGCCACGAATATTGGTACCCCGTGCGCCTTGCTCTGGCCATAATTGTGGTGATTGATTTATTTGTTGACGTATATCAGGTGATGCATTAATTAATGCCCAATTTTTACCGTCAGGACTGACAGCGATAGATGACTGGGTTCGCGGTGTCGCTTTTATGGTTCCTGCTCGTAATCCTTTACAATTAGCACAATGACAGTTCCACTGCGGAAAACCACCACCAGCAGCCGAACCAAGAATTAAAATTTGCATAAATTCCTTAATACCAATTGATTCATTCATTTCTTCAAATGGTATAATAACTATGAAAAAACCCTCAGAGGGAGAAGTTACCGAGGGTAATCGAATACCAATTTAATAAAACAGGTATCATTTTTCAAAAGGCATTATCTGTTGCTGATATAAAGTGTTACTTCAAAACCTAAACGCATTTCTTCAAACTTTGGTTTAGTCCACATAGTCAATCCTCATTAGTATAAGTTAGTTGTTATACCCGTTACCATTCAAGATGCATGTTCAAGCCTTTCTTCGATGGGTTTAACATGACTTCATAAGGCGTTAAATACTTAAACCATAGAATGACTATGCTTAAAGTATTTCACTTGCCTAAAGCCATTTTAATTCCCACTGAAATCCTTCACTTTGATTGTTAATGGGTATAGTTCAATATAGATCGGCAGCTATGTGAAAGAAATCATACTTTAGAATGAACATTCTTAATATATAGGAGGGTTTTTGCTAGAGGTGAGGGGATAATAGTTTAGAGAAACTGCGTGTAGCCTCAACTAAGGCGTCAATCATTAAAGGCTCATTAGCAAGATGGCCTGCTTGATCAATTACTGTTAATGTCGCCTGTGGACAGTGATATGCCAGTTGCCAGGCTTGCTCAACAGGACAAACAAAATCAAAACGACCTTGTATTATTTTGATTGGAATATTACCAAGGCGGTTAATTTTCTCCAGAATAGGGTTTTGTTCAATGAAGCAATGATTCATTGAGTAATGTAGCTGAATGATTGAGGGATTTTTATTGATTGCATCGCCTTTACTAGCAGGGGGACTTGGTTGAATATTTAGTATTGCCGATTCCCATTGTTGTAAGCGATTATAAGCATTTCGACTTATTTGCTCGTCGCTACTAATTAACTGTTGGTAAATGGCTTTTAGTGGGATTTGTTGCTGATCAAGAGGTAGTTCTTCAACGAAAGCTTGCCATGCTTCAGGATAGATTTGAGCTGCGCCTTTATTACTATATACCCAGTTTATATCTTGTCGGCGGCCCAGAAAAATGCCGCGTAAAATCATACCTAATACTTGCTTAGAGTATTGCTTTGCATAAAGCAAACCTAACGTAGCGCCCCAAGAACCACCAAAGACTAACCATTGACTAATGCCAAGATGTTCACGAATAGTATTGATATCTTCCACAAGAGATAAGCTGTCGTTTTCCTCTAGCTCACCTTGTGGTTTAGATCGCCCGCAGCCTCGTTGATCAAATAAGATAATATGATAAATAGCAGGATCAAAATAACAGCGGTGTTGTTCACGACAACCAGAGCCGGGTCCGCCATGTAAAAAAACAACGGGAATACCTTGTTCGTTACCGCACTGTTCAATATATAGTTGGTGAAGAGGACTAACTTGAAGATACTGTTGAGAAAAGGGCTTAATCTCTGGATAAAGTGAATGTAACAAAGTAGGCCTCTCAACAAGTTTAAGGGGAATAAAGGCTAAAAGTAATGTCAGTTTACACTAGGCGAATGAAAGCGCAACTCAATGACTTAAAGGAGAATTATACGGTAACTATTTATAAAACCTTCTTTATCAGCATTTATAATTATATGGTCTATGTGCTTAATAGGACACTCACCGTAAATTCAACGCATAAAAAAAGACCTTAACAAATAAATGTTAAGGTCTTTTTGCTAACTATAATAAAGTTAATTAAGTATAAATATTAATTTATAAAGAATTAAGCTTTAGTAATTACGTCAACTAATTTCCAGTTTTTAGACTTAGAAATTGGCGCAACTTCAGTAATAGTTACTAAGTCACCTTCGTTACATACGTTAGTTTCATCATGCGCTTTCAACTTAGTTGAACGCGTCATGTATTTACCGTACATAGGGTGCTTAACACGACGCTCAATCAAAACAACGATAGACTTATCCATTTTGTTACTGATAACAACGCCTTGTAGTGTGCGGATTTTAGTTTCGCTCATTACTTACCTGCCTTTTCAGTGATGATAGTCTTAACGCGCGCGATATTGCGACGTACGATTCTTAGCAAATGAGTTTGTGCTAATTGACCAGTGCTTGCTTGCATGCGGTAGTTAAACTGCTCGCGAAGAAGTTCTAGTAATTCAGCGTTAAGCTCTTCAATGCTTTTTGCTTTAAGTTCACTAACTTTCATTACAATGCCGTCCTAGTTACGAAGGTAGTTTTGAATGGTAGTTTAGAAGCGGCTAAAGCAAAAGCTTCACGCGCGATTTCTTCAGAAACACCTTCCATTTCATAAAGAACACGACCAGGAAGAATTTGGCAAACCCAATATTCTACTGAACCCTTACCTTTACCCATACGAACCTCAAGAGGTTTTTTAGTAATTGGCTTATCAGGGAATACGCGTATCCAGATTTTACCTTGACGTTTCACATGACGAGTCATGGCACGACGAGCGGCTTCAATTTGGCGAGCAGTCATACGACCACGTTCCATTGATTTCAAACCGAAAGTACCGAAGCTAACTGAACTACCTACATGGGCTAAGCCACGGTTACGTAGTTTAAATTGCTTGCGGAATTTAGTACGTTTTGGTTGTAACATAACTTAGCTCCTACTTAGGCTTGCGGTTGGTTTTTCTTTTAGGTTTAGCCGCTGGTACTTCTGCCTGTAGAGGCATGTTACCAATGATTTCACCTTTGAAAATCCAAACTTTGATACCAATAACACCATAAGTAGTGTCACCACGCGCAATTGCGTAGTCAATATCAGCACGTAATGTATGTAAAGGTACACGACCTTCACGATACCATTCTGCACGTGCGATATCAGCGCCGCCTAGACGACCACTAACTTGTACTTTGATGCCTTTAGCGCCTAAACGCATTGCGTTTTGAACTGCACGCTTCATAGCGCGACGGAACATAACACGACGTTCTAATTGACTAGCAATGCTGTCTGCAACAAGCTGCGCATCCATTTCTGGCTTACGTACTTCAGCGATGTTGATTTGAGCAGGAACACCAGCAATTTTAGAAACGGCTAAACGTAGTTTCTCAACATCTTCGCCTTTCTTACCGATAACAACACCTGGACGAGCCGTGTGAATTGTTACGCGGATAGATTTAGCTGGACGTTCGATTACCACTTTAGAAAGTGATGCACGCTTAAGCTTTTCTTTTAAAAATTCGCGAACCTTATGATCGCCGTCTAAGTTGCTAGCAAAATCTTTGTTGCTTGCAAACCAAGTAGACGCGAAAGGTTTCGTGATACCTAAGCGAATACCGGTAGGATTAACTTTTTGACCCATACTAATATACTCCTAAGAATCAGACACAATCACAGTGATGTGACTAGTGCGCTTGATGATGCGATCGGCTCGGCCTTTCGCACGTGGCATAATACGTTTCATTGTTGGACCATCGTCAATCAAAATTGTTTTAACGAATAATTCATCAATATCTGCACCTTCGTTATGCTCGGCATTCGCGATTGCAGAGTTAAGTACTTTTTTAACTAATTCAGCAGCTTTTTTGTTGCTGAAAGTTAGAATTTCAAGTGCTTTCTCTACATTTGTGCCACGGATTTGATCCGCAACTAAACGCGCTTTTTGAGCAGAACCGCGGGCAAATTTATGTATAGCAATAGCTTGCATTGTAACTTCCCCTTACTTCTTAGCTTTCTTATCAGCGACATGACCGCGATAAGTACGAGTTGGTGCAAATTCTCCTAATTTGTGACCGATCATTTCTTCGGTTACAAATACAGGAACGTGTTGACGGCCATTATGGACAGCGATGGTCAATCCGATCATTGTAGGAATGATCATTGAACGACGGGACCAAGTTTTAATTGGCTTTTTATTCCCGCTTTCCACCGCTTTCTCTACCTTCGTCAACAAGTGTAGGTCAATAAATGGACCTTTCTTGAGGGAACGTGGCATGGTGAATCCTTATATAATTCAAATTCTTCATGTTGAACTTAGCGATAACCGAAGTTAACTAAGTTCAAGCAATCAGAATATTAGTTTAATGCACTAATTACTTAGTGCGACGACGTACGATAAATTTATCAGTACGCTTGTTCGAACGAGTCTTGTAACCCTTAGTTGGTACACCCCAAGGTGATACCGGGTGACGACCGCCAGATGTTTTACCTTCACCACCACCGTGTGGATGGTCAACTGGGTTCATGGCAACACCACGAACAGTTGGGCGAACACCGCGCCATCTTGAAGCACCAGCTTTACCCAAAGAGCGAAGCATGTGTTCAGAATTGCCGATTTCACCTAAAGTAGCACGACAATCTGCTTCGATTTTACGCATTTCGCCAGAGCGAAGACGTAAAGTAACGTAAGCACCATCTTTCGCAACTAATTGTGCGTAAGTACCAGCAGCACGTGCGATTTGAGCACCTTTACCTGGTTTAAGTTCGATTGCGTGAACAACACTACCTAGTGGAGTGTTGCGCAACGGCATTGTGTTACCTGCTTTGATAGGAGCATCTACACCAGACTGGATAGTATCACCAGCTGTTAAGCCTTTAGGGGCTAGTATGTAACGACGTTCACCATCTGCATATAATACTAATGCAATGTTAGCGCTTCGGTTCGGATCATATTCTAAACGTTCAACTTTGGCTGGAATGCCATCTTTGTTACGTTTAAAATCAACGATACGATAATGTTGCTTATGACCACCACCAATGTGACGAACCGTAATGCGACCATTATTGTTACGACCACCAGATTTAGACTTAGTGTCTAATAGTGGTGCATAAGGCTTACCTGTATGAAGCTCTTTGTTTACCACTTTAACTAGGTGACGACGACCCGGAGAAGTAGGTTTACATTTTACTATAGCCATTTTAACTGCTCCTTATGATTCCGCGCCAACGAAGTCGATGTCACTACCTTCTGCAAGAGTAACGTAGGCTTTTTTCCAGTCGTTACGACGACCAAAACGAGCACCGGTACGTTTTACTTTACCCTTAACATTAAGTGTATTAACACCTTCAACTGTAACTTCAAAAAGTTTCTCAACCGCTGCTTTAATTTCAGCTTTAGTTGCATCTGTAGCTACTTTGAAAACAACAGTGTTGTTTGCTTCAGCAGCAGTAGTTGCTTTTTCAGAGATATTTGGTGCTAAAAGCACTTTCAACAAACGTTCTTCGTTTATCATGCTAAAATCCCCTCAATTTCTTTAACTGCATCAGCAGTGATTAAAACTTTTTCGAAACCAACTAAGCTTACAGGGTCGATTGCTGCAACGTCACGAACGTCAACTTTATATAAGTTGCGTGCTGATAAGAACAAGTTCTCGTCAACTTCTTTCGTTACAATCAAAACGTCTTTAAGCTCTAAGCCTTTTAACTTGGCAACAAGTTCTTTAGTCTTAGGAGTTTCTACCGAAAAGTTCTCTACCACAACTAAACGTTCTTGACGAACTAGTTCAGATAGGATGCTAGCAATAGCACCACGATACATTTTACGGTTAACTTTTTGGCTGTGATCCTGTGGCTTAGCAGCGAATGTTACGCCACCTGTACGCCAGATTGGACCACGAGTAGTACCAGCACGTGCACGGCCAGTACCTTTTTGGCGCCATGGTTTTGCACCACCGCCGCTAACTTCTGAGCGAGTCTTTTGAGCACGAGTACCTTGACGAGCGCCAGCTGCATATGCAACTACTACTTGATGTACTAACGCTTCGTTAAACTCACGTCCAAAAGTTGCTTCAGATACTTCAAGAGCACCTGTTGCGTCTTTTAATGATAATTCCATCAGAAAATCTCCTGGACTAAGCTTTAACAGCTGGTTTAATGATTACGTTGCCATTGATAGCACCCGGAACTGCGCCTTTAACAAGCAACAAGTTACGTTCTGCGTCAACGCGAACCAATTCAAGGTTTTGTGTAGTACAACGCACAGCACCCATGTGACCAGACATTTTTTTGCCTTTAAATACACGACCTGGTGTTTGACACTGACCTAACGAACCGTTAGATCTATGTGATAACGAAACACCATGCGTTGCATGTTGCATAGTAAAGTTCCAGCGTTTAATACCGCCTTGGAAACCTTTACCTTTCGATGTACCAGTAACGTCTACTAATTTAGTGTCATTGAAAACTTCAACAGTGATTTCACTGCCAGCTTCGATGTCACTACCTTCATTTTCGTTTAAACGGAATTCCCACAAGCCACGGCCTGCTTCAATTCCTGCTTTTGCGAAATGTCCAGCAGCAGGTTTAGTTACACGGCTTGCTTTACGCTTGCCAGTAGTAACTTGTAATGCTGAATAACCATCGTTGTCTACAGTTTTAACCTGAGCAACACGGTTTGCTTCAACTTCGATAACAGTAACAGGGGTAGAAACACCATCTTCTGTGAAGACACGAGTCATACCCACTTTACGTCCAACTAGACCTATAGTCATTGTTAAAACTCCCCTTAGCCCAAGCTGATTTGAACATCAACACCAGCTGCAAGATCTAAACGCATTAATGCGTCTACAGTCTTTTCAGTTGGCTCAACGATATCAATCATGCGTTTATGAGTACGGATTTCGTACTGATCTCGCGCATCTTTGTTAACGTGTGGAGAAGTCAAGATAGTGTAACGTTCTTTGCGAGTAGGAAGTGGAATTGGACCACGAACCTGTGCGCCAGTACGTTTTGCAGTATCAACGATTTCTGCTGTAGATTGATCAATCAAACGATGATCGAACGCTTTCAAACGAATGCGAATTCTTTGATTTGACATGAAGACAAATCCCCTTTTTAAAGAACAAAAAAATACATCCCTCTGCTTCCTTATGTGCCGGAAGGGGGTGTATTAACTAATAAACATTCAACTCAAAATTAGAGTTGCTGTGAAATAAATAGAAACTAAATTCTTATTTATTTAGCGCTACAAGATTTTACTTTTAGTAATAATCTTTAGCGTAACACACTCAATTTGGCTGAATGCGAGCGCGTATTATACAAGAAACCTTCTCGTGTGCAAGTTATTTATAGCTTATTCTAAAATAACAGTTTTGAGTCAGCAGATATGAGTCAATAAGCGCTAATTGTGGTGGTTCATATAAAGGTAAGTAAAGAAATCAGCGGTAGCAAACGTGTAATTGTGGGTCACGGCTAAATGAAAGTAGTTGAGTAGCACTAAGTGCTAACGTTAGATAGTTATGTCGATTCACAACTCTCGATTCAGAGTACTTGAAACGTTTCAGTTCGAGGCGCGTCAATTAACCTAGGATTATTGCTTTTTTAATATTCTATTGAACAAAGTAGTGTAAATGTTGTTACCTATATAAGTATAACTTAGTGCTTTTACCTATGATGCATTCGAACAAATCTTATTTGTCATTTCAATTTACGGCTAAAAATATTTATAACTATCGAATTGCCATATTGCGTTGCTATATATAAGCAGAAACCTAATTTATGACTAATAAACCACGTTGTACTAATAATTTATTTATCAATTTTCTATGGATTTGCTTTTGTTAATGGTATACTCGCGCGCAAATTTTCAACAATTCTGCTTTTAATGCTGCCTATATATAGGTACTAAAAGCGGGATAGACCTTAAACTAAATAGAGTAATGTAATGGCAGATTTATCCAAATACAGAAACATTGGTATCTTCGCTCACGTTGATGCTGGTAAAACCACAACAACTGAACGTATCCTTAAATTAACCGGTCAGATCCACAAAACTGGTGAAGTACATGACGGTGAGTCAACAACTGATTTCATGGAACAGGAAGCTGAGCGCGGTATTACTATCCAGTCTGCTGCGGTAAGTTGTTTTTGGAACGATCACCGTTTCAACGTTATCGATACTCCTGGTCACGTTGATTTCACAGTAGAAGTATACCGTTCACTTAAAGTACTTGATGGTGGTGTTGGTGTATTCTGTGGTTCTGGTGGTGTTGAACCACAATCAGAAACTAACTGGCGTTATGCGAATGACTCAGAAGTTGCACGTATTATCTTCGTAAACAAATTAGACCGTTTAGGTGCTGATTTCTACCGTGTTGTTAAACAGACTCAAGACGTATTAGGTGCTAACCCACTTGTTATGGTTTTACCAATTGGTACTGAAGATGAGTTTTGTGGTGTTGTTGACCTTCTTACTCGTAAAGCATGGGTTTGGGATGACACAGGTCTTCCTGAGAACTTTGAAATTCAAGATGTTCCTGCTGACATGGTTGAGAAAGTTGAAGAATACCGTGAAATGCTTCTTGAAACTGCTCTTGAGCAAGACGATGATCTTTTCGAAGCATACTTAGAAGAAGGCACTGAACCTTCAATGGAAGACATCAAGCGTTGTATCCGTAAAGGTACACGTACTATGGACTTCTTCCCTACTTACTGTGGTTCTGCTTTCAAAAACAAAGGTGTTCAAAACATCCTTGATGCTGTTGTTGATTACTTACCGTCTCCTACAGATGTTGATCCTCAACCACTTACTGATGAAGAAGGCGAGCCTAACGGCGAATACGCACTTGTTTCTGCTGATGAAACATTTAAAGCGTTAGCTTTTAAAATCACAGATGACCGTTTTGGTACTTTAACTTTCGTACGTATCTACTCAGGTACATTGAAGAAAGGCGATACCATTCTTAACGCTGCAACAGGTAAAACTGAGCGTGTTGGCCGTATGTGTGAAATGCAAGCTGATGATCGTAACGAACTTACTTCTGCACAAGCTGGTGATATCATCGCGATTGTTGGTATGAAGAGTGGCGTTCAAACAGGTCATACGTTATGTGATCCTAAGCACCCAATCGTTCTAGAAGCGATGGTATTCCCTAAGCCTGTAATTTCAATTTCAGTAACACCTAAAGATAAAGGTTCAACTGAGAAAATGGGCCTTTGTATCGGTAAAATGGTTGCAGAAGATCCAACGTTTAAAGTTGAAACTGATATCGATTCAGGTGAAACGATTTTATCTGGTATGGGTGAGCTTCACTTAGATATCAAAGTAGATATTCTAAAACGTACTTACGGTGTTGAATTAGAAGTTGGTAAGCCTCAAGTTGCATACCGTGAAACAATCACTGCACCGATTGAAGATTCTTACACACATAAGAAACAATCTGGTGGTTCTGGTCAGTTCGGTAAAATTGATTACCGTATCAAGCCCGGCGAACCTGGTTCTGGTTTCGTATTCAGCTCTACTGTTGTTGGTGGTAATGTTCCTAAAGAATTCTTCCCAGCTATCGAGAAAGGCTTTAAAGGCATGATGGATACTGGTGTTCTTGCTGGTTTCCCTGTACTTGACGTTGAAATTGAATTATACGATGGTGGTTTCCATGCGGTCGATTCATCTGCTGTTGCATTTGAACTTGCTGCTCGTGGCGCTTTCCGTCAGTCAATTCCAAAAGCTGGTGCTCAGTTAATTGAACCTATCATGAAAGTTGATGTGTTTACGCCTGATGATCACGTTGGTGATGTTATTGGTGATTTAAACCGTCGTCGTGGCATGATCGGTGGTCAAGACGCTGGTGTTTCTGGTGTTCGTATTAAAGCTGACGTACCTCTTTCAGAAATGTTCGGTTACATCGGATCTCTACGTACAATGACATCAGGTCGTGGTCAATTCTCTATGGAATTCTCTCACTACATGCCTTGTCCTAACAACGTAGCTGAAACAGTAATTGCTGAAGTTAAAGCTGCTGATGCTGCTAAACGTGCTGCTAAAAAATAATTAACACTTAATTATTTTTTGATAAAAGGATGCTTCGGCATCCTTTTTTATTGCCTGAAATTTGACTTGCAAAACATATCTAACTAAAAGTGCATTCGAATCCGTTCACAAGTATGGAAGAAGGTAATAATATTAAGTTTTTAAATCCACACTATAAGAGGATAGAAGCAAATTATATTCTGTTGATATATTCCACATCGTTAGGAGTCTCTTTAGTTCAACAAGCTCACTATGGGTGGGGTCGCCATTAATTGATTTTTCTGATAAAAAATTTAAAAGTTTGAATTCTTCACTAGTCATAATAATCATCCTTGATTGATATTAACTAAAATATAGTTAACTTTTTATTAATATCAAATGTTTATGAATATTCGCAACGCGAAGAAGTTTAGAAGAACACTCGCTGCGCTCGTTAGTGCTGTTTATTTTTTATTAACACTTCATGTTCCCACTGTTTTAATGCAAGGTAGCGTAAATCAAGATGCATGGATACAATACTATGACAAACCAAAAGAATGCCTATTTCCTGAAAGCATAAAAGAATTTTCAAAATGTTTAAGTTACAGGGATGAAGAAGCAAAAAAATTTGATATGGAATGGACTGCAAACCACAATAAAAAAAATTAAAAGTACAAATTGGTAATTGGAAAACTGGTTCAGAAAGCAAGCCTTATCAAATTGACTTTAGACCTAGTGGCTACAACAGTAAACGATACAAAAAAAGCTTTTTAACACTTGGTGAAACGAGACGGTTTATGAATTATTTGATTTCAGAAAATAATGGTTTAAAAGAATGGCAACCTGATAAAGACGACAATCGAAAGTTAAGCGAAATTATTGATTTATGCCATAAGGTACATGGCAAAAATATAATCGAAGAAACAATGAAGTATGCGCACTTTCGTAAACACATTTACACGATGTTGTTATTCTATATGCAATCAGTAAATAAAATCCCCTGTAGCACTAACAAACGATAACATAGAGGCTGCATACTACCTGTAAGCGATCTGTGAATTGCTTCGGCATCCTTTTTTATTGCCTGAAAATCAGTGAACTTTGACCTCATAAGCACACGTTAGATAAATGAAGGAGTTATCGCAGCAGTTAATACCAAGTTGATTAAGTTCTTTCCCACTCAGCGAGAATTAAAAAGTTTAGAGGCAATGCATTGATTGTAGAGAATGGTTATTCCCTTATCAAAATCAAT
>CAJXRC010000029.1 GCA_913058405.1 uncultured Colwellia sp. | reverse complement strand
ACAAAATTCATTAGGTCGTTTATATGAAAATGAAAAAATGACTGAAAACTTCATTAAAGAACTTGAAGAAAATGATTTATTACAAGAGATTGAATTAAATATTGATTTGAGTAGTGGCGAAAAGAAAAAGCTTACGGGCATTTTCACTATTAACGAAGATAAAATAAAAGCATTAGCTGACGATAAAGTATTAGATTTTCATAAACGTGGCTTATTCGTACCAATCTATGCAATGTTAGGATCTTTAGGTCAAATCAACCGTTTAGTACAATTGCGTAACCAAACGGGTAATGCGCAAATTTCAAACATTCAAATCGCACCACTAGCTAAAACAGAGGTAAAAGAAGAGACTGCAGAGAGTTAATTCGTCTGTTTATACGGTCGTAAAAAATTATATAGAATAATGTAAAGGGGCTTTTGCCCCTTTTTTGTTGCTTTTTTGTTAAAAAAAATTACTTTTCATATTCCTGTGCTGATATACCTGTGATAATTTAGGTGCAGTAGCGATTTATAATAATGAGAATAATATGGTCGATAAAGGTAAATTTTCTAAGGATGTTGAAGAACAAATTCAAAGCTTAGCGAGTGATATATACATTCAAGTAGAAGATAAATTAACTCAGTTAATATCTACTGCGGTTAAGACTGAAACCAGTAAAAATATTGATCAACAAAGCCAGTATCTATCAGATAAAGAACAATCATTACAAAAAGATTTTACTGAGAAACAGCAATTACAACTGGAAGAAGTTACACAACTTAAACAAGCGTTAGCTGAAAAGCAGGTCGATGAAGCTACAAATAAGCAAAATTTTCAGGTTGAGCTCACTCAAAATACCATTAATTACAGCGAAACTATTGAGAGCCTAGAAAAAGAAATTGTTAACTTAAAACAGCAACAAACACTACAACAAGACAAAAAACAAAGTAGTAATAATAAGTTAGACGAGAAGCTGCTGGAAACAGAACAAAAATTAAATGATAGAAACCAAGAGATTGACGGCTTGAACGGCCGAGTAATGGTTTTAACAGAACAAGAGCAAAGTTTGACCACACAACTTACTGTTGCTAAAGAACAAATACAACTAAATGCAAAGCAACAAAATGAAACTGTGGCGGCTGTCAAAACTCAAGCTGATGCATCAGCTAAACAACAAATTGAAACCTTAACCGAACAACTACAATTAAATGAAAAACAGCACAGTGAAGCACTAACAGCGATTAAAGAGCAAACGGAAACGTCTGCTAAGCAACAAATTGATGTGTTGACTGAAAAATTGAAGCTGACTGAAAAACAGCAAAGTGAAGCGGTAATAGTTATTAAGACTCAAGCCGAAGCGACAGCCAAACAACAAATTGATGTGCTAACAGAAAAACTCCATAAACTTGAAAGTGAAAGTGCTCGTATGCAGACTGAAGCACAGCAAAGTGGTGACACCAAAGTTAAAGGGTTAGAACAAAAGATCTCTCAATTAGAGAAACAAGCTGATCAAGAAAAAAATGATAAGGCTGAATTACAACAGCAATTATCAATACAGAAAAAATCAATTGATGTAGAGCAAGATAAAAACAAACAAGCCGAACAAAAAACTCACGATTTTCAAGCTCAAATTATCAAAATAACCGAGCAAGCAGACAGTGATAAACAGCAACTTATAGATGAAATAAAGTCTATCAAAGAAGGTGCAGAACAAAGTAAACAGCAACACCTTGATGAGATAAAAGCAATTCACGACGATGCTGAAAAAGTTAAACAGTTACATCTTGATGAGATAAAGGCAATTCATGGCGATGCTGAAAAAGTTAAACAGTTACACCTTGATGAGATAAAGGCAATTCATGGCGATGCTGAAAAAGTAAAACAGCTACATCTTGATGAGATAAAAGCAATTCATGGAGATGCTGAAAAAGTAAAACAGCTACACCTTGGTGAGATTAATACTATTAATGAAACTGCCAAAGAAATTAAAGAATTACAGACAGTAGCGCAGCAGAAAATTATTGAATTAGAAAAAGCCAATGAGCAGCTGAACGATAAATTAGCCACTGAGCAAAATGATATAAAATTATATCAGCAAGAAGTTAGCGTACTTACTGAGCAAGTGAGAGTTGCTCAAGAAGGGCAAGAAAACATCTTGCAACGCTTTAATAGAAATCGTGATAAACAAGAAATAGAAAACAATAAAGTGCGAGAAACCATTAAATTCTTACGTGATGAGAATCATCAATTGATTAGTGATATCAGTGAACAAAAAGCTCAATTTGATGATCAAAAAAGTGAGTTGGAGCATAAGTTAACCGAATATCGATTGAAGTTTGAGTATGCTCAAAAGCAATTAACCAGTTAGTTGTTTCGATATCTATATACCCAAACCACTTGAAGATGAGTATTTCAGGATGCTTGAGCGATTCATGATCAAGACGCCTCTTTTTATTAAGGGTTATTTCCTTAAAAAAGGAGGCAACGAAGAGCATGGCTTGCTCACACGTCCCCGTAGGGCTGGTTTAGAAACGCTTTATACTGCGTTATTGATTTCGACAATAGAATAACTATTCTCTTCAATCAATGCCTTGCCTAAAGGCATTTCTAATTCCAGCTGAAACCTGCATCTTCAGGTAGTTTGGGTATACAATACAGCCATAATAAAACCAAGCTTATTCGCAATTTGAATAGGCTTGGGTATAATCCAGTTAATTATCTCAACTGAGTACATATCTAAGTGGCTATTAATCTTCCTTTTGCCAAGTTAAGTCATTGGCATCAAATTGCTTTCTCTGCAGCGTTACTTGAGCGTATGTTACCAAATTATCAAATGTTCAGCGAAGCTGCTGACTTTGGTAATGCTAAAGTATTACGTAATCAACTCGATATTATTTGGCAATGGCTTGATAACAGTAGTACGGTAAAAATTAACAGTGATGCCCAATTACTTAAATTAGAAGCTGAAACCCCTAACCCTGAAGAATTTGATTCTTTTGGTGTATTTCCTGCTCTTGATGCGTGTATGGCGCTTTCCGCTTTGTGGCAATTAATGCAAGTTAAGCCAATGAAGAAACCAAAAATATCAGAAGTTGAAATTGACGATGTCCAAAGTATCAGTCGTTTGTCCCATAATAGTGTCAGTTATTATGTTGAGCTGCTTTTACTTGAAGAAGTTGAAGAGCCTGTCGATGAAGAGTTCACTATTACTGTTGAACAAATGGATGCACATCCACTCATGCAATGGGAAATCGACACGCAAAATGAAGTGTTTGATTTTCTGAAGTTTGCTGCCGCTGATAAGCGTACTTGTAAACTAGCTAAGCAGATGAGTCTATCTGAAGGTTTATCTAACTTAGGCATAGAGATCGTTTAACCGTTAAACGAATCCAAAGCTTAGCCTAAACGCTCGAATAAAAATAATAACCTTAATACAGGAAGCTAATATGAAGTTATTTAGTTATACAATGTTTGCAACTACCTTGCTTTTGTCAGCAATCACTTCAGTGCAAGCCAGCAGTGTAGATGATAAGAATACTAAAATTGAACAGGCTATCTCGCAAGCCATGGTTACGTTTCAAGTACCCGGCGTAGCAGTAGCGATTATTAAAGATAACAAAGTGGTAATGAGTCAAGGCTTTGGTGTTATTGAGCATGGTAAATCCGCTAAAGTTACCCCTGACACACTATTTGGTATTGCTTCAAACACTAAAGCAATGACCGCTGCTTTGTTGGCCAATCTAGTTGATGAAGGTAAGTTGACTTGGCAAACGAAAGTTATTGATATTATCCCTGAATTTCAGATGCCAAATGCTTATGTTACCCGTGAATTCACTATTACTGACTTGCTAGCCCACAATTCAGGTTTAGGCCTAGGTGCTGGCGATTTAATGATTTGGCCACATACTACGTTAACTAATGCCGATATTATTAAGGGTTTAAAGTACTTACCAGAAGTTTCTAGCTTTCGTAGTGAATTTGCTTACGATAATTTAATGTACATTATTGCTGGTGAAGTCATTGCTCGTGTTACTGGTAAGCCTTGGAGTGAGGTTATTCAAGAACGTATATTTACTCCATTGGGCATGAATAACACCAGAGCAACTTTTTCATTAATTGATAAGACAAATAACAATGTCGCCAGAGCACATGTACCGCTTAATGATAAATTGAATGTTGTAGGTGGTAATTTCTTAGAGAAATTTTCATCAGCTGGCTCTGTAGCATCTAGCGTTAATGATATGAGTTTTTGGTTAAAGGCTCAGTTAAATCAAGGCGCCTATGGTGTCAAATTGGATGCTAACTCCCCTCGTCTTTTTACAGCTAAACAAAGTCATACCATGTGGAAGCCGCAAACGTTACTTTCCGTTTCAGATAAAGCAACTCAGCAAGATAAAACGCACTTTTCAGCTTATGGTTTAGGCTGGTTTATGAAAGACTATCATGGGGTGAAGTTAATTCATCACAGTGGTGGTATTTTAGGTATGGTCTCTAAAGTGGTCTTAGTACCAGAGGAAGATCTTGCTATGGTCATTCTAACTAATCAACAGTCGGGCTATGCTTTCAATGCCATTTATCAGCAAATTTTAAATGAGTACCTTGAATTACCTAAAAAAGATTGGATTGCTTACTATCATGAAAAGCAGCAAGCAAATATTGCTAAAGAACAAAAGCGCCTAGCGAAAGCTGCTGAATCTGTTCATAAAAATTCAGCGCATTCTTTAGTATTACGTGAATATGCACAGACTTATGTTGATAATTGGTATGGCGAAATCAATGTAATGTTTAAAAATAATAAGCTACATATGCAATTTGGTAACACCCCTGAATTAAAGGGCACGTTAGAGCATTATCAGCATAATACCTTTATTGTTCGCTGGCACGATAGAACACTTGAAGCTGATGCTTTTGTTAACTTTAATTTAAATGAAGATGGCGGTATTAACTACGCTACGATGAAAGCAGTCTCACGGGCAACAGACTTTAGTTTTGATTTTCATGACTTAAAATTAGTGCCGAAAAATTAATCACTGATTTTAAGAAAAAAAGGAGTACTTATTAGTACTCCTTTTGTATTTTCAATGTTGACGCTTTTTAGATAAATAGCGAAACATTATTGTAGGAACTGTGTTTTTGCTTGGCGTTTGTTAATTACATTCTTAATATCTAATTTAGCACTGCCAGTAGATTGTTTTACCTCAACCCCTTCATGATTTAATAACCATAATTTCCGCTCAACTCCACCGGCATAACCGGTTAATGAACCATCACCACCAATGACACGATGACAAGGAACAATAAGCGTAATGGGATTTCGACCATTAGCGCCACCAACAGCCTGAGAAGCTTTTGGCTTATCGAGCATCTTGGCTATTTCGCCGTAAGACTTTACACTACCAAAAGGTATTTTTGCTAAGCAGCCCCACACTGACTGTTGAAATGGAGTGCCCTGAGGGTCTAGTGGTACGGTAAAAACCTGACGCTGCCCGGCAAAGTATTCTATTAATTGTTGTTTACAAAGTGCAGTGATGTCATTCGTTTTGTCTTCATATTTTTTGTCAGCACTAACTTTATCACCGCAAAAAATGGCTTGGCGAATACCTTGTTCGGTCGCCATAAATTCAAATAAACCTAATGGTGTGTCGAGATAATCAATAAACATAGTAATGATTTCCTAAATGCATAGCATGAAGCTACCCTTGATATTGATACAGTTGATAAACAACTTGACCAGAAATCTTTTCTTTAATCAATTGCCAGTTAGTTGGGATAACTTGTGTACTTTCTGCTTCCATCTCTACATAAATGAGAGCCTGCTCAGCCAAGCCAAAGTGATTGAGTAATTGTGCTGCTTGTTCGACCAATTGTTTTCTAAAAGGAGGGTCGAGAAAAACTAAATCAAAGGGTTTGTCTGACTTTGCAGTTAACTTTGGTTTAAGAGGATCATTTTTAAGAAAAACAAGCGCATTATCATTAATAACGTTAATGTTATCAGCCTTGAGTAAGTCTTTATTCTCAAGTAATTGGTTCGCTGCGGCTCTATTTAATTCCACCAAGGTTACTTCATCGGCACCACGTGATAATGCCTCAAAACCTAAACTACCAGAGCCAGCAAAACAGTCTAAGCAATTGGCTTGGGCAATATAGGGCATGAGCCAATTAAAAACTGTTTCTTTAACTCTATCGGTAGTTGGGCGTAATCCCTCAGCCATTAATACCGGTAATTTTCTGCCTTTGTATTTACCGGCAATAATACGGATTTTACCGGCAGATTTACCCTGTCCTCTCCCAGAAAGGAGCTTTTTACTTAGTTGTTTTTTTGCTTGATTCATATCACTGACAATTTTGCTATTAAGTGCTAATATAGCGCCAATTTTATCCTTGTTTGGTCGTTAAACCAAACAAATTTATCCTTGTTTGGTTTAACGACCAAACAAATTTATTCTGAAATATATTTAGGTAGCAAAACGTGTCGAAGAAAAAAGGTATGTTGTCTTGGTTAGGTTTTGGCAAAAAAGAAAAGCAACCGAGCACTGAAGAAAATAACAATGAAGCTCTCTCTGTCGCTGAATCGGAACAAGAGACGGTAGCAGAATCGGTTGAACAACTTGATGAGAAAATGGTTGAGTCAGTTGTCAATGAAGCAGAAGAATCAATAACAGAACACGCAGTAGAGCAAGAAGCTACTGCCGACGTTGTTAATGTGCTCGAGGACTCAGCGGCTGAGACCTTAGAAGCAGTAGCGATTGCACCGGTAACTGTTGATTCCGTAACGGAAGATTCCGTAAGCGAAGAAAGTGCTCAGGCTGTTGAAACTGAGCTCATCAGTGACATTGCGAGTGAACAGCAACCAGAGGCTAAATTATTAGCTGAAATGGAAGCTGCTGAGCAAGACGAATCAATCGACGATGTTGAGCTTGTAGAGGAAACTTTAGAATTTTCAGTAAAGCAGGAAGCCGAAACGTCTACAGCTATTGAACCGGCAGTTGAAGATATTGTTGAAGTCAAAGCTGAAAGTAAACTTGGTTTCTTTGCCCGCCTAAAACAAGGTTTAAGCAAAACAAGGCAGAACTTAGGTGGCGGTTTAATTGATTTGTTTCGTGGCAAACAAATAGATGACGACTTATTTGAAGAGCTAGAAACTCATCTGCTCTTAGCAGATGTTGGTGTTGAAACCACCATGAAAATTATCGATTCATTAACGCAAAGTGCTAATCGTAAGCAGCTAAAAGATGCTTCTGCTTTGTACGACTTACTGAAAGCAGAATTAAAGAAAGTTATTGAAGACGTTACTCAGCCATTAGTTATTCCTGAAGATGAAGGACCTTTTGTTATCTTGATGGTTGGCGTTAATGGTGTGGGCAAAACCACAACTATCGGTAAACTGGCTAAGCAATTTCAAGCCCAGGGTAAATCGGTCATGCTAGCAGCAGGCGACACGTTCAGAGCGGCAGCGGTAGAGCAATTACAAGTGTGGGGTGATCGTAACAATATCCCAGTTATTGCTCAACATACCGGTGCTGATAGTGCCTCAGTTATTTTTGATGCAATCAGTGCGGCAAAAGCGCGTAAGGTTGATATTATCATTGCTGATACTGCAGGACGTTTGCAAAATAAAGCCCACTTGATGGAAGAACTGAAAAAAGTTGTGCGAGTTATGAAGAAATTAGACGTTAACGCGCCTCATGAGGTGATGTTAACGCTCGACGCTGGCACTGGTCAAAACGCGTTAAGTCAAACTAAGTTGTTTGATGAAGCTGTTGGTCTAACAGGGCTAACGATTACCAAACTAGATGGTACTGCTAAAGGCGGCGTAGTCTTTGCTATTGCAGATAAACATAGTATTCCTATTCGATACTTAGGTGTTGGTGAAGGTATTGATGATTTAAGACCTTTTATTGGTGATGACTTTATTGAAGCGCTTTTTAGTAAGTAGCGATAAATAACTTTTCAATCAGTAACTAAACGTCTCGTTAGGGACGTTTATTTAAGATCTACTCGTTGCAGCATCTTATTATTACCGCAATAGTCGTAATAATAAGATGCACCGCGATAATGAATGACTTAGTCATGCTTAACACAACAGCATATTCTCCTGAACAACCATTCACTACAATCAATGCCTTGCCTAAATCGTTTTTTCTCCCACTGAAACATGCATTTGAATGGCCACGGGTTTAAGCCTTTTAACTCCCGCTAAGTGGTCAAGAAATTAGTCCGATTGGTATCACAGGCTAATTGTGCTAAGTTAGCCCACTTATTTGTACAAAGTATTAAAGTAATATGATTAATTTCAATAAGGTAAATAAAACCTATCCAGGCGGTTTTCTAGCATTAAAACAAGTAAGTTTTAGCCTAGAAAGCGGTGAAATGGCATTTTTAACTGGCCACTCTGGAGCAGGTAAAAGTACCTTATTGAAATTAATTTCATTAATGGAAAAACCCAGCTCAGGTAGTATCCAAGTAAATCATACCGAACTCTCTGATATTCAATATAAACAAGTACCTTATGTACGCCGCGGTATTGGTATGATCTTTCAAAGTCATAACTTGCTTAAAGACCGTACCGTTTTTGATAATGTCGCCTTACCGTTAATCATTGAGGGTGTTAGTCACAGTGAAATTAAAAAGCGTGTGGCGACTGCGTTAGATAAAGTACATTTAAGTGCTAAATTGAAATGTTATCCACACATGCTTTCGGGTGGAGAACAACAACGTGTTGGTATAGCTCGTGCTATCGTTAATAAACCGCCCATCCTCCTTGCCGATGAGCCTACAGGTAATTTAGATCCTAAATTGTCGTTAGATATTATTCGCTTGTTTGAAGAGTTTAATGCCGCAGGGGTAACAGTACTGATCGCTACGCATGATCTAGGTTTAATTGCGCGGATGAAATATCGTACTCTTACATTGAAAGAAGGCACCATGATTAATGACGGTATTGTTGACGGCCTACAAGCACAAGGGGCGACTGATGAGCAATATTCATAGTAGTGGTTTAAAAACACGCTCAAGCTTAATAGCTCGTCTGCTATCTTTACCTATCCGACATTTTCAGCAAGCTATAGGCAGTTTAGGTAGTTTATGGCGAACTCCCTTTACCACAGTAATGACGATTTTTGTTTTAGGTATTAGTCTGGCGTTGCCTGCAACCTTGCATCTTTTTGTTAAAAACGCTGAGCAAGTCAGTGAACAGTGGGATAGTGCTTCGCAAATCACCTTATTTTTAAAGCTATCAACCAGTGAAAAGAGCGCACAAAACTTAATAAAGCGCATTAGCCTATATAACGATGTAGCCGAGGTACGCTACATTTCAGCTAAACAGGCTTTAAAAGAATTTAAAATTTTATCTGGTTTTGGTCAATCACTTGAATACCTAGATAAAAACCCTTTACCAGCAACATTATTAGTAACACCAACACAAAGAGCCAGCCAAGCACAAGCAGCAAATGCTTTGTTAGCAAAACTGACTAATGAACGAGAAGTTGAACAAGGTAAGCTCGATTTAGAGTGGTTAACGCGTTTAGAGGCGATGGCCCGTTTAATTGAAGATATTGTGCTAGGCGTAGCCTTATTATTGTGTTTATCAGTGGTACTCATTGTGGGCAATACTATTCGACTAGCTATTTTGAATGAAAAAGATGCTATCGCTATTATGAAGTTGGTTGGCGCGACAGATAGCTTTATCCAAAGGCCATTTTTATATTCAGGTATATGGTACGGAATCTTTGGCGGTATACTTTCTTGTATTGCTGTGACGCTTCTTGCTTGGTACTTAGGCTACGCTATTAGTGATTTAAGCGAGCTTTATCAAAGTAACTTTCAATTGCAGGGGTTATCCGGCAGTGAAGCATTAATGTTGATCGGTTTTGCAATTGTACTTGCGTTAGTGGGTAGTTATATCTCGGTAAGTCAGCATATTAAAGCGATTGAACCTAATGCCGATTAAAGCCGTTTAAAAGTGTACAAGAAAACAAACGAGGCATGACTGAGTTTAGGCGCAAATTTTAACTAAACCTGCTATTTTATTGGGAGGCTATTAGCGAAACCACTCAGTTTCCTTTCACTTATATTGTAAAGTGTGGCCTGTATAACCAGCTGTTTATTATTGATAATTCTTTAATCTTACAATTAGTCACATTTAATTCACAAAAAAGTTGAAAGATCATCTTGTGCCACCCTATCTATTAAGCTAATGTTCATGTCCCCGCTATCGCAAATAGTGTCGATATATGTTATTATCGCGGGCGAATTAAAGAGAGAAGGAGAGGGTTTTTTATGAGTGAAGCAATGCAACTTACCTTACCAAAAAGTGGTAGTATCGAAGCATACATGCAATCCGCGTACAACATTCCGATGTTGACTGCAGAGAAAGAGCATGATCTGGCTACTCGCCTCTATAATGAAAATGATTTACAAGCGGCACAAGAGTTAATTATGTCGCATTTACGTTTTGTTATTCATGTTGCTAAAGGCTATTCTGGTTATGGTTTACCTCATGCTGATTTAGTTCAAGAAGGCAACGTGGGTTTAATGAAAGCAGTTAAACGTTTTAATCCTGAAGTAGGTGTACGTTTAGTCTCTTTTGCTGTGCATTGGATTAAAGCAGAAATTCATGAATTTGTGCTTAAAAACTGGCGTATTGTTAAAGTTGCTACAACGAAAGCACAACGTAAATTATTTTTTAACCTTCGTAAAAATAAAAAACGTTTAGGCTGGTTCAGCACTGATGAAGTAAATACAGTAGCAGAAAGCCTTGGCGTAACAACGAAAGATGTTATGGAAATGGAATCTCGTATGAGTAGCCATGACCAGGCGTTTGAATTATCAAAAGATGATGATGATAATCTTGGTGCTAGTAATTTTTCACCTGCGCAGTATCTTCAAGACAAACAATCAGATTTAGCTGTTGAAGTTGAAAATGATAATTGGGATAACCATGCTAATCAACGTTTATCAACGGCATTAGTAACGCTTGATGAACGTAGTCAAGATATTATAAAGACACGCTGGTTAACCGAAGATAAAACAACGTTACAAGAGTTAGCTAATAAATACCAAATATCAGCTGAACGTGTAAGGCAGCTAGAAAAGAATGCTTTATCTAAATTGAAAAACACCATGGTTTTTGATTAACGTTTAGCTATATATCTAATTTAAATCAACCGACTTAATGTCGGTTTTTTTATGTCTGCGGATCTACAAATTACGTTGTGATAGCAAACGAATTAATAAATTAGTCCGCTTGGTATTATACCAATTCCACTAAGTTATTGCTCAATCGAGCGCTTTGGCCTGATTTATTTTTTCTCCATACAACTTGATCACAAACTTAATGAAAATGGGATTAGTCGTATTTTCATTAGGGCTTATCTCAGATGTGGGTGAAAAGCCATCTATGGGCTTACAAATAATCACATGTTTGTATGCGAAAGTAACCACATCGTTACAGGTTTAACTAAGTTACAACACTTGAGAACGAACTTCTTCTATTAAATCCAGCAGTATTGATGGCAATTGATAAACATCAGTTACCAACAAACTAACGATAATAAGGTAGAAGTAATGAGCCTAAGAACAGCCAGAAAGAATCTAGTAAACCGCGCAGTGATGATTTCACTTGCCGCAGCATCAGTCACCTCAATACAAGCATTCGCTGAAGAAGGGGTAGAAGAAGTTGAGCGTATTGCTGTAACAGGCTCTCGTATTAATAGAACTGATATAGAAAGTGCGAGCCCAGTCACTGTTATCTCCTCAGACTTTATCACTAAGAGTGGTTTTACCTCGGTACAAGAAATTTTATCAATGCAACCCGCAGCTGCAGGTATGAGCTTAGGTTCAACGTCTAATAATGGCTCAGGTGGTTCGGCAACCGTAAATTTACGTGGTATGGGAGTGCAACGTACGTTAGTGCTATTAAATGGTCGCCGTATGGTAGCGTCGGGTACGGGGGCTGACTCTTCAGTCGATTTAAATACTATCCCTGTTTCAATGATTCAGACCATTGAAATTTTGAAAGATGGTGCTTCAGCCGTTTATGGCTCCGATGCTATTGCCGGTGTTGTTAACATCATCACTAAGAAAGACTTTCAAGGTACTGAAATAACAGCTGATGGCAGCATTACCGACAAAGGTGATGGCGAAAGCGGCGGTTTTAGCATTTTGCATGGTCGTGATTTTGCAGGTGGTAACTTAGTTGTTGGCGCTCAATATTCAAACCGTGGTGAAATTATCCAATCGGATCGTGATTTTGTTCCTGCAGGTGAATCTTCATTTGTACCTGGAGGCTCTTTAGGCGGAATGGTGCCAGATGGCGAAGGTGGCTTTGTTCCACGTGAAGAGTCTTACGATTATACCGATGATAGTTATGCACAAACACCGAATGAATTATTTAGCTTATTTACTAACTTTAACTCTGAAATAGCTGATGATACTGAATTAAGCGTTGAATTTATGTATACCCGTCGTGAGTCGAATCAGCAAATGGCGCCGCAACCAGCTTCCATCGATTTAGATACAAGTTTGTTAGATGATAGTTATACCGATCAATTTAAAGATGAAAATGGCGTTCTGCCTGAAGAACTAGAATATAGACGTCGTATGACAGATGCAGGTCCACGTATTTATGGTCAAGAAACTGATACTTATCGTGCTTCTGTTGGTTTGACTGGTTACTTGAGTAATGACTCTCAGTGGGATATGTCTGCAACTTATGGTCGTAATGACTCAAAAGATAGCGTTGGTAATTCGATTCATGCAGGGAACATGGAAAAAAGCATCTACAATCATCAAGATGCTTGGTTCAGCGGTGACCCAATGAGTAACGACTTCTTAGCAAGTGAGGGCGTTATGTATACTGAGCAAAATGAAGGAGGTAATGAGCAATTCATTTTAGCCGCAGGTTATAGTGGCGTTAATGATCACGATATAGGTTACGCTGTTGGTGTTGAAAGCCGCTTTGAAAGTGGGTTTTACACCCCTGATTTAATTACTCAAGCTGGTGAAAGTACCGCAGCACAACAAGACCCAACAGAAGGAAATTACTCAGTACAGTCTATCTATGGTGAAATATCAGTACCTGTAACTGATTCTTTCACGGTAGAGGCAGCGACTCGTTATGATAACTATTCTACTTTTGGTGGTGCAGCGACTTGGAAGTTAGGTGCTACTTACAGTATTACCGATGGTTTAATGTTTAGAGCCGTCGCGGCAACTGGCTTTAGAGCGCCAAGTGTAAGTGAGCTATACGGTGGTAACTCAGGTTCTTTTGATTATTTAACTGACCCTTGGGGCAATGAACAAGACTCACAAATATTAGTCAATTACACCAGTGATGCAGATTTGAAGCCAGAAGAAAGTGAATCCTTTACTGCAGGTGTTGTGTGGGAAATTGCTGATGGTTTATCTACTACTATGGATTACTGGCAGTTTGATATTACTAACGCAATCAGTCGTGTGAATGTACAGAATGAAATGAATAAGTGTTTCGCAGATGATCTTGCTGCTTGTGAGACTATCGGAATTACTCCTGATGGAAACTTATCTGAAATGACCTCTACGTTAACCAACATTGGTCAGCAGAACACTTCAGGGATTGATTGGAATGTTAGTTACACTGCTGGCATTTTCAACGTCATGTTTGATACGACTTATTTACTAGAGTTTGAAGAAGATGGTATTAGCTATGAAGGGACTATCGGCGGCAATATGGGCGGTTACTCACAGTTAAAATCTAATTTAACCGTTAGCGCCGATTTAACTGAAGACGTAAACTTACTCTATACAGCTAATTATATCCAAGGTATGGAAGGCGACGGTTACACCACAGATGATGTTATTTATCACAATGTTTCAGCGGCTTATCATATTAATGATGCCTGGCAAGTAACAGGTGGTATTAAAAACTTGTTTGATACTGAACCAGAAGAAGTGCCAGATGGAAATGACATGAATACTGTACCAAATATCTACGATGTTGTTGGCCGTACTTTCTTTGTTAATACTTCATATAAGTTTTAATAAGCAATAATTCTCAATTTTATTGTTTATAATTAAAGCACTTCAAGCAAAAGGCGACTTCTAAGTCGCCTTTTTTGATCGCGTTAATATGATTGGAAGATGTTTACCCATGCTATAAATATTGTTTTAGCTCATAATTTACCAATTCATTTACTGCTTTTACTCGTTTCCCAACATTATTTAGGTATATAATGTTGGTACATAAAGCATGGGCTAACACATAGGTTAGTCATGCGAGCATCAAATATCAGGAGTTATTTATTATGGGTGGAATCGGAATTTGGCAACTAGTTATTGTTGCTGTGATTGTAGTGTTGTTATTTGGAACTAAAAAACTACGTAATATAGGTGGTGATTTAGGTTCAGCCGTTAAAGGTTTCAAAAGTGCTATCGGTGAAGATAAAGAACAAAAAAATAGTGCAGAAAAAACATCAGATACTTTAGCTGATAGCTCAAAGAGCACGACAGAAGAAGTGGTCAAAACAACAGAAAGTAAGACTAAAGAATCAGATCAGGCTTAATGTATGTTTGATGTTGGCTTTTGGGAATTAATCCTCATAGCAATTATGGGCTTAGTTATTTTAGGCCCTGAACGCTTACCGGTTGCAATTCGTACTCTTCGTGGTTGGATATCCGGTGCTCGAAAATTTAGTGATACCGTTAAGTCTGAACTCACGGAAGAATTACGCGTACATGAATTACATGCTAACTTAAAAAAAGCAGAACAAAGTAACTTACAAAATTTAAGTCCCGAAGTTGCCGAGTCATTGAAATCATTGCGAGAAGCAGCGGATTCTGTGGCGGAACCTTTCAAAAAGGTGGATAGACAACCAATGGATTCAATGATCGCTTCTTCATTAGCTTCAGCTCCGCATGCCAAAGTAGAGTCGGAGAGTACTCAAGATGCTGAAGAACCAAAGATATCGAATAATCTAACAGAGAACGAAGATAAATCTGTTAAACCAGAAAGTGATAAACTTCAGTCATGAATACACCCCCAGCGCAAAGTGCAAGCCTTTTTGACCATCTTTTAGAGTTACGCAATCGCTTATTACGATCTATTCTCGGGGTCTTAGTTGTTTTTTGTTGCTTAGTTTATTTCGCACAAGATATATATCAATATGTGGCACAGCCACTATTAGCTACTATGCCCGAAGGATCACAAATGATAGCGACTGATGTCGCTTCACCATTTTTTGCACCCTTTAAATTAACATTAGTCTTATCTTTATTCATTGCAATGCCGTTTGTCTTATATCAAGTATGGTCATTCGTTGCGCCTGGTTTATACACCAATGAAAAGCGAATGATTGCCCCGTTAATGCTTGGTTCTACCTGTTTATTCTATAGCGGTATAGCCTTTGCTTATTTTCTAGTTTTTCCTGTGGTATTTGCCTTTTTTACTTCGGTAGCCCCAGAAGGGGTTGTTATTGCAACGGATATTAGTAGTTATCTAGATTTTATTTTAAAGTTGTTTTTTGCTTTTGGCGCCGCTTTTGAAATTCCTATTGCGATTATTTTAATGTGTTGGACAGGTATGACGACACCTGATAGTTTAAGGGAAAAGCGACCTTATGTTGTCGTAGGTGCATTCGTTATCGGTATGTTATTAACACCACCTGATATTATCTCGCAAACTATGTTGGCTGTGCCAATGCTGTTTTTATTTGAAGTGGGTATTATTATTGCTTCGTTTTATCATAAAGAAGATGAAGACGAATCGAATAATATAAAGGAAAATGATTAATGAATAAGATTACCAAACTCACATATTTTGCTGTAGTTACTAGCTTATTATCAAATACAGCAATCGCTGAAGAAATAAGTCTTACAGATCGAGTTCAAGGTTGTGTAAAAATAACCCAAGATACGGCAAGGCTAGCGTGTTTTGACCAACTTATAAGTAAAGCTAAACCTACTGCGATAAAAGCAGAACCAATAATAACGGGATTGACCGCTGAACAAGTTGATTCCTTTTCGAAAGAGCAAGTAAAGAAAACGGCTGAAGAATCGGCGAAAGAAATAGATTCTATTACTCTGACTATTAGTAAATTAAGTAAATCTCCTTATGGTGAATGGAGAATCACTTTTGAGAATGGTCAAAGATGGCAACAAAAAGACAACTATAAGCTTAGTTTAAAGACAGGACAGCGCGTGATTTTAACCAAAGGATCGCTCAGCTCAGTGTATTTGCAAAAGGAAAATACGACTAAACGTATTAAAGTAAAAAGGCTTAAATAGAACGAGATTACTTTGAATAAAAGCACTTTGATAGATATTGGCGTCAACTTAACCAATAAACGTTTTGAAAAAGATCGCGAAGATGTTATTCGCCGAGCTCAAATTGCTCAATTGAATGGTTTGTTGATTACTGGTACCAGTGTTGAAGAAAGTCAAAAAGCGTTAGCTTTGTGTCAGCATTATCAAACAATTTTTCCTGACTTTTTATATTCTACTGCAGGTGTGCATCCTCATGATGCTGATCAGGTGAGCGCTGATTACTTAGATCAACTCAAGTTGTTAGCTAAACAAGAACAAGTTAAGGCAATTGGTGAGTGTGGTTTAGACTTCAATCGAAATTTCTCTGAGCCTGCTCAACAACAAAAAGTATTTCGTGAACAAGTTGCTCTTGCTTCAGAATTGCAAATGCCACTCTTTTTGCACCAAAGAGATGCATTTGAACCTTGGTTCTCCATATTATCACCTTATTTATCTAAAGTTCCTGCTATGGTTGCACATTGTTTTACCGGATCAAAACCTGAACTCACACAGTGTATTGCTGCCGATATGTACATAGGTATCACAGGGTGGTTATGTGATGAGCGAAGAGGTCAAAGCTTACGCGACATTGTGAGTTTAATTCCTTTAAACCGATTACTCATTGAGACCGATGCTCCTTATTTAACACCCAGAACTATTAGGCCAAAACCTAAAAGTAGCCGAAATGAACCCTGTTACTTACCATTTATTGTAAAAGAAATTGCCAATGTTACAGGCCTTGACCAAGAAGAGATAGCTTGGCAAACTAGCCGTAATGCCGAAAAGGTATTTGATTTTCCTTCCAAAAAAGAAATGTTATAAATGAAGTCATTGGTTAGAGCAAAAATCGCAGCTTTTACGTCTTTGCTGATGACACATTCACCTGCAAGTTATGCTTTGACGGAACAAGAGACTGAACACTTATGTTTTGGCATGGGGATCTTTTTAGGAATATTAATTACTCTATTGTTAGGCTTATATTTAACTCGACATTATCGACAAAAATATCAAAAAATGTTGCAGCATCTTAAACTTGCGAAAAGTAATGTAAAAATAGCTGAGAAGACAATGATAACCTTGGCTAAGGAACAACAAGATAGCCAAGATTTATTAGAAGAAAGAGTGCAAGAACGCACACTTGAACTAAACATTGCTCTGCAAGAGCTGGAAAGCGCTAATCAAGAGCTCGAACGCAAAAATGTTTTAGATGAATTAACGGGCTTACATAACCGTCGCTTTTATGATCAAAAAATAGTTGCGGAGTACCGTCGCAGCCGTCGAAATCTTACCGCATTAAGTTTAGTCTTAATTGATGTCGACCTTTTCAAAACAGTTAATGATACCCATGGTCATCTAGCCGGTGACCAATGCTTAATTTGGTTGGCCAACCACATAAAACAGAGTTTAAAGCGAAGTACCGATAGAGCATTTCGCTATGGCGGTGAAGAGTTTTGCTTAATTTTACCTAATACCGATGCTGAGGGAGCGTTACTCTTTGCTGAGCAATTACGCCTACAAGTGCACGAACAAGCTTTTCAATTTCGAGATATCGAAATACCACTGACAATTAGTTGTGGAATATCAACTTATCAACAACAAGTTGATATTGGACCCGAACAAATATTTTCAGGCGCAGACAATGCCTTATATCAAGCCAAACATAATGGCCGTAATCAAACCAAACAACATATTTTCACAGAATAATTAGGAATATCTATGTCCCACAATGGTAATTCAGCATTTGGTCAATATCCAGCTCGCCGCATGCGTCGTATGCGTGTTGACGATCATACTCGTCGTTTAATGGCTGAATCTAAGTTAACAGTTAATGATTTAATATATCCAGTTTTCGTACTTGAAGGTGATAACCAGCGAGAAACGATAGCTTCAATGCCAGGTGTCGAACGTAAAAGTATTGATCTGCTATTGGAAGAAGCGCAGGAATTGGTTGATTTAGGTATTCCTGCCATTGCACTTTTCCCTGTTACACCAAGTGATAAAAAATCACTTATGGCTGAGGAAGCGTATAACCCTGATGGATTGGCGCAACGTGCTGTACGTGCACTTAAAGCTAAATTCCCACAGCTTGCTGTGATCACTGATGTTGCTCTTGACCCGTTTACCACACATGGCCAAGACGGTATTTTAAGTGAAAGTGATGAAAACAAAGCAGGTAAAACAGGCTATGTTGTTAACGAAGTCACGAAAGAAATTTTGGTAAAGCAGGCTTTATCACATGCTGAAGCAGGAGCAGATATTGTTGCACCTTCAGATATGATGGATGGACGTGTTGGTGCTATAAGAGAAGCATTAGAAGAGAATGGCTTTGTTAATACTAAAATATTAGCCTACTCTGCGAAGTATGCTTCTAATTATTATGGACCATTTCGTGATGCTGTAGGCTCTTCAGGTAATATCAAGGGTGGTAATAAACATACTTATCAAATGGACCCTGCAAATAGTAATGAAGCTATGCATGAAGTTGCCCAAGATATCGCTGAAGGTGCTGATATGGTAATGGTTAAGCCAGGCATGCCTTATTTAGATATAGTGCGCCGTGTTAAGGATACCTTTCAAGTACCTACTTATGCTTATCAAGTCAGTGGTGAATATGCCATGCATATGGCGGCAATACAAAATGGTTGGTTAGCTGAAAAACCTTGTGTAATGGAAGGATTGTTAGCCTTTAAACGCGCTGGAGCGGACGGTATTTTGACTTATTTTGCTAAGCAAGTTGCTCGTTGGTTGAAAGAAGACGCTTAAATACTTTGCATAAAAAGTAAGCGATAGTTAACCGATATATTACTTCGTAAGAATAAAATAAAACAGCGCGATTTAATCGCGCTTTTTTATTGTTAGAATTCTTTAGCGGTAAGTATTTTTTGACATGATGGCCTTGTCATGACATTAGCTAAATATTGCTCTACATTGGGATAGTCGGCTATTAAGTCAAAGCCAGTAGGTAAGCAAGAAATATAATGCAGCATTGGCGCTAATAATGCGTCTGCGATAGTAAATTCTTTAGAGGTTAAGACTGTTTCTTTTTGCAATAGTTGTTCAATAATCGCAATAGCAGCGGCTGCCTTGGGCTGTGCTTCTTTAACAACGTCAAAGCGGATGCTATTGTTTTCTCCTTTGGGAAAAGCAAATTCTAATAAGTAATCTCTTACTAATGCTTTATCTATGTCTATCGAAATAAGCGCGCAAAGTGCATCGTGTTGTGCATGTATTTGGCTATTTTTCTGTGGTTGTAATTGTCCATCTTCATCAAGGTAACGACAAATACTGGCTGTTTCCGGTATCGCTAGCGTACCTTCTAATAACACGGGTATTTTGCCAAAAGGGTGCCACTTAAGATGTTGTTCACCTTTAAAAGCAACATTGTTACCATCAACTTCAAAACCAACGGTGTAAGCTAGTTGTTTTTCTTCACATACGAGCATGACGGAACGAACAAAATTTGAGAAACGTGGTCCGTAAATATGTACTGGATTTGCTGTCATATATATTTCCTTTTAATTAATTATCTCATTTACCTTATTAACCAATAATCTAGCCCTATTGAAAATATGTTCAAGAACATATTTTAAAAGTATGAAATACTGTTCTTATGGTTAACTAGGTAAATGAGGCTTTCGATGGCGTGGCAAGAAGCTCATAAAGAGCAATCTAAAAATAGAATATTAAACAGTGCAGCGATGCTTTTTACACATTATGGTTTTGAAAAAATATCGATAGACCAGGTAATGAAAAATGCTGAACTGACTAGGGGGGCATTTTATAGTCACTTTCGTTCGAAAAGTGACTTGTACGCGCAAGCGATAAGTAAAGGCGCAAAAGTCGCCTCTAAGCGTAAACCAGAAAATTGTCTGCAAGATATGAAGGACTTCGCTAAATACTATTTAAGTACTGAACATAGAGATAATAATTATGAGCAGGGATGTCCATTAGCATTTTTGGTTTCTGATATTAACCAACAAGATCATCAAGTGAAAAAGACTTATACCAAGACGTTGAAAGCTTTCATACAGCAAGCTCAATCATTATCTACTGATCGAGAAAAAACGCTGCAAAGCGTTGTGTTGATGATTGGTGGTTTGGCTTTATCTAGAGCACTAGACGATGAAGAATTTAGTGATGAACTATTAATGGCTTGCAAAGCAGGGGTTACTTCATTATCAACGCAAGAGGGCGCTGATGTCAGCTGAATTAAGTATAATGATACTAAACACTGTGATTATCCTTATTGCTTATGCTTGGGTGTATCCAAAATTAGCAGGAAAAAATATCAATAAGGTCGCGATATTTGACTGTGTAACGTCTGGCTTGGCACTTGTTATTGTGGCCAATAAATATTGGGGACAAGGCGTAGAATTTAATTTTTTACAGTTTGAAGTAAACTGGTTTTGGTTTACTTTAATTACTTACAGTATTATTGAAATTCCAATAGCACTTTGGTACTTCAAGGCAGCTTTATCGAAAGAAAAGTAAAGGCGTATAAAAAGCAGCCGTTAAATGTATTAAGGGTTTATTGTCAGAGAATCTTAGCGTCGGGAACTAATTCAAAGAGCAAACCTTCGCGTAATGCACCATTTGAAAGGCATAAACTTTCAATAGACAACGTTTGGAATAAAGCGATCAAAATACTTAAACCGCTGGCTAACACGGCCTTACGGTCAGCTCTTAGTCCTGCTATTTCAATAGCATCTATTGTCTTACAATTTATCAATATTTGTTGGATTTCATAAAGAAATGATAACGTGATAATTGGCGGTTGCTGACGTTGATTAAGAATTTCAATCATGGCTTGCATAGTACCGGAGCTACCAACCGCTGATTGCCAACCTAGTAGAATAAATTCATCTTTTACCGTATTAATAATATCTGTCGCAGCGGTAATGCATTGAAGAAAACTTTCTTTTTTTAGTTGGTTATCAGTAAAGTATTTGCCAATAAAGCTAACGCAGCCAATATCTAAACTAACCACTTTTTTCGCAGTACAACCTAAACCAACGATAATCTCGGTACTAGCACCGCCAATGTCGAGTACTAATTGCTTATTAGCAGATTGTTGGGTAGTTGATATAGAGGTATGGGCGACACCAGCATAAATCGTTTTGGCTTCTTGCTCCCCACTCAGTAATTTTATTTCTTTAGGTAAGATTTTCTTAGCGGCATCAAAAAACACCTGATTATTCTTCGCAATGCGTAATGCGGCTGTTGCGACAATAAGAATATTATTTACTGGAATACTATTGAGGTATAAGGCGAAGTTTTTTAGGCAAGCAAGACCACGTGTTATGGCCTCATCCGTAAGCAGATTATCATTATCTAAACCTGCAGCTAAGCGAACTTTTTGCTTAACTTTGTTGACGGTTTTTATAGTTTTACCCGATGGTGTTACTATTACTTGGGTAATAAGAAGATGGAAACTATTAGAGCCCAAATCGACCACAGCATAATGATTTTCATCATACTGTGGTATTGCCTTTGATAGGGCTTGATTTTGGCTCAAAATATCAGTCAATGTACTTTATCCAAGGGTGCAGCTAATAAGTTAGCTACGAGTACCGCGGTTAGGATTACCACCACGGTTTCCTTGTCTAGGGTTTGCACGACCGCCTTGTCTGTTAGCGCCTGTTCTAGGTCTACGTTGACGAGGTTTAGGTCTTGGCAGATCAGTCAATAAAGCATCATGATCATACTTTGTTACTGGTAATTCATGGCCAATATAGGTTTCAATTTCTGGTAAATTAAAAACATATTGTTCACAAGCTAAGCTTATCGCATGACCTGTTTCACCAGCACGACCTGTACGACCTATACGGTGAACATAATCTTGACAGTCATCAGGTAAATCATAGTTAAAAACATGCGTTACACTAGGAATGTGTAAACCACGTGCAGCAACATCCGTTGCCACCAAAATATCTACCATACCTTCAGTAAATTCTTCTAATATTTTTAGACGTTTCTTTTGCGGGACATCGCCAGTTAACAAACCAACACGAATTTTATCGGCATTTAGATGGTCAAAAACCTTTTCACAAACATGTTTGGTATTTGCAAAAACAATAGCCTTTTCTGGCCAGTCTTCTTCGATTAATGTTTGTAGTAAAGTCATTTTATCTTCGTTTGATGGATAAAATAATTCTTCACTAATACGGCTATTAGTTTTTTGCTCTGGCGCTACTTCTACGCTGGTTGGATCGTTCATGTGATCAAAGGCAAGCTCTTTAACACGGAATGATAAGGTTGCAGAAAACAGCATGCTTAAACGTTCTGTTGCAGGAGGCATTTTATCAAACATATAACGTATATCTTTAATAAAGCCTAAATCAAACATTCTATCAGCTTCATCAAGTACAATAACTTCGATATTCTTTAAGTTATAAATACCTTGCTTCATGTAATCAATCAAACGACCACAAGTGCCAATAAGAATATCAACACCAGCTTCTAGTTCTAAACGTTGACTTTCATAACCTTCGCCCCCATATACAACACCAAGGCGTAATCCTGAACTTTTTGCCATCTCAAGTGCATCACGATGAATTTGTATTGCTAATTCACGTGTAGGCGCCATGATCAAGGCACGTGGTTGGTTATGTGTAGGAGCTTCTTTTTGAAGCAAATGATGGAAAGTAGCAGCTAAAAAGGCAATGGTTTTACCTTCACCGGTTTGTGCTTGGCCAGCTAGATCAGTGCCTTGCAATAAAACGGGTAAAGATTTCGCCTGAATAGACGTACAATAATCGAAGCCCATGGCTTCTAATCCGGTCACTACTTGCGGAGCAAGATTTAGGTCAGCGAATTTAGTTTCAGTTAAGTGTGTTTTTTTCATGGCGCTAGCTTAACATTTTTGTTTACGAAATAGTTGCTTAATAAATAATTAATTAGATTTTATACCAAGTCTATTAAGTTATTTCCTATTCAATGAGAATTAAATGGCTTAGAGGCAAGGCTATGATTGAAGATAACGGAATTCCTTTATCAAAATTAATAATGCTGAATGATAAGGCTATTGAACTCGTATGTTGATAACTTGTCAGAAAATAAATAACGGCACAAGTTTGTTTTATTTAGAATAATTAGATCTACACAAACTTTATTTGTTCTAACTTCTCTGACACAGCTCTGAACTGGGCACTAACTTAGTAGAATGGACATTACGGCTTAATTAATACCAATGTTACATAAAACAGTATTGGAAAAGCAGTGAATCACGGTATAATTACCACAAAGGCGTTTTAGCCATAACAAACGGAGAATATGATGAGCGATAAAATTGTTCAGCTAACTGATGATAGTTTTGAAGCAGATGTATTAAAAGCATCAGGTTTAGTATTAGTTGATTTTTGGGCTGAATGGTGTGGTCCATGTAAAATGATTGCCCCAGTACTTGATGACATTGCCACAGAATACGATGGCAAAGTAACTGTTGGTAAATTAAACATCGATCAAAACTCAGCGACACCACCTAAATATGGTGTACGCGGTATTCCAACATTATTACTTTTTAAAGATGGTGAAATTGCCGACACTAAAGTAGGCGCACTATCGAAAACTCAATTAAAAGAGTTTTTAGATAAAAACTTGTAAGTGTAAAATTTAAAAGCCTGATACTTGAGTTATCAGGCTTTTTGTTTTTAGCTGAAAGAATATTTACTTACATTTTTATTCTGACTTTACCTAATCAAATTTTAGTGCTAAATTTACCACCTGAGTACAAAATAACATCGCTTTATCTCTATTCTCATTATAATTAATATTGAAAACATACTAGTGTCGGCAATCGCCAAAGGCACTGTCACTTAAAATAGTTTAAGAAACCCCCTATGAACCTTACCGAACTGAAAGAAAAATCCATTAATGAATTGGTTGAGCTTGCCGCGACAATGAAGCTTGAAAACCTTGCTAGAACACGCAAACAAGACATAATTTTTGCTATTTTAAAAGCACATGCTGAAGGCGATAATGATATTTTCGGCGGCGGTGTTTTAGAGATTTTACAAGATGGTTTTGGTTTCTTACGCTCAGCAGACTCTTCATACTTAGCAGGGCCAGATGATATTTATGTATCACCAAGCCAAATTAGACGCTTTAGTATGAGAACAGGTGATACCATTCAAGGTAAAATTCGTTCACCGAAAAAAGGCGAACGTTACTTTGCCTTATTAAAAGTAACAGAAGTTAACTTTGACCGACCAGAAAATACTCGTAACAAGATTTTATTTGAAAACTTAACACCTATTCATCCAACCGATCGCTTTTCATTAGCGCGTGGTAATGGTTCAACAGAAGATATAACGGCACGAATATTAGATTTAGCCTCACCAATAGGTAAAGGCCAACGTGGTTTAATCGTTGCACCACCAAAAGCCGGTAAAACGTTATTATTACAAAACATTGCCCAAAGTATTGCACACAATAATCCTGACGCAGAGTTAATGGTATTGTTGATCGATGAACGTCCAGAAGAAGTTACAGAAATGCAACGCCTTGTTAAAGGTGAAGTTATTGCTTCAACGTTCGATGAACCAGCGAGTCGTCATGTACAAGTGGCTGAAATGGTAATCGAGAAAGCAAAACGTTTAGTTGAGCACAAAAAAGACGTGGTTATTTTACTTGATTCAATTACCCGCTTAGCACGTGCTTATAACACAGTGATCCCATCATCAGGCAAAATCCTAACGGGTGGTGTTGATGCTAATGCTTTACATCGTCCAAAGCGTTTCTTTGGTGCTGCACGTAACATTGAAGAAGGTGGTAGCTTAACTATTATTGCTACAGCACTAGTGGAAACTGGTTCTAAAATGGATGAAGTTATCTACGAAGAATTTAAAGGTACAGGTAATATGGAATTACACCTGTCACGTAAAATTTCTGAAAAACGCGTTTTCCCTGCAATTAACATTAACCGCAGTGGCACACGTCGTGAAGAGCTTATTACTAAGCCTGATGAACTTCAAAAAATGTGGATTTTACGTAAGATAGTTCATGAAATGGATGAAATAGGTGCAATTGAATTCCTAATCGACAAACTTGCAATGACCAAAACAAATGATGAGTTCTTTGATTCAATGAAGCGTAAATAATCGCGGCATTAATCGAATAACCTTAATTGATGAAAACCAGTCTAATGACTGGTTTTTTTATTTTACCTCTTCCCGGTAACTTATATGAAATATAGTGATTTAAGAGACTTCATTAGTCAGCTTGAGAAAATTGGCCAACTTAAACGTATTACTCAGCCGATATCTACTTATTTAACAATGACAGAGATCAGTGATAGAACACTGAGAGCAAAAGGACCGGCACTACTTTTTGAAAATGTAGTCAATGAAAGTGGCGAAGCTTACGATATGCCAGTTCTTACTAATCTTTTTGGTACCCCTGACAGAGTCGCTTTAGCTATGGGCCAAAAAGATGTCGGTGCTTTGCGCGATGTTGGCAAGCTGCTAGCTATGTTAAAAGAGCCCGAGCCGCCAAAAGGTTTTCGTGATGCTTTAGGTAAAATACCCGTTTATAAGCAAGTCTTAAATATGCCGGTGAAAGTCATTAAAAAGCCATTGTGTCAGCAAATTGTACTCACAGGTGATGATGTTGATTTGACTAAGTTGCCGATACAAAATTGCTGGCCTGGCGATGTAGCACCATTGATTACTTGGGGACTTACGGTTACGAGAGGCCCACATAAAGAGCGTCAAAATCTCGGTATTTATCGTCAACAAGTACTTGATAAAAATAAAGTTATTATGCGATGGTTATCACATCGTGGTGGTGCTCTTGATTTTCAAGAATTTAAAAAAGAAAATCCAGGCGAAAAATATCCTGTTTCCGTTGCTTTAGGCGCAGATCCTGCCACTATTTTAGGTGCAGTAACACCAGTTCCAGATACGCTCTCTGAATATGCTTTTGCAGGTTTATTACGTGGAGCGAAAACTGAGGTAGCTAAATCGATAAGTAATGATTTGGAAGTACCAGCTACAGCAGAGATTATTTTGGAAGGGTATTTAGACCCGGAAGAAATGGCGCCAGAAGGGCCTTATGGTGATCATACCGGTTATTACAACGAAGTCGATAACTTTCCTGTAATGACAGTTACACATATCACTATGCGTAAAGATGCTATCTATCACAGCACCTATACCGGCAGGCCGCCTGATGAACCTGCCATTTTAGGTGTTGCTCTTAATGAAGTCTTTGTTCCTATTTTACAAAAGCAATTTCCTGAAATTCAAGATTTCTATTTACCGCCTGAGGGCTGCTCTTATCGTTTAGCTGTCGTGACGATTAAAAAGCAGTATGCAGGTCATGCAAAGCGCGTAATGATGGGAGTATGGTCGTTTTTACGACAATTCATGTATACCAAGTTCGTGATAGTATGTGATGATGATGTTAATGCCAGAAATTGGGAAGATGTTATCTGGGCTATGACCACACGTATGGATCCGAGTCGTGATACTGTTTTGATAGAAAACACCCCTATTGATTATCTTGATTTTGCATCACCTGTCTCTGGTCTAGGCTCGAAAATGGGCATGGATGCGACCAACAAGTGGCCTGGTGAAACAAATCGTGAGTGGGGCGAGCCCATTGAGATGACGCAGGAAATAAAAAACCAAGTTGATGAAATTTGGGACGAATTAGATATTTTATAAAATTGCTAACGAAGCCTGTTGTTTATCAAACTACAAATTTCAGGGTGTTTGAGCTAGTTCAATAACTACTGAAATCCAGCATTTTGTTAGATAACGGGTATATAATTAAACACATTAGTAAGTTTAGCTCCTTGGCACAATAAAACAGTTTGCTGACGAGAAATCACCAATAAAGTAGAAAAGGTTAAAAAATGAAAACAGTTAGTTGTCAAATACAGTCGTTATCATCGTTAACGCCTCATGTTTATAAAGTACTATTAAAACCCGATGAAAAGGTTGATTTTATTGCTGGCCAATATTTAAACTTTATTATGAGTGATGAGGATAAGCGTCCATTTTCAATTGCTAGCTCACCAAATAGTGAACTAATTGAATTGCAAATAGGTGCTTTTATCGCCGATAGTTACCCTATGCAAGTGATTGAGTCTATCAAGGCTAGTCATGCCAGTGGTGAAGCAGTAACCATCGAAATTCCTTTAGGTCATGCGCACTTGCGCACTGAGAGTGAACGACCGTTATTATTACTCGCTGGTGGTACTGGATTTTCTTATATCAAATCGATGTTTGAGTATTTAGCTGAGCAAAAGTCGCAGCGTCATGTCATGGTCTATTGGGGATTACGTGAAGAAAGCGCAGTCTATGAGCTTGAAAAAACCATTGCGACGATTGCCAAACTTCCACATGCCAATTTTATTCCTGTCATTGAGAACGTTAATGAGCGTAATGAGAATCCATGGCAAGGCAAAACAGGTTTAGTTCATCAAGCTGCTATGCATGATATTGTTAGTTTTGAACCTTATGATATTTATTTAGCAGGGCGTTTTGATATGGTCGGTGCTATACGTAGTGACTTCGTTGAACATGGTGCGTTGTTAGAGCACATGTATGCGGATGCATTTGCTTTCATTTAGCAATTAATACCAATCCATCTAAAGAAGTGACCACTTAGAACGGCATTGGCGATATGAGAAA
>CAJXRC010000028.1 GCA_913058405.1 uncultured Colwellia sp. | reverse complement strand
ACGAGATCTAGTACGGTCTCGTGGGCTCGGAGATGTGTATAAGAGACAGGCTCTAGTTGCGCTAAAAATTCTGTTGCGCCATCACTCAGATCTCGTAATACATCGAGTTCAGCGTTATAGCCAGGTGCGATGACACCACCATCACGTATTAATACGGGAGGATTTTCAACAACAGCATGTTCCAATAAAGTTTGAAGTTCAGGCATCGGCTGGCTTTGTTGGGCTATGGTATTTAAGTAATTAGTGGGTGACTCTGTTTGTTCACTTTGCAGCTCGTTTTGTAACTCATTCTGTAAATGGGGCATTTGCTGTAGCGCATAACGTAAACGAGCAAAATCTCTAGGGCGTGCAGAGCCTAAGGCTATTCTGGAAACAATACGTTCAATGTCACCCAAGCTTTTTAATAGTGGCTGAATTGGCGTGATCAGATCTAGCGCTATAATGTCACTTACCGTATTTTGTCGATTATTAAGCACAGTTAAATCACGTAATGGAAAATGTAACCAGCGTTTAAGTAAACGAGAGCCCATTGGCGTGGATGACTTGTCTAAAATATCGGCGAGGGTATTATCTAAACCGCCTTGTAAATTCTGAGTAAGCTCTAGGTTACGCCTTGTTGCGGCATCAAGTACCACGCCCTTACTGGCAGATTCGCAGACAATGGCACGTATATGAGGTAGGGCAGTACGTTGGGTGTCTTTAACGTATTGAAACAAACAACCGGCAGCAGCCAAACCTAATGGTTTATCATCAACACCGAAGCCAGTTAACGCTTTAGTATCAAACTGCTTATTTAATAAACTAATCGCAGTTTCAAGATCAAATTCCCATTCAGGGCGGCGGCGTAAACCTTTTCTGTTTTCTAGTAAGCTAGAGTCCTGTAGTGATTCGCTATAGAGTAATTCAGCAGGAGATAAGCGTTGTAGTTCTGCTTGAAGTTGTTCAGTCGTTTGCGGCTCGGTTAGTACAAATCGACCACTGGCCATATCTAAATAGGCAAGGCCAAAAGCCGGGGCTGAGCTTGTTTTTAGCTTTGCTTTCGGTGATTGATTATCGACAATAGCAACAATAAGGTTATCTTGCCTGTCGGTTAACAGCGCCTCATCACTCACCGTACCTGGTGTGATAACACGTACTACTTTACGCTCAACAGGACCTTTACTAGTGGCAGGGTCGCCTATTTGTTCACAAATAGCGACAGATTCACCTAAAGCGACAAGCTTGGCTAAGTAGTTTTCAACTGCATGATAAGGCACACCAGCCATTGGAATAGCGTTACCACCGGTTTTACCTCGAGCGGTAAGTGAAATATCTAATAAGTCAGATGCTTTTTTTGCATCATCAAAAAATAATTCATAAAAATCGCCCATGCGATAAAAGATCAAAATATGTGGAAACTCAGCCTTAATGGTTAAGTATTGACGCATCATAGGGGTGTGTGATGAAAGGTCTTTTATGGCAGTAGTCATGAAATGCTAAAACTCTTATGTTATTACTAGCTTACTAGTAGCTTAATTCTAGGGATATTTATACCCGTTACCAATCAATATGCATGTTTCAGAGTGCTTGAGCGATTTCAATTCAAGGCGCTGTGATGAAATAATGGTTATGCCATTATAAATCACAGCAACGATGAAGTGATGTTGCTCAAGTGCTTCTTCGATGGGTTTAAAATGGCTTTATTCGGCGTTAAATAATCAAAGCATAGAGTGACTATGCTTAAATTATTTTTCTTGCCTAAAGTCATGTTAATTCCCACTGATATCCTGCACTTTGAATGGTGACGGGTATATACCTATCGGTATTTCCTTAGATTATGCCATAAGCGCTATTAGCATTTCTCGATTTTTTATCATATAACAGGCAATAATTTTAACGTGCCATCCATGTATTAAACAGTGACCAAGCAACTATCCACATTACTAAGGCAATAACTATATCTATAGTCATTTTTACTTTAGGTCGGCTTAATTGTTTTGAAAGTTTAGCTGCGCCAAATGCTAAACAGCTAAACCAAGTAAATGAACCGAATATGCAACCAATAAGGAAATATACTTTTACTTCATCTGAATATTGCCCGCCAACACTGCCAATAACCATTACAGTATCAATGTAAGCATGTGGGTTTAAAAAAGTTACCGCTAAGGTTGTCAGAAAAATAATTTTGGCTGATTTCTTTTTCAAAATTGTATCAGCAGTGTTCTTGTTACGCATGAATGCCGATTTCATCGACAATAAGCCATAAACACTTAAAAACAAGATCCCACCCCACGTGAGAATATTAAATAAGGTGGCATTATGTGAAAGTAAAATACTGCCGCCAAGTACGCCCATACTTATTAATAAAGCATCGTAAAGAACAAAAAGAGCAGCGGTCATTTTATGATGATTTTGATTAATCCCCTGATTGATCAGCATAGAGTTTTGCGTGCCAATAGGTATTATCATGCTTAATGTGAGGGTAAAACCTTTTGCTAAAACTAATAAGCTCATAATGGTACTCGTTAAATTGTCGGGGAATTTGATGAGCGCTAGTTTGCATTAATTTTCTTTTTTAATATAATTAATAATAATTAACTATCATTAGTAAAACTTATAATGGGTGTGTAGGATTATGGCAAAGTTTGATTATAAACTTCTCGCTGCGCTGGCTGAGGTTATTGAGCTGCAAAGTTTTGAATTAGCGGCACAAAAATTATTTATTTCACAATCAGCTATATCTCAACGGATTAAAGCCTTAGAAGAGTATGTTGGACAACCCGTTCTTATTCGTAATCAACCGATTGTAGCAACACCCGCAGGTGAGCAATTACTGAGTCATTTCAAAAAAGTGAAGCAGCTTGAACATGAATTAGTCCCATTGTTATCACCAGATAAACCAATTAAGCCGATGAAAATCTCATTAGCGGTTAACGCTGATAGCATTGCTACTTGGTTTATTGATGCAATTACACCAGTACTTAAAAACCACTTAGTTGAATTAAATTTAATCATAGAACACGAAGAAAGAACTTTAGATAAGTTGCGCAGTGGTCAAGCTATTGGCGCGGTGAGTGTTATTGAAAAGCCCTTAAAAGGTTATCGCTCTTTCAAACTTGGTGAGATGGGTTATTGTTTGGTGGCTAGTAAAGGTTTTGCACAGAAATACTTTCCAAAAGGAGTGAACCAAAGCTCATTGAAAATGGCACCAGCGATAAGTTATGACCATAAAGATGATATGCATGTACGCTATATTGCAAAACACTTTAGCTTGGCAGCCAGTGAATACTATTGTCATAGTGTTCGTTCAGCAGAAGCCTTTATCCCGTTAGCTAAGCAGGGCGTTGCTTATTGCTTGATACCCAAATTACTAATAGAGCAAGAGCTCAAAACAGGCCAGTTAATAAGCTTATGCCCAGATAAGGAGTTAGTGGAGACACTATATTGGCATAGCTGGGTGCTGGTAAAAGGCGTTAACAAAAAAATATCAGAGCAAATTGTTAGGATTGGTCAGGAAAAGTTAGCAAATTAATTGTCAGTTAATTAACCATTTTCATTGTTTATAAAGTACTGTGTAAGGAAACTTTACAGCAGTATAAAAATATAAAAGTAACTTTTTTACCTGAAAAGATAAAAAGTTATTAGTAATGTTTTATTTGTTATTTTTCAATTGATTAAAAGTAACGGGTGATTGGATTTTAATTAAAAAATAAAAAAGTTGTAATAAAACTTGATACTGTACGAACTTACAGTATACTTGTCTCATCAAAACGAAATAACACAACAGCTCGCGGAGTAATCATGAAAGACGATAAAGAAAAAGCACTATCAGCAGCCTTAGCTCAAATTGAACGTCAATTCGGTAAAGGCTCAATAATGAAACTTGGTGATAATAACACCATGGATGTAGAAACTATTTCTACTGGTTCATTAGGCTTAGACATCGCCTTAGGTGCTGGTGGTTTGCCAATGGGTCGTGTTGTCGAAATTTATGGTCCAGAATCTAGTGGTAAAACAACGCTAACCTTAGAAGTTATTGCTGAAGCGCAGCGTAATGGTAAAGTTTGTGCCTTTATCGATGCAGAGCATGCTCTTGACCCTGTTTATGCTGAAAAATTAGGTGTGAATATTAATGAGTTATTAATTTCTCAGCCTGATACCGGCGAGCAAGCTTTGGAAATTGTTGATATGTTAACGCGCTCTGGTGCTATCGACGTTATTGTTGTTGACTCCGTAGCTGCGCTTACGCCTAAAGCTGAAATTGAAGGCGATATGGGTGATTCACATATGGGCTTGCAAGCACGTATGTTGTCACAAGCAATGCGTAAGCTGACGGGTAATTTGAAAAAATCGAATACCATGCTTATTTTTATCAACCAAATTCGTATGAAAATTGGTGTTATGTTTGGTAGCCCAGAAACGACAACAGGTGGTAATGCTTTAAAATTCTACGCTTCTGTACGTTTAGATATCCGTCGTATTGGCGCGGTTAAAAACGGTGATGAAATCGTTGGTAATGAAACGCGTGTGAAAGTCGTTAAAAACAAAATAGCGCCACCGTTTAAACAAGCTGAATTCCAAATTTTATACGGCGAAGGAATTAACAACTTAGGTGAGTTAATTGAGCTAGGCGTTAAAAATGGTTTTGTAGAAAAAGCAGGTGCTTGGTATAGCTGTAATGGCGAAAGAATTGGTCAAGGTAAAGCTAATGCTGCGAAATATTTAGATGAACATCCTGAAATGGCTAAAGATGTTGATACTAAATTGCGCGATATGTTTTTATCAAAAGCGGTTGTAGCTGAAGATGCAAAAGAAGAAGCAGTCACTGAATAATTAGTATAAGTATTTGTTAACAATACTTAGCTGAAATTCAACGAAAAAAAACGTAACCTTAGACGTAAGGTTACGTTTTTTTATGTCTGATTGTTAGTAGAATTTTACAAACTAATCAGCGACATTTATTAGTGTTCGTGACCACAACCGCCTTCAGCATGAACATGACCATGTTCAAGTTCTTCTGCGGTAGCTTCACGTACTTCAATAACTTCAACGTCAAAGCTTAAGTCTAAGCCTGAAAGTGGATGGTTACCATCAACAGTAATTACGTCATCTTGAACGTCAATTACGATAACCGTTTGTTCGCCATCATCAGTTGTTGCACGTAGTTGCGTACCAAGAGCAAGATCTTCAACGCCAGCAAGTACTTCTCTAGGCACAGTTTGAACATAATCATCATGACGCTCACCGTAAGCTTGATCACAAGCAACAGCAACTTCGAATTTATCACCTGCTTGGTGGTCGATAAGGGCATCATCTAAACCAGGGATTAAATATCCAACACCTTGAATAATAGCCATAGGTTTATCTTCGTAAGAGCTATCAATTAAAGTGCCTTCGCTGTCAGATACAGCATAGTGCATAACAACGACATTATTTTTAGCTATTTTCATTTTTTATCCTAATAATTTTAAGTTTAGAGCCTATTCAGCTGCAAGAGTTTGTTGAGCTTATTCAGCTACAAGGGTATAAGGTAATGTTTGATTCGTTACTATAGAGTCAGCTTGTGAAGCAATACGCAATGACAGTTTTTCACCATCATTTGCTAATACGGCTTGAATAACACAACTACCATCATCAGCTTGATAATGGGCGAGAATATCGCCGGCTTTTCGCCAGTTTTCACCCAACTGTTTTTCAATGACATCTTCCGATTGAAATGGTTGAGAAAGTTGTGCATTTAAACAAAATAACGCCCGCTTATTTTTTCCTAAATATTGCATTCTAGCAACAGTTTCTTGTCCTAAGTAGCAACCTTTGGTGAAACTTATGCCATTAATGGCTTGTAGGTTCAGCATCTGAGGTACGTAATGGCCGCTAGTACTTGCCGTTAGAATAGGAAATCCTAGGGTTATTTCTAATAAATCCCATACTGATTGTGAGTAAGTAGGGAGTGCCAACTTTTCTCGAAGAGCTGTGATAGTGATTGGTTCATCAATAATAATGTAACGAGGTTGATCACCACAAAGATACACTAAACTAGTTGAGCCAACTTGTACTACAGGCGTCAAACTATCAGGCACTTGAGCAAACTCTTGTTGTAATAAATTACTTGCTTGTTTACCAACTAAAGCAATAAAGCTAAGGTCTTCAGTTTTATCAATAGTAACTTTGGCAAAAACACCAAACTTTTTAAGTTCTTTAAGTGAACCTTCAATGCTTGCCGTAGGTTGTAATAATAGGTGAGCAGAAGAGCGATTAATTAATCTAAAAACGGAAAATACTTTTCCTTTTGCATCACAGTGAGCGCCAACAAGCAGGTTTGATTCTGTACTGCTGTTAACATCACAAGTTACTTGCCCTTGTAAGTATTTGCTTTGCTCTTCACCAGATAAAGAAATTGCCCCAAATTCACTAAGTTCAATAAGGTAAGTCTCTGGTAGTTGTGCAAGAGATGGTAATTGTGTGCTGGTGGTAATTGTCATAATGAACTCTATGAAGAAGCTATGCTTGTATGTTAATACCAATCGGACCAATTAATTAATTAATTCGTTCGGTATAAGGTTAACTATAGAATAAGGGCGAAAATGGTAAATACAACTCGATGACGGTTTTTTATTAATGATAATGAGCATTTTTAATAGCTGTGCCCTGTGAGTTTTTGTTACAATAAGGGGCTATATCAAACGGAACAATATATTCGTTCGATTGGTATCAATCAATTGTGTTAATCAAGAAAGGGTACTTATGTCTGGTAATGAAGCTTCAAGCAATGCAGTGACAAATAATGAAAACTCGACTAATCTTTTAAAAGTCAATAAAGCTCGTTTAAAGTGGGCTTGTCGCCGCGGTATGTTAGAGTTAGACGTGCTGTTTATACCTTTTGTTGATGAAGCATATGACGACTTATCAACGAAAGATCAGTTTACCTTTGAACGCTTACTTACCGGCCAAGATCCAGAATTATTTGCATGGTTTATGGGGCATGAAGTTTGTGAAGATAAAGAGCTCAACGCAATGGTCCAACTTATACTCAAGCGCGTCAAAGTATAGTATTACTGTAAGATATTCTCGCTATAAGCTAGCCGTTTATAGCGTGATTGGAATATTGACATGTTTAGTTACTCTTGTGAGCTTTACTTTTTATTATGATATAGCTCTGTTGATAGCTGTAATCAGCATTATTTCTCTTAGCTTATTCTTATCAATTAACCATCTCAATAAGCCTATCACTAGTTCACTGACTTTAACAAAGACTGGTGCAGTAGAATTTAATAACGATCAGATAAGTTATCAACTGTTACCTGAAAGCAGACTCAGTTTTATTGGCTGCTGGTTAGTCGTAGCACCTAAGGAAAATGCGGTTATTCAACGCTGTAATCCGGATAAAAAATATCCTAAACAGTTTTTCATATTCAAAGATAGCTTACATGAGCGAGATTTCTCCCGTTTGGCTAGTGTGATAAATCAATTAAAATAGCTATGCAGCTTTTCTTCTGAACAACCATTCTCTTCAATCAATGCCTCGCCTCTACGTCTTTTAATTTCGCTGAGTAGAAAATAACTTAATGGGCCTGGTGTTATTGTCTGGGTGAAAGTATGGTTGGTTTCGCATTGGGTAATAAGTCAGGGTAGTCTAATGTGTAATGCAAACCTCTACTTTCCTTACGTTCCATAGCACATCTTATGATAAGTTCAGCCACTTGCACCAAGTTTCTTAATTCAAGTAAATTATTACTTACTTTAAAGTTTTGATAATAATCTTCAATTTCTCGTTGAAGTAATTCGACACGATGCAATGCACGCTCTAATCGCTTAGTTGTGCGTACAATACCGACATAATCCCACATAAATAACCTAAGCTCGTGCCAATTGTGTTGAATAACAACTTCTTCATCTGAATCTGTTACACGACTATCATCCCAATGAGGAAGAGTTAAATAACTATTGTTTTGTACTAAGCTTTCACTAATCTCTAGAGCAGCAGCGCGGGCAAAAACAAGGCATTCAAGTAGGGAGTTGCTAGCTAAACGATTTGCGCCATGTAGGCCGGTATATGACATTTCACCGATAGCATAAAGTTGGCTAACATCTGTTTTACCTTGATGATCAACCATTACTCCACCACAGGTATAGTGCGCGGCTGGAACAATAGGAATGGGTTGCTTAGTGATATCTATACCGAGTGACTTCGTTTTTTCATAAATAGTAGGGAAATGTTGTTTGATAAAATCACTGGGCTTATGACTGATATCGAGATACATGCAATCTGCACCTAAACGCTTCATTTCATAATCAATTGCTCTGGCTACAATATCACGAGGAGCTAGCTCAGCACGTTCATCGAAAGCTGGCATAAAGCGACTACCATCAGGGCGTCTTAATTTAGCCCCTTCACCGCGAAGTGCCTCGGTTAATAGGAAGGTGCCAGCGGAAGGATGAAATAAACAAGTTGGATGAAATTGATTAAACTCCATGTTGGCAACGCGACAACCAGCACGCCATGCCATAGCAATACCATCACCACTAGCAACATCAGGGTTTGAAGTATATTGATAAACCTTACTCGCACCGCCCGTCGCTAAAATAGTTTTTTGCGCGTAAATACTTTCAACTTTCTCAGTATTTCGGTTCCAGATATAGGCACCAATACACTGTTTTGGTTGATCACCCTTAGTGCTTGGCTGGCAAATAAGATCAATAGCATTAAAACGTTCAAAGATGCGAACACGTGGATGCTGCTTTACTTGATCGGCTAAAGTAGTCTGAATTGCTTGGCCAGTCGCATCAGCCGAATGAAGGATTCTTCGGTGACTATGTCCGCCTTCGCGAGTTAGATGATAACGCCCCTCACCTTTACCACTTTGCTCTTTGTCAAATTCAACGCCTTGGTCTATCAACCATTCTAAACAAGACTTAGCATTTTCAGTGGTAAATTGAACCGTGTCTTCGTCACATAGTCCTGCACCAGCAATGATGGTGTCTTCAACGTGAGAAGCAACACTATCATTTTCATCAAAAACTGCGGCAATCCCCCCTTGAGCATAGAAAGTTGAACCTTCGTTTAATGGGCCTTTACTTAAAATAACGACATCGGCATTTTGAGCTAAATGCAGTGCCAAAGTTAAGCCTGCGGCACCACTGCCAATGATTAAAACATCACAATTGTTTTGTTGAGTCATACTTTTTGATTAAGTTCAGCTATAAAAGCGAATATATAAGTAGGGGATTTTGAGGTATTCTATAATACATAGGAATAAGTCGCCAGATAATAGCGTTTAATTAACGTTTGATAGCTCTCTGGTAATTAATAATGGTCATTGCTGACAAGCCGATAAGTCTAGTTATTAAAAAAAGTCAAAATAAATAGAACTTTTTTAAAAAACGTTAGTCTTATTTTATGCGTTTGTTATGAGCCAATGGAAAATATGAGTACAAATCAATTGTCAGTGTTAAAGGATACGGCTCAAAAGAGCGAACCAAATATAGATCAACAACTCGTTGAACGGGTTCAGCGTGGCGATAAAAATGCGTTTAACCTGTTGGTAACTAAATATCAGCATAAAGTTGCTAATTTAGTGAGTCGTTATGTTAAAAATCATAGCGATGTACCCGATATAGTCCAAGAAGCTTTTATTAAGGCATATAGAGCATTACCTAATTTTAGAGGTGATAGTGCTTTTTATACTTGGCTTTACCGTATTGCAGTTAACTGTGCGAAAAATCACAGTGTAGCATTGGGTCGTAAGCCACCAAGTAATGATGTCGAAATTAATGATGCTGAGCTTTATGATACTGGAGATGCATTAAGAGAAAATGCTTCACCAGAAAAAATATTACTCACAGCCGAAATTAAAAAAGTAATTTTTAGTACTATGGAATCACTACCGGATGATTTGCGGTTAGCAATTAACTTTCGAGAAATCGAAGGTTTAAGCTACGAAGAAATCGCTACGATAATGGAGTGTCCCGTAGGCACCGTGCGCTCGCGTATATTTAGAGCGCGTGATGCAATCGACAAGAAGATTAGACCCTTGTTGCAAAAAAATAATTAGATCATTTGTCAACGCAGAAATTAACCAAGTTTTTTTAAGGTAAAATATGAGTGAAATAAAATCAGAGTCAATATCTTCATTAGTCGATAATTACTCTCCATCAACAGATGATAGTATAAGTGCGCATTTAGTTGATAATATGCTCAAGGATGAAGATTTATCAAGTACGTGGCAAAACTATCATTTGATAGGTGATGTATTACGCGATGAAGTACCACAGTCTTTACAACTAGATTTAAGTGAAACAATTTCTGCAGCGATTGCACAAGAAGCAACTATTCTATCTCCTAATTCCTCTATGCAAACTTCTGGAAAAAATAATCATTTACCTACGCAGGAAAATGCTGCTATATCCAATAACTCATCAGAGCAACAGACTAATAGTGTTGTTGATGCAACAAATCGCTTTAAAGCTAAAGTATCGAGCTTGATTAAGCCGATGGGACAAGTTGCTATAGCCGCTTCTGCTGCCGCTTTAATGATCGTAGGTGTTCAGAATAATGTTACCGATAATTCTTCAATTACACCAAGTCAAGTAGTACAAACAGTACCTTTAACTGGTTATGCCAATCCTGTGAGCTTTAATGTTCAGTCTTCTCAAAGCCAACAAAGTAAGCAACAAACGCAGCAAGCAATGAATGAGCAATTGGCGTCTGACAGAGTTGCGCAGCAGCGACGCTTACAAGCACTTTTGAAAGATCATAATCAACAAGTGAAGTTAGGTAGTAATATAAAATAGCTTGATTGGTTGAATTAGTTGATAATACCAGTCGGTATTATTTACTTTCAGCCATCAATTTTGAGAACCTATGAAACTATCGGCATTTTTTTTATTGCTGTTAAGCTTTAATGTATCAGCAACTACTGCTGATACAGAATCTGCGAAGCTCTCATTAGAGCGACTCTCCATTTCACTTCGTCAACTTAATTTCTCTACTTCATTTGTTGTGGTTAAAAATAACCAAGCAGAGCCTTATCATTGGTTACATGGTATTGGTGAAAATGAGCAAGAACTAGAAATTTTTACTCGACTGAATGGCCCTCGTCTGGATGTTTTACGTCAAGGTGATGTTGTAAGTTATATCGAACCTGATCAAGAACCCTATTCCATAATTTCTAGAGATGTTCGAAGTCCAATTCCTACTATTTTTCGTGGCAATATTAGTGAGTTAGAAGAAAGTTATCGCTTTATTTCCGTAGGCCGCAGTCGAATCTTAGGCCGTGTTGCTCAACTCATTCGTGTCGTATCAAAAGATAAGTATCGTTATAATTATTGGCTTTGGTTGGATCAAAAAACCGGCTTGTTGTTAAAAATGGCGGTACTGACACGTCAAGGACAGTTATTAGAGCAGATTCAATTTACCCATATTGAAGTCGATGAGCAATTATCAGATAACTTAGAGCAATTTCAATTAACAGAATTGCCAGAGGTTATTGAGTTAACAATGCAAGGTCAAAACAAAGCGCTTTCGTGGCAAGTTAGCTGGCTACCACAAGGTTTTACTGTGGTTAAATCGAATCAACACAAATTAAATAGCCATAACCGCAGTGGTGATAAAGCCGTTGAGTTTATGTTGTTTTCTGATGGTCTAGTCGAAGTATCTGTATACGTTAATCTTAGCCAAGAAGAATTTAGAGCACCTGAATATGCAAGTGACGGAGCGACAATGGTATTCAACCATGTTCTACAAGGAATAGAAGTCGGCGTTGTAGGTGATATCCCCTTAGCAACAGCCAAGAAGATAGCAGAATCAATCACACCAGCTAGCGTTGATAGTGCAAAAACTAATGACCGGAACTCGAAAGGAGAACAGTGAAATGATTAAAGAACTGGCTAATGTTGTTGCTATCGAAGCAGGACAAGTAACTGTTACAAGTCAGATAAAGTCAACTTGCAGTGGTTGTGCACAAGTAGATACTTGCGGCAGTGGTCAAATAGCTAAAGTTTTGCCACAGGCGAAACTTACCTTAACTTTACCCTATGATATCAGTATCACTGGAGTATCATTGAAGGAAGGCGATTGTGTTGTTTTAGCTTTACCTGAAAAGCATATTTTATCGAGTGCAGGACAAGTGTATTTATTACCTTTACTTGGCTTAATTTCTTTTTCAGCTATTGGGCAATTGTTGTTAAAACAACAAATATTACCTCATGAATTATTTGCTTTAGGGCTTGGTCTTATTGGCGGATATTTAGGCTATAGACTTGCTAAGTTTCAGCAAAAACAGGGCAAACAAAGTGAAAATTTACAGCCTAAAATTATTGAAGTACTCCCTTCACCAAACCTAGTTAAATAAAGTCTTAGTCTGTTACGGCTTGAAACAAAAGATATCTGAACAAAAGATAGCCCCAAGGCAGTAAATTCGTTAAAATCCCGTCATTATATTATTTTAACGCCCTTTATTTGACTGCATTTTATGAAAAATATTCGAAACTTCTCAATTATTGCCCACATAGATCATGGTAAATCAACACTTTCTGATCGTCTAATTCAGCATTGTGGTGGCTTACAAGCGCGAGAAATGGAAGCACAAGTACTAGATTCAATGGACATTGAACGAGAGCGCGGTATAACAATTAAAGCGCAGAGTGTTACCTTAGATTATAAAGCGCAAGATGGTGAAGTTTACCAGCTAAACTTTATCGACACGCCTGGACATGTTGATTTTTCTTATGAGGTATCACGCTCATTAGCTTCTTGTGAAGGTGCGTTGCTTGTTGTTGATGCCGGACAAGGTGTTGAAGCACAAACGGTTGCTAACTGTTATACCGCACTTGAAATGGATTTAGAGGTTTTACCAATTTTGAATAAAATTGATTTACCTCAGGCTGATCCAGAACGCGTATGTGAAGAAATTGAACACATCATAGGTATTGATGCTACAGATGCCGTAACTTGTTCAGCTAAAACCGGTATCGGCATTGAAGATGTTTTAGAAACTATCGTCAAAAACATCCCTTCACCTGCAGGTCAAATAGATGCGCCACTACAAGCGCTAATTGTTGACTCATGGTTTGATAATTACCAAGGTGTTGTTTCACTTGTTCGTATTATCAATGGTGAAGTTAAAAAAGGCGATAAGATGTTGGTGATGTCTACTGGACAGGTCCACCAAATTGATAAAGTAGGTATATTTACACCAAAACAAACAGATACCGGTATTTTAAGAGCTGGTGAAGTTGGTTTTATTATTGCCGGCATTAAAGAAATTCATGGTGCGCCAGTAGGTGATACCATCACTATCAGTAAGAAAGAAACAGCAAATGCTTTACCTGGCTTCAAAAAAGCGCAACCACAGGTTTATGCTGGTATTTTCCCTATAAGTTCAGATGATTATGAAAACTTCAGAGATGCGCTTAATAAACTGAGCTTAAATGATGCGTCTTTATTTTTTGAACCGGAAAACTCTTCTGCACTAGGTTTTGGTTTCCGTATTGGTTTCCTTGGCATGTTGCACATGGAGATTATTCAAGAGCGTTTAGCGCGCGAATATGACCTAGATTTAATTACTACAGCGCCAACCGTAAACTATGAAATTGCTTCTACTAACGGTGATGTTATTTCTATAGATAACCCTGCTGATCTCCCTGCAATTAATAATATTGAAGAAATTAGAGAGCCAATTGTTCAAGCAAATATTTTAGTACCACAAGAATATTTAGGTAATGTCATTACCTTATGTATTGAAAAACGCGGCGTGCAAAAAGATTTAATTTATCACGGAAACCAAGTTGCCGTTACTTATGAACTTCCTATGGCGGAAGTGGTAATGGACTTTTTTGATAAACTTAAATCAACGAGTCGAGGTTATGCGTCATTAGACTATAACTTTGTTCGCTTTGAAGCGGCAGACATGGTTCGCGTTGATGTCATGATTAATGGCGATCGCGTTGATGCCTTAGCTATGATTACCCATAGAGCAAACTCAGTGGCACGTGGTCGATTATTAGTAGATAAGCTTAAAGAATTGATACATCGTCAAATGTTTGATATCGCAATTCAAGCGGCTATTGGTAACAATGTTATTGCTCGTACTACCGTGAAGCAATTACGTAAAAATGTTACCGCTAAATGTTACGGTGGTGATATTAGTCGTAAGAAGAAGCTGCTACAAAAACAAAAAGATGGTAAAAAACGCATGAAACAAGTGGGTAATGTTGAAGTACCACAAGAAGCATTTTTAGCCGTTCTTAAACTTGATAGTTAGTTTGGACTGTTAAGTTAATTTATAAAGTAGCGACATTAGCTTAATGCTTGTCGCTAAAATTTCTCTAATAGGATTTAACCTAATAGGATTTTAAAATAGGAAGTATATGGCTGTTTATTTTTCCATTATCTTAGTGATAATTACCGTATTAACAGGGATCGTTTGGTTTGCTGATAAATTTTATTTAGCACCACAACGTAGACTGAAAGCTAGTGTTGCGCAGCGCTCAGCTGAATTAACACCACAAGCGCTAGAAACATTAACAGAACCATCGCCTTTAGTAGATACCGCGGTGCAAATATTTCCAGTGATTGCTTTTGTTTTAATTTTACGTTCATTTATATACGAACCTTTTCAAATACCATCAGGCTCTATGATGCCAACGTTACTCGATGGTGACTTTATTCTAGTGAATAAATTCAATTATGGCTTAAAAGATCCAGTGGTAAGACATAAATTCATTGAAAATGGTTTACCTGAACACGGTGATGTTGTGGTTTTTAAGTATCCAGAAGATCCTAACGTTGACTTTATCAAGCGAGTAATAGGTTTGCCTGGTGATCGAATTATTTATCGTAATAAATCGCTCTATATTAAGCGAGCTTGCCAAGAGTCTGATGCCAAATGTCCTGATTTTGAGCAAATACAACAAAATCTTGTTGGGGCATATGTAGGGCCAGATGCTGAAACAGGTATGAATGAATTCGAGTCTAAGATGTTGAACAAAAGCCACCAGGTATTGAATGATAGCCATACCTTACCTAGAGTCGCTCGTTACTTTCCACAAGCAGGTACTGCCGCGGATGAATTTTTGGTACCGGCAAAGCATTATTTTGTTATGGGTGATAATCGCGATAATTCTTTAGATGGGCGCTTTTGGGGCTTTGTTCCTGAAGAGAACCTTGTGGGAGAAGCTGTTGCTATTTGGATGAGTTTCGACTTCGACAGAAGCGAAGATAGTTTTTTACCTCAATGGTTGCCTACAGGCGTACGTTTTGATCGCATTGGCGCAATTATTTAACATGGCTACTTTTTTTACATGGCACAAAGAGTTATATCGTGAAAATTAATCCTCACAATCTTGCTAGATTAACCAAAAAGCTTGGTTATGAATTTAATGAACCCTTGTTATTGGTCCAAGCACTTACTCACAGAAGTGCTAAAGGCGCTCATAATGAAAGGCTTGAGTTCTTAGGGGACTCTATTTTAGGTTTTGTTATCGCTGAGGCACTTTATGATAAGTTCCCAAAACATGACGAAGGTGACCTGACTCGCATGCGTTCCAGCTTAGTTAAAGGTGTAACCTTAGCTGAAGTTGCACGAGACTTTAACTTGGGAGAATGCTTAATATTAGGGCCGGGTGAGTTGAAAAGTGGTGGTCATCATCGTGAATCGATATTAGAAGATGCGATTGAAGCCATCATCGGCGCCGTATATTTAGATTCAAATATTGAGTGTTGTAAGGCACTTATCTTAAGTTGGTTTGAAAGACGCTTAACGGTGATTAAACCGGGTAATGAACAAAAAGATCCTAAAACTCGTTTACAAGAATTCTTACAAGGAAGAAAGATACCTCTTCCTACTTATGAAGTAATTGATACCACGGGGCAATCACATAACCAAGAGTTTACTGTTCGTTGCCAAACGTCAGTGATCAGTGAAGTAGTTATCGCTAAGGGTACAAGTCGTCGAAAAGCAGAGCAAGAAGCTGCACAGCAGATACTTGCTTTAATTGAAAAAGAAAGAGAACAAGAAAAAGAAGTAAAAATAAAACCAACAAAACAAGCTAAATCAGCAAATCCCCGACATACTAAAAGTAACCCAAGCAGCTCAAGCAAAAAAAGCAGCACGAGAAAATAAATTATGCACAACGATACCTCGAATACCTATGCAGGCTTAATTGCTATTGTCGGACGCCCAAATGTTGGTAAGTCAACATTATTGAATGCCTTGTTAGGGCAAAAAATTAGTATTACTTCTAAAAAACCGCAAACAACTCGTCACCGTATTTTAGGTATCTTGACTGAAGAAAATAGACAAGCAGTATTAGTAGATACTCCTGGTTTACACACTGAAGAAAAGCGCGCCATAAACAGGTTGATGAACCGTGCTGCAAGTAGTTCAATTGCGGAAGTTGAGTTAATAATGTTTTTAGTTGAAGGCACGCATTGGACAAAAGATGATGAATTGGTGTTATCTAAAGTTAAACAAAGTGGCACACCGTGTATATTAGTGGTTAACAAAACAGATAATATAGCTGAGAAAGATGAGTTGTTACCCCACCTGCAAAAATTAGGTGCTATGCATGACTTTAGAGACATTGTGCCTATCTGTGCGACTAAGGGCCATGGCGTTGATACCATTAAAAAATTGTGTTTAACATCCCTTCCTGAAGGCGTTTTCTGGTTTCCTGAAGATCATATCACTGATCGCTCTAGTCGCTTTATGGCTTCTGAAATTATTCGTGAGAAGCTGATTCGCTTTACTGGTGATGAGTTACCTTATTCTATCACGGTAGAAATAGAGCAGTTTAAGATGGATGATAAGGGGATTATTCATATAAATGCCCTTATATTAGTTGAGCGAGATAGTCAAAAACGCATGGTTATTGGCAATAGAGGTGAGCGCTTGAAAACTATTGGTCAAGAAGCCAGACGAGATATGGAAAACTTATTTGAGAGTAAAGTTTTCCTCGAAACTTGGGTAAAAGTGAAATCAGGCTGGGCAGATGATGAACGAGCATTACGCAGCTTAGGTTATGGTGATGATTACTCAGGCTAGTTGGAATGCCATAAATGATTGAACAAAGCGCATTTGTTTTACATAGTCGTCCATATCGTGAAAACCAGCAATTAGTCGATTTGTTAACACAGCAAGATGGCAAAGTGACTGCCTTAGTTTATGTTGGTCAATCTAAGCGCTCAATAAAAAAAGGCTTAATTCAGCCATTTTTACCGCTTAGATTAACCTTGAAAGGCCAAAGTAACGTTAAACAAATAACTCAAATTGATTCTACCGGCAAATCATTTTCGCTGATAAAGCACAGTTTATTTAGCTCTTTTTACCTCAATGAATTGCTAATTCGTTTGTTAACAGAGCAAATTCCTTGTCAGCAGTTATTCTCTCAATACCAAAAAACGTTGACCGCCTTAGCTAAAGGTGAGGAAATTGCCCCGCAATTACGCTTATTTGAATTATCACTGCTTGAAGAGTTAGGATTGTCATTTGACTTTAGCCCTGTCTTTGAGCACGATGTGAGCTACTTCCGTTATATTGCCGAGCAAGGTTTTGTTCCTGTATTTGATTCTTTTCCAAAAAATAGCACTCAATGCTTCAATAAAAGCCATTTACAGGTAATTTCCCAGCGGGAATCTTTATACACAAATAGCACTACAGAAGGCGTTAGTAATACCTTCAAGCTACTGATGCGACAGGTAATTAACCAATTACTAGGTAATCAGCCATTAAATAGCCGTAAACTTTTTTTGAAAAAAATATAAAGTTTTAGCTATTTATATCTACAGTAAATATCAAAATAATTAAAAAGAGATCAAGAAATGACAGATTTATTATTAGGTGTAAACGTTGACCATATAGCCACGTTAAGACAGGCTCGCGGTACAAACTATCCGGATCCTGTTTATGCAGCGAGTGTTGCTGAACATGCAGGTGCAGATGGCATTACCGTTCATTTACGTGAAGATAGACGCCATATTCAAGACAGAGATATTCACGTTTTAAAACAAACATTGCATACACGTATGAATTTTGAAATGGCTGTCACTGATGAAATGGTAGCGATAGCTTGTGATGTAAAACCAGTATTTTGTTGTTTAGTGCCTGAGAAACGTGAAGAGCTCACAACAGAAGGTGGTTTAGATGTTGTAGGGCAATTAGATAAAATAACTAAAGCAACAGAGCAGTTAACCGCTGCTGGTATTGCAGTGAGTCTCTTTATTGATGCTGATAAAGGGCAAATTGATGCGGCTTTTGCCAGTAAAGCTCCTTATATAGAGATACATACTGGGCATTATGCTGACTTAGAATCGGAAGAAGAACAACAAATAGAACTTGAACGATTAACTGTAGGTATTAAGTACGCGCATAGCTTAGGACTAAAAGTTAATGCAGGTCATGGTTTGAACTATTTTAATGTAAAACCTATTGCAGCTATTAAAGAAATTATCGAGTTGAATATTGGCCATGCCATAATCGCACGTGCTGCTATTGATGGTTTAGACAAAGCCGTTCGAGATATGAAACAGCTGATGTTAGAAGCGAGAACTTTTAACACCTAATATTTACAGTTAGCATTAAGCAAAATTGAAAAAACTCACTTCTTTTATATTTGTTTAAATTATAGTCTACACTTTGCAAATTATGGTCTACACTTTATTTGATACGCTGTAAAAAGGATTCAGCCTACAAATTAGTGAGGATTCATAATGCAAACACAGATAAAACCGATGCTCGAGCGTAGAAAGGAATCTCCTGAGCAATCAGTTTGGTGGAACAAACTATCTTTAGCGCAAAAATTTTCGGCTAGTAGTTTAGGGAAATTTGGTTATGAACTGACTTTTGTGCGTAATGATAATGGCCATAGTTTAGCCGTCTTACAATGCAGTGGTGGTCTTGCTGTAATATCCGAGGATGGTGATATTGATACTTCGCCAATTATCAACATTCGCTAATTAATTTAATTCAAAATAATCAAAACTCAAATTATTACTATAAAAAATAACGTGGCATTGTTCGTTATTCTTTTCTATTAAACTAATGGCTATTTGAACTTATGGTTTTTAGCGCTTTAGGTACTGCAAATAAGACCTGTTCTATATGTTCGAAAAATTCTAAAAACTCAGGTTCCAGCTCTTCTGTACTCAAGCCCATTTTCAACTGGGTCTCTAATTGAGTGGTGATTTTGGCTAAATTTGGCGTTCCAGTGTAACAACAAGCACCATTTAGTTTATGAACAAGCCGCTTTATTTGATCAATATCTTGCATGTCAATTGCTTCACGTATGCTTAATTGGGTTTCAGGTAGGCTATCGACCAAGCCTAAAAACATCTCTTTAGCTAAATCAGCTTTATTAGCACTACGTTTAAGCGCTAAAGGCCAGTCAATTATTTTTGAGGGTGCGTCAGCCTGATTAATTATATCAGAGGATATGATTGGAATTACTGAACTCACTAGATGGTCGAAGTCGCAGTATTCATAAATTATATGACGTAACATCGTTTCATCTATTGGTTTTGTCATATAGGCATTAAAGCCTTGTTGACGCATTTTTTCTCTTTCTCCACTTAATGCATGAGCCGTCACGGCTATAATGGGAGTGTTATTATTGTTAGCTAATTTCTTTATTTCTTTCAATGCACTAATACCATCCATAATCGGCATTTGAATATCCATAAAGATTAAAGAAAAAGTCTCCACCTTGCATAGTTCTATAGCAGACATGCCATTGTCGGCTTCAACAACTTCAGCAACTTGCTCTAACAATAAAGCTTTGATTAATTTTAAGTTTGCCTCATTATCATCAACAGCTAAAACTTTTATAGGTAATATCTTACCCACAGGTGAATTCAACGTGAGTGTTTCAGCCTTAGTCTCAATAACTGGTTGTAAAACTTTACTTAAAGTAATCGGTGATAGAGGTTTACTCATACAGCTTATGGCACCACTGGCAATCAAAGCCTCGTGCAAGCTAGGTGAAGTATTATTTAACGCTAAGTGTATATTGTTGGAAAATGGCTGTAATTGTGAAATTGTTTTCTTCAACTCACTTAACGCTGTGGATGTTTGATTGTGGCCAATAAGCACGTAGTCAAAGCCCCGGTGGGTTTGACTACTGTGAGAAAGTACTTGTGATAGTTCATGTCTGTTTATGACACTCGTAACGCGCATCTTCCAATGTTTTAACAAGTCTTTGGTCGACTCTCTACTATGATTATTCTCTTCAAAGTAAAGCACTGTTTTATTTGCTAAGTGCTGGTTATCTAATTCTAACATTAACGGCATTGCGTTAATTTCACATTGGAAAGTAAACCAAAAACTAGAGCCATGATTTTTTTCACTGTTAAAGCCTATATCGCCATTCATCTCTTGTGCGAGTCGTTGGCAAATTACCAAGCCCAATCCAGTACCACCATATAAACGAGTGATACTTTGATCTGCTTGCGTAAAAGCATCAAAAATAGTTCTTTGCTGATTGGAAGTCATACCAATGCCAGTGTCAGTAACAATCACTTTTAGTTTGATTTTATTCTGTTTGACAACTTCGCTGACAATATCTATTGAAACTGAGCCTTGTGGAGTAAATTTTATTGCATTGCTGACTAAATTGGTGATGATTTGTTTTATTCTCATGGTGTCACCAACTAGAGAATCAGGTAATGCTTGTGGGAGGTTTATTGATAATTCAATATTCTTCTTATGGGCTGAAGGTGCTAATAATGTGAGCGTTTCGTCAATCGATTCTCTCAAAGAGAAAGGTATGTTTTCGGTAACCATCTTACCGGCATCAAGTTTGGAGAAATCGAGAATATCGTTAATTATGGTCAATAAATTATTTGCAGAACGATCAATTGTTTGTAAATAGTCACGCTGGTTTTCAGTAAGTGGTGTTTTCAATACTTGACGGGTAAAGCCTATTACGCCATTAAGTGGAGTTCGCAATTCATGGCTCATATTCGCTAAAAATTCGGATTTAACTCTATTAGCTTCTTGTGCTTTTCGCTTAGAAATACTCAGCTCGACATTTTGAATTTCAAATTGTTCTAAGCTTTCCCGTAAATCTATTGTGGCTTGATCTATACTCGCCTGCATTTCGTTTTGATAACTATCAAGCGATTGTGCCATGGCATTAATACCATTCTTTAAAAAGTTTAACTCTCCGATGAGTTGACCGCTTACTCTGCTCTCTAATTTTCCCTCTCTAATTCGTTCAATGGCTAACACCATAGAATTAATAGGCTTTGTCACTTTTTTGATGAGTCGCATTGCAAAAATAGCACTAAGCAAGGAGGCAAGTAGAGCAAAAGTAAATGCGATTATAAATTGGCTTTGTTGTTGAAAATTAAGGGCGCTTTTATCAATTTGCATAGCGATATAACCAATAATTACTGGTTTTGATCTATTGGTCGCATAATTGTATTGAGAATTGGCTATTGCTGTTTTTTTGGTTTCAGTTTGATAGTTATAGTTTTCATCAATAATAGGGGTTCTAAAAATTATGTAATCAGACAAGGTTTGAATATTGGTGTTATTTGGTAGGTCTGCGCCAGCTTTTAGTCGCATTAAGTTGGTATCACCGTGATAGGCACTGGTAACAAAAACTTGGTTATCTTCAGTAAAAATAACAATACTTTTTACAATGCTAGATTGATTTCGGTGTGTAAAACCGATCAATTGGCGAAGTTTATCTCTATTCTTGTTTAATAAAGGCTCTTTACTAGCGATTGCAATCGGTTCAATAATACTTTTAGCACGTTGTTCAAGAAAGTCATTAAGCTCAACTGAACGGCTATAAGAAAAATAACTAGCTAAACCAAAACCAATTAGAGTGGTTGGTAGGATAGTGAGTATGATAACCCAGTCTTTCAGGCTTATTTTATGCATTTTTTTGTTGAACTTTTTTGATAAATTTAGGGTAAAATACCCACTGAAAAAATTAGCTATCTAAATGATTATCCAACTTAACATAAATAATCTCATAAGCTGCTATAAAATTATAGTACAGATAGCTAAGTTACTTCAAAATAAGCATTAATTAGTTAATTTAATAAGCGTAAGTTCTAGGGTGAAAATGGCAAATTATTTTAAAGCAGCAGTAAAACCTAAAACGTCTAATCAACGATTAACCGTTACCGTTGATAAACTTGATATGAATGGGGTCGGTGTTGCTCGTTGGCAAAATAAGCCCATTTTTATAGCTGGTGTTTTACCCACTGAAGTTGTTGAGGTAAAAGTTGTCGAGCAAAAAAGTAAATATGCCCGCGCTAAACTTATTTCAATCACTAAACAAAGTGAAAGCAGAGTGGTACCCAAGTGTCAGCACTTTGGCCTTTGTGGTGGGTGTGATTTACAAATGCTTGATTTAAGTGAACAGATATTATTTAAACAACAAAAAGTCACTGATCTTTTTTCTCGTAGTTTCAGTATTCAAAATCTCACTGATAAAATGAGTGCTGCAGAGCTACCTTGGGAAAAAGCTATAAAAAGCTCTCCTTGGCATTACCGTCGTAAAGCTCGCATTGGAGTGCAATTCGATAAGAACGCTCATGCGACTATTGGTTTTAGGCAAAAATTAACCAATCAATTAGCATCAATTAAATCATGCCCTGTTTTGGTTGAACCGCTTAATGTTATTTTCCCTTTGCTAAAGAAATTATTGCTACAGCTCACAGTCAAATCTGCTATTGGCCATATAGAAGCCATTCAAGCAGACATTATTGAAACAAGTGAGCAAGAGAGCAGACAGAAAGACAATCAAGTGGTCATTGTTGTTCGTCAATTAAAACCAATGAATGAAACTGATATAGGGCTTTGGCAGTCTTATGCACAGCAACATCATTGGCATGTCATTATTGATGATGGCAATAAACAGCTGCCACTAGTCAGTGATATAGAAAGCAACTCTACTGTGCTGTCATATGAATTAGCGGATAATAGTAAAGTGTACTTCTCCAGTAGTGACTTCATTCAGATTAACCATCAGGTTAATATTGCTATGATCAATCAAGCCTTGGCTTGGTTAAACCTTTCAGCTAGTGAGAATGTTTTAGACTTATTTTGTGGTCTGGGAAATTTTAGTTTAGCGCTGGCAAAATACGCAAAATGCGTTGTTGGTGTTGAGGGGGTTCAAGCAATGGTTGATAAAGCGACTCAGAACGCCCGTATCAATAGCCTTGATAATTGTCAATTTTATCAGGCTGATTTAAATAGTGATTGGCTAACAGAGTCTTGGGCGAAAGGGCATAAGTTTGATAAAGTTCTACTTGATCCTGCCAGAGCAGGTGCTGAACAAGCAGTGCTGCAAATTGCAGAATTAGCAATTCCTAGTGTGTTGTATGTCAGTTGTGATCCCGCAACCTTAGCGAGAGATAGTGCAACACTTATTTCTAAGGGATATAAGCTTGAGAAAATATCACTGATGGATATGTTTTCACAAACAAAGCATGTTGAGACTATGGTATTGTTTACTCATACTAATTAGCATTCAATAATCGAAAGTTATTTAATTTCATAAAGTTAACCAATCAAAGATAAAGGAACACCCATGGTTTCCGTGCGTAAATCACATCAAATAACAGTGCAAAGTTTTGAACAATGGCTAACTGATCTCGCATTAACTGATGTAAAAAATAGTGCGTTGTCAACGCTATGGCCACAGGTGTCAAATTATTATCAGTCAGAAAGTGCAGAGAAGCAGCAGTTGCTTAACAAAAGCATGGAAATGGTTGAGATTTTAAGTGGCCTAAACCTTGACGCGGATTCATTAGTTGCGGCTTTTATCTCACCATTATTAGCGAATGATATTATTGAAATAGAATTTGTTAAAGAGCACTTTTCAAAAGACATCCTTATGCTCTGTCAAGGTGTCGAACAGATGGCTGCAATTAAAGCATTACGCCAACAAAGTAATCAGTCAAATGACCAAGCACCTCAAAACATAGATAATATTCGCCGAATGTTACTAGCTATGGTGGATGATGTTCGCGCGGTAGTGATTAAATTAGCCGAGCGCTTATGTGATTTACGAGAAAAGAAAAATAGCGATGAAGAAACCCGCGTTCTGGTAGCAAAAGAGAGTGCGAATATCTATGCACCTTTGGCAAACCGTTTAGGAATAGGGCAATTAAAATGGGAACTGGAAGATATTTCTTTTCGTTATCTTCACCCACAAGTTTATAAAAAAATTGCCAAGCTTCTGGATGAAACTCGACTAGAACGAGAGCAATACATGACTAGCTTTGTTGGTCACTTAAATAGCGAATTGACGGCCTTATCTATCAATGGTGAAGTTTATGGCCGTCCTAAACACATCTATAGCATTTGGAAGAAGATGCAGCAAAAGTCGCTTGATTTTGAACAGCTTTTTGATGTTAGAGCAGTACGTGTTGTTGTTGAAAAAGTGCAAGACTGTTATTCGGCTTTAGGCATTGTTCATACTGAGTGGCAGCATATTGCAAAAGAATTTTCTGACTATGTTGCTACACCTAAAGCGAATGGCTATCAGTCAATACATACCGTTGTTCTAGGCCCAGAAGGTAAATCAGTTGAAGTACAAATTAGAACTAAGCAAATGGATGATGATGCCGAGCTTGGTGTTGCGGCACATTGGCGTTATAAAGAAGGTAACGCTAGCGGCAAGAGTAACAGTTTCGATGATAAAGTAGGCTGGTTAAGAAAAATTCTGCAATGGCAAGATGATGTTGCCGAAAGTGGCGAATTGCTTGATGAGTTACGAAGTCAGGTATTTGAGGACCGGATTTATGTATTTACCCCTGGTGGCGATGTTATCGATTTACCGATGGGATCCACTCCTTTAGATTTTGCTTATTATATTCATTCTAATGTAGGTCATTGCTGTATTGGAGCCAAAATATTTGGAAAAATTGTCCCTTTTACTCATCAATTGCAAACAGGTGATCAGGTCGAAATACTCACGAGTAAGCAACCTAATCCTAGTCGAGATTGGTTAAATCCAAATTTAAATTACATTTATTCTTCACGTGCCCGTGCAAAAGTTCAGCATTTTTTTAAATTACTCGATAGAGATAAGTACATTGCTCTGGGCAAAGAACTATTTGATAACGAAATAGCTAAACATGACGTTGCGTCCATCGATTTATTACTGGCAGCAAAACGCTTTAATATGAAAACTGTCGATGATCTTTATGCTGCAATTGGTAGTGGTAACGCAAGATTACAACAGGTTATCAACCACTTTACCCAACTCGATAGTAAATTAAAACCTAAGCCTGAAATAGACCCGCAAAGCTTAGTTAAACAAACGACATCAAGTAAATCTTTAGCGCAAGATGATAATGGTATTACTGTTTCTGGCGTTGGAAACTTGCTTACCCATATGGCTAAGTGCTGTCAACCTGTTCCTGGTGATACTATTTCTGGTTTTATTACCCAAGGACGAGGTATCTCTGTTCATCGGCAAGATTGTGAGCAATTGGCTAATTCCCTTAATTTACAACCCGAGCGATTAGTTGAAGTGCAATGGGGCAATGAAAGTAAAGTTGGTTATCAAGCTTCAGCTCAAATAATTGGCAGTGATAGACAAGGTTTATTACGAGATATCTCAACTATTATTGCTAACGAAAGAGTTAGTATTGTTGGTATGGATAGCCATACAGATAAAGTGAAACAGACGATGAGTATGAACTTAAAATTAGAAGTAGAAAGTAGTGAGTTATTAACGCGTGTTTTGGATAAGTTGCGTCAATTAGATGATGTTACGCAAGTAAGGCGCCTATAGTAACTTCGGCTTAACCCCCCTTAGAGGCATTTTTAAAGTCATTTAAAACGGCCGACCTAAATAATGAAAATATACTAAATCGAAGAAGTAAAATAAAATGTTAAATGAACAAGCCTCAATAGAAAAATTGCGTTGGATTATGACTCGATTACGAGATCCGATAACGGGATGTCCTTGGGATATTAAGCAGGACTTTGCTTCTATAACAAGTCATACGCTAGAAGAAGCCTATGAGGTTGTTGATGCAATCGAACAAGGTGATTTTGCCGAGTTAGAAAAAGAACTTGGAGATTTACTTTTTCAAGTGATCTTTTATAGCCAATTGGGTAAAGAACAAGAGCATTTTGACTTAGACTCAGTAATAGCGGCAATCTGCGAAAAGCTTATTCGACGTCACCCTCACGTATTTGCTCAAGCAAGCTTACAAACAGATGAAGAAATTAAAACCAATTGGGAAAATGAAAAAATACTAGAACGAGAGCAAAAGAATAAACAACAAAATGGTAGCAGTGCTGCTCTTGGTGGTTTGAGTATCTTAGCTGATATTCCAAAAAATTTACCTGCGTTGTCGCAAGCTGCAAAAATTCAAAAACGATGCTCTCATGTCGGATTTGATTGGGATAACATGCCAGATGTCTTTGCAAAGATTGAAGAAGAAGTACAAGAAGTTAAGGATGAGTTAGAGGCTGATACTCTTGATAAGAAGGCATTAGCTGAAGAATTGGGCGATTTGATGTTCGCGGTAGTAAACCTATGTCGTCATGCCAAAGAAGACCCTGAAACACTGCTTCGTCGAGCGAACAAAAAATTTAGCAAACGTTTTATCGGTGTAGAAGAACAAGTGAATCAGTCGGGTAAAAGTTTTACTGAACATGATTTAGCCGAATTAGAAGACTATTGGCAATATGTTAAAAGTCAGGAAAAAAAGGCCTAGGAAAACTCCTTAAAATACTTATGAAGATAAAAGAAGAACCAAACAAACAACACGTCACTATTGCGTTGACTAACCCCAAGAGTCCAACCAATGTTGGTGCGGTAATGCGCGCAGCAGGCTGCTATCAAGCTGATCAAGTGCTTTATACGGGCAGGCGCTATGAACAAGCAGCTAAATATAATAAAGACACACTAAAGACTGATACCAAAAATGCTCAAGGAAAGATTCCTTTATTAGCCGTAGATGATTTTATCGGTATCAAAGGCTCACTGGAAAATATCCCATCTACGACTAAAATTATATGTGTAGATTTAGTGGAAGGCGCAACACCACTTCCTCATTTTATTCATCCACAACATGCTGTTTATATATTTGGTCCAGAAGATGGAACAATAAAACAACAGGTCATTGATTATGCTGACGATGTTGTTTACATACCTACAGTGGGATGCATGAACTTAGCGGCATCAGTCAATGTTTTACTTTATGATCGTTTAGCAAAATCAGTTACCGAGCAAGACAGTTCTGAGTCAGCAGATAATGAATTAATACGCAGTAGTCGTGATACTAATAATAAAGTGAAGGTAAAATTGAGTTAACTTATCTCTGATGAGTATTGTTTATCATTTACATCGAAGGGAGTTATTATTTAATGGCCTACCAAATAGCCCAAGCTGGAAATAAAGGTAAAGTGTTAATTTTAAAAATAACGGGAATATTCTTTGTCGGTTTAGCTATTTTAGGCGTGGTATTACCCATTTTACCAACGACCCCCTTTTTATTGGTGGCTGCCGCCTGTTTTGCTAAATCTTCACCTGAAATGCAACGAAAGCTTTTAGCGAATAAAACGTTCGGGCCACTAATTCATGATTGGCAGAAATATCGAAGTATTCCTAGAAAAGCTAAACGTATCGCTTTATTAACCATGATTCTTTCGGTGTGTTGGTCTGCTTTTATGTTGCAAAGTGCAATGTTAACAGCACTTGTCGTTGTTTTGGTTATTGGTCCGTTTATCTTCGTATGGCGTTTACCAGAAAGTAAATAACCATAAGTCAGTTATCAGTCAATGCTGCTGACTCGGCAATTGAAGAGGTGATAAGTTCTACAATAGATAAGTCAGCGTTTTGTTTTATAAATTAAGAAAAAGCTTAACTAAGTGCTTTGGTGACTATAGCGGCTAAATGATCTGGTAGGGTTAAAGATAGCGCAATATCATGCCCTTGCTCAGACATTTTTTTCCATGTTAGTTGTACAATACGAACAATCTTAGCTTCATTATCTTGCTCGGTATATTTTGCTGCAAACTCATTAAAGTAGTGCATAAGAAAGACTAAACAGGCAACATCTTCTAAGGTTTGGCTATCATTATTTGTATTTAAGTTTTCCTTTCGAATGATAGCTGCACATTGTTCAGACTCTTCTGCACTATAACCTTGAACAACCATAATGCTTGCAGTTAGCTCTGCATGAAACTTACCTTGGGCAATTCGCCATTGATAGTAGCCAGCTTTCCCTTCAGCAAACTCTGTGCGTTTTAACTGCCAACGCTTAATATGTTGCGCTCTAACTGCAATTTGAAGTAACTCATTTGCTTCAGGCCAATATAACTTTAGACAGTCAGTCATTTGTTGCCCGTAAACTAACTCTTTTGCTTGGGAACTACCGTTAACTAAAATTACATTCGGATCTTGGCGATTTATTTCATCAATAGCGGATAAGGTATTGTTTAAGTTTTCTATAGTCATTTTAAAATTAATCTTAGGCTTAATTTAGGTAAGTTGCAGTATTATACGCAACTACACTTAAAAAAGTATCCAAGCAAATTATGTTTACGCAATAAACAAAAAAACAGGTGATTATAAAACTATGATGGCTTGTTATTTGTCTATACCCAAGCCACATGAAGATGCAGGTTTCAGCTGGAATTAGAAACGCCTTTAG
>CAJXRC010000027.1 GCA_913058405.1 uncultured Colwellia sp. | reverse complement strand
TCTACACTATCCTCTTCGTCGGCAGCGTCAGATGTGTATAAGAGACAGGTATCAGGTGTCGCAGGTCCAAACGGCGGAACTGAAGAAAAACCGGTAGGTACCGTGTGGCTTGCTTGGGGTAGCATTGATAACATCAAAACTCAATGTTTACTTCTACCTTACAAAAGAGTTAAATTTCAAGAGTTTGTAGCGGCCATTGGCTTAGACTTACTCCGCCGTTATCAACAAAACATAACGTCGATTCCTAACTATATAGCAGAGCGCGCCTTTACCGATCAATGAAGTGTCAACAAGGATAGACAAAAAGTTAACAAATTGATGAACTAGAATAATGTATAGCCGGATAGAAGCCTGCTTATCCATTGCTTAGTTTAGTAAAAATTTATATATTAAGAGTAATAATAAATAGAAATTATAAATTAATTTCAGGAGCCTATTTTGATAGAGAGAAATTTTATAACCAGTGGTCGAAATACCGTTATACATAAAGTAAAAAAGTTCGATTTACTTATAGTTAATGGTGAGAAGTCCGTTGTTATTATTAGCCACCGCGGTATCGGCATATATAAGGGCGAAATACCTGCAAAACGCTCGATTGCTAAAAAAGCTTACCAAGATATTGTTGATATTTCTTCTGCTGAATTATTTGGTGAGGAAAAAACACTTTTATTCGTTCAAGCACTTGATGGCATAGAATATAAAATAGATTACTCTAAAGAAGGTACGAGCAGCTTTATTAAAATTCATCAAAACCATTATATGTAACAAAGTCGATAATTTACATACTCATAATAATTCTATAATAAAAGAACAGCACCTAACCGTTACTTGGCTCAGCAGTATTTAACGGTATAGGGGAGCCAGCGCAATGACCAAAGCCAGTTTAATCTGTAATAAAAAAGATAATATAGATTTAGTTTTAGAGCCAATCAAGGGGGGTGACACCATCTCAACCTTGAGCATTAAAGAGCTAATTGACGCATCAGAATTTACAAAACTTCGCATTAGTAATAGTAATATTAAAAATGCTGTCGCTGAATTGAACGATGTTTTAAAACCTCTACAGGATAAGAAAGCAGGTAGAATAATACGCTATCAAGTACTTGAACGTGTTGATGCGAAAATAAGTATCACGATAGAGTCTGATGAAATGGGAGCTACTGCTGAGATTACTAGCGCTCAAGGTGGTAAACATCTCTCTGCCAAAGCGATCCTAAATGCAGCACAAGAAGCCGGTGTAAAAAAAGGCTTCAGTAAAGAACATTTAATTCAACTTGCACAACTTGCCGCAAAACAAGTGCCCAATACTCAGGTTGAGATGCAAATTGCTTCGGGTAAAATCGCAGTTAATGGCAAAGATGCTTTAATAAAACCGTTAGTTGAAAGTGCACAAGCAAGAATTTTAAAACCTAAAAAGCGAGAAGATGGTAGTGTCGACATGCGAGATCTCGGCGACATCATTTGTGTCAACATAGGCGATCCTATTGCACAAAAAGTACCTTTAACCCAAGGAAAACAAGGTTATACGGTTACTGCTACCCCACTCCCCTCTGAACCAGGCAATGATGTTGAACTCGTCGCTGGCGAAGGAACAAATATAAGCGCTAAAAATACTAACATACTCGTTTCTGAAAAAGTTGGTTTACCTAAACTCATTAATAACGGTATGGAAGTTGATGAAGTTTATAAGATCAAAAATGTTACCGTTGCCACGGGTAATATCAATTTCACTGGCAGTGTCATTGTTGATGGCGATGTAACTGAAGGTATGAGGGTAACCGCTTCGGGTGATATAACCGTTGGGGGTTTTGTTGAGTCAGCAACCCTAGAAGCTGGTGGTGATATAACTATTTCTGGTGGTCTTATTGGCCGAAAACATGATGTTGAAAAAAAGCATATTACCAATATCACTATGAGTGTAAATATCAGTGCAAAAGGCAGTATCTATGCAAAGTATGGCCAATACGCCCAAATCACTTCTCATCAAGATGTTAGAATTGAAAATCAATTGCTGCACAGCAGCTTAGATATAAGTGGCCGATTATGGATAGGAAAAGATGAACAGGCCAACGGTAAATTAATTGGTGGATACACCAAAGCAGGAACCTCTGTTCACGCGGGTATAATTGGCGCAACTGCGGGTAGTAATACTATTATTAACTTTGAGCATAAAATATTCTCGTTTAAAGATGAAATTCACCAATTAGAAGAGCGACTCAAAATAACGTCTGATAAAACCAATGAATTGAAAGTTGCAGTCAATAAATTAAAGAAATTACCTAAAGAAAAAGCAAAGCCTGAATTATTAGCCAAGATTGTACCTGCCTATCAACTTCATGCTAATCAAATGGGTGAAATACTCAATGAAAAGCTAGTCCTTGAGGAAAGCCTCCAAGAATACATGACCAGTATTTACGTTGAAGCAACTGAAAAGCTTTATCATGGCGTAGAGTTAGTTGTTGGCGACTATAATGACAGATCTCGTCGTGAATATGGCCCAAGTAAAATGATATACCGAGAGCGGAAAATACTCATTGATCCAATAGTGAACACATAATGGCTATGGCTAATAAGTTTGTACTTAAATCCAGTTTATTTGCACTAACACTCATGCCTTTCTATCAGCAAGCATACGCTCAACAATGTTCTATTAATCTTAATTATGGGGTTATTATTGACCCTAAACATATCCGTATTGTCGAGAAAGCAAAAACCCAAGTACAAATAAACAATGCCGATCAACTTTTTATTCGCGGCAGGGAAATACCTTTATCAAGCGAACAAAAAGAATTATTGAGCAGCTTTAGTGATGGCATTCGCCAGCAAGTACCTGAAATTGTCTCGATTGCGATTGAAGGCGTGGATATTGGATTAAAAGCAGTTAATGAAGTAGTTGCCGGTTTAACTGGTGAAAACAGTGCTTCTCAGCAAAAAGTTCAAGCTAAGTTTGAAGAACTAAAATGGCGAATTCGTGCACGTTTTAATCAAAGCGCTAATAATTACTATATCGCGCCACAAGACTTAAATAACTTAGATGAGATATTTACTGGAGAATTTGAACAAGAAATTGAAGCAATGATTTCAACATCTATCGGTTCAATATTAGAAGCAGTCGGCCAATCAATTTTAGCCAATGATGATAGTAGCGAATATGGCGGTGAAACACGTATTGCCACCTTTGATGAAAGGCTGACAACACTCAGCAAAGATTTGGAGTTAGAAGTCGCAGAAAGAGCTAAAGCCCTTGATAAGAAAGCAGCACTTTTTTGTCAGCAACTAACCTACTTAGATGAACTAGAAACGCAGCTTCATCAGTCAATACCTGCGCTAAAAAATTATAATATCATCGAATCCTCAAACTAGCTTATTATACCAAATGGTATTCTAAAGATGAAAAAACCCAAGATACTTAGGAAGTATATTGGGTTTTAAATAAAATAATCTGTGGCTCAGCACATATTACATATTAGGGTAATTTGGACCACCAGTGCCTTCAGGTGTTACCCAAGTAATGTTCTGGCTTGGATCTTTAATATCACACGTTTTACAGTGAATACAATTTTGTGCATTGATAACAAACTTGTCACCCTCTTCAGTTTGTTCAACCTCATATACTCCAGCAGGGCAATAACGTTGTGCTGGTTCATTAAATTTAGCTAAATTTACTCGAATTGGAATATCTGCATCTTTTAATTTTAAATGACACGGTTGCTCTTCTTCATGGTTGGTATTTGATAAGAATACTGAAGAAAGTTTATCAAAACTTAATTTGTTGTCAGGCTTAGCATAATTAATAACAGGCATATCGGCTGCTAGCTTTAATTGCTCATGGTCTACGCTATCATCTTTAAAATTAAACGGTAGTTTACCACCAAAGAAGTTTTGGTCTAAAGTATTATAAGCACCACCTAACATGGTACCAAACTTATGCATAGCTGGACCAAAGTTACGGGTATTGAATAACTCTTCATATAACCAAGAATCTTTATATAATTGCGTAAATTGTGTTAAATCTTGTTTCCCTTCTTCTGCAACGGCGTCACTACTAATTAACGCTTGGGCAATAGCTTCAGCAGCAATCATGCCTGACTTCATCGCCGTGTGATTACCCTTAATTTTTGCAAAGTTAATGGTACCGGCATCACAACCCACTAACAATGCTCCGGGCATAGTCATTTTAGGTAACGAATTAAAACCACCTTTTGCCATGGCTCGAGCGCCATAGGAAACACGCTTACCACCTTCTAGATACTGACTAATTTTAGGATGATGTTTGTAGCGCTGAAACTCATCAAAAGGACTTAAGTGTGGGTTGCTGTAATTTAAATCGATAATTAAACCAACGAAAACTTGGTTGTTTTCTGCATGATAAAGATAGCCACCACCATTTGTCTTTTTATCTAATGGCCAACCTGCTGTATGAACAACAAGGCCTGGTTGGTGTTTTGCTGGATCAATATCCCAAATTTCTTTAAAACCTAAACCGTAATGTTGTGGAGAACTTTGCTCATCAAGTTTGAATTTTTCGATTAGCTCTTTGCCTAAATGACCTCGACAACCTTCAGCAAAAACGGTGTACTTAGCACGAAGCTCCATACCCGGCATAAACGAATCTTTTTCTTTACCTTCAGCATCTAAACCCATGTCGCCAGTGATGACACCACCAACACTTCCATCGTCATTGTAGATAACACTTTGCGCTGGGAATCCTGGGAAAATTTCAACACCTAACTGTTCAGCTTGTTCCGCTAACCAACGACAAACGTTGCCCATACTAACAATATAATTACCGTCATTGTGCATAGTTTTAGGCACAGAAAAATTAGGTAATTTGATACCTGAATTTTCATTATTCAATAAGTAAATATCATCGCCGGTTACTTTAGTCGTTAGTGGCGCATTTCGTTCTTGCCAATCAGGAAATAATTCATTCAAAGATCTTGGTTCAAACACAGCTCCAGAAAGAATATGGGCTCCAACCTCTGAGCCCTTCTCAACAACACAAACCATTAATTCTTGCTGTTTTTCTTGAGCTAGTTGCATCAACCTACAAGCCGTTGATAAACCTGCAGGGCCGGCGCCAACAATAACTACATCAAACTCCATTGATTCGCGTTCCATAAGATCTCCCAGTATTATTATATTTAGATTTAAAAAATCGTAGTAAGTTTAAAACATGCGTTTGATATTCAAACAAGTGTTTGATAGTATCTTATAACAGATGCCCAAGCAAGACACTGTTATAAGCATTTCTTTAGATTGTATCTTAGTTTAAAAGTTTTCACCAAGATTACGTTGACGTTGACGTAAAGCAAGGGTATCTTTTAACTATTATTTATTTTTGTAATTTAACAAACCTTTTCAGAGGCTACGATGAAAGTATTAGTTCCGATAAAACGTGTTATTGACTATAACGTCAAAGTTCGGGTTAAACCCGATCAATCAAATGTAGATCTTGCCAATACAAAGATGGCTATAAACCCCTTTTGTGAGATTGCCGTTGAAGAAGCTGTTCGTTTAAAAGAAGCAGGAACAGCAACTGAAGTAATTGCAATTTCAATCGGTGATAAGTCTTGCCAAGAGCAATTGCGTACCGCATTAGCTTTAGGTGCAGATCGCGCCATTCAAATTGAAACTGATGAAAGCTTAGACGCATTAAACATCGCGAAATTGCTACAAAAAGTTGTTGAAGAAGAACAGCCACAACTTGTAATTTTAGGTAAGCAATCTATTGATAGTGATAACAACCAAACAGGTCAAATGCTTGCTGCTTTAACAGGTATGCCACAAGGCACATTTGCTTCAGTAGTTAAAGTAGAAGGCGAAAAAGTGAATGTTACTCGTGAAGTAGATGGCGGCTTACAGACTGTAGCGCTTAATTTACCTGCGATTGTAACCACAGATTTACGTTTGAATGAACCTCGTTATGCTTCATTACCTAATATTATGAAAGCTAAGCGTAAACCATTAGCAGTAAAACCTGCTGCAGACTTTGGCATCGACTTAACAGCTCGCACTAAATTATTAAAAGTTACTCCACCTGCACAACGCCAAGCTGGTATTGTGGTAGAGAGTATTGATGAATTAGTTGAAAAATTAAAAAATGAAGCCAAGGTGATCTCATGAGTATTTTAGTAATTGCTGAACACGATAACAGCTCGTTAAAAGCTGAGACGCTTAAAACAGTTAACGCCGCACAAAAAATTGGTGGTGACATAACATTGCTAGTGGCTGGTCATGACTGTCAAAATGTTGTTGAAGCGGCTTCAAAAGTAAATGGCGTAAGCAAAGTATTAGTTTGTGATAATGCAGCTTATGAACATCAACTTGCTGAAAATGTTAGCTTACTCGTCACTGAATTAGCAGCAGACTATGAACATATTTTGGCAACGGCGCTAACTACTGGCAAAAACTTTATGCCTAGAGTTGCCGCTTTATTAGATGTTGCACAAATTTCTGACATCATTGATGTTGAAAGTAGTGATACCTTTGTTCGTCCTATCTATGCTGGTAATGCGATTGCAACAGTACAAAGTTTAGATAGTAAAAAGGTAATCACTGTACGTACTACTGGCTTTGACGCCGTTGCTACAGATGGTAATGCTGAAGTAGTCAACCTTGATACCGTAACTGATGCGGGAATCTCAAGCCACGTAAGCGATGAGTTAACTGTTTCTGAGCGACCTGACTTAGGCGCTGCTAGTGTTATTATTTCTGGTGGTCGTGGTATGCAAAATGGCGATAACTTTAAATTGCTTGACGGTATTGCTGACAAACTAGGCGCGGCTATTGGCGCATCTCGTGCTGCCGTTGATGCTGGTTTTGTTCCTAATGATATGCAAGTTGGTCAAACAGGTAAAATTGTTGCACCAGACTTATATATTGCGGTAGGTATCAGTGGTGCTATTCAGCATTTAGCGGGCATGAAAGATTCAAAAGTTATTGTAGCTATCAATAAAGATCCTGAAGCGCCAATCTTCCAAGTTGCTGATTACGGTATCGTAACTGACTTGTTTGATGCGTTACCAGAGTTAGAAAGCAAGCTATAATATAGCTCAAACAGCAAACAATACTTTGTGCGGTATTAAGCACAAAACAATATTGATATAATAAAACCACGCTTATGAAAATAAGACGTGGTTTTATTTTGTCTAAAATTTGTCAAGCTGGTTTGTACCAGCAGCATAAATGAATAGTGGAAGTTAATAGTATTGAGTGATTTATGAAAAATAATTTATCGAGTTTAAGTGATTTAGCTGCTGCATTTGGTAAAGCACCAATAGAGCAAGATAAGCCTACACCTGCGAGTGATGACTCATTAGTCTACTCAACAGACTCAGGCCGCATCAGCCAACAAAAAGAAAAAAGTATTACGCCAAGTGATGGTTTTGCCAGAGTAAGACGTGAAACTAAAGGACGAAAAGGCAAAGGTGTTGTTGTTATCAGTGGCTTAGGACTCGATAATAAAGCACTAAAAGAGTTAGCAAAAAAACTCAAAAAAACCTGTGGTAGCGGTGGCTCCGTCGTTGACGAAACCATAGAAGTACAAGGCGATAAACGAGATGTCATACAGCAGGTATTAGAGAAGGCTGGCTTCAAAGTTAAGTTCACTGGCGGTTAACCCTTCATTCAAAGTAAACCTTATCATAACAACTCTGAAAAAATGTGTTAAATCTGGTAGTTTTTTCTGCCAGATAAAGCATGCGATAGTGTATTACCATCGACATATTCTAATTCCCCGCCAACAGGGACACCGTGAGCAATTCTAGAAATATTGACTTGGTACTGCTGAGCTAGTTCGGCTATAAAGTGTGCTGTTGCCTCTCCTTCCACTGTCGGATTAGTCGCCAAAATGACTTCAATGAACTGACCCGTAGCAAATTGTTTAGCTAAAATATTTAAGCCTAAATCATCGGGTCCTATGCCATCAATGGGTGATAAGTGTCCCATCAAAACGAAATATTTCCCAAAGAATTCACCTGTCTGCTCAATAGCAATAACATCTCCAGGTGTTTCCACAATACACAAAGTCGTTGAAAGTTGTCGTTTGGGGCTTTGACATATTTCACAGAGTTCTTCTTCGGTAAAATTTCTACACTGTTGGCAATGCCCAATATCAGTCATAGCTTTTGCTAGGGTATTAGCAAGTTTACTGCCGCCACGGCGATTACGTTCAAGTAACTGAAATGCCATGCGCTGCGCTGACTTTGCACCAACACCCGGTAAACATTTTAATGAATCAATTAACTCTTGTACAAGTGGACTAAATTTCATAAATCACAACTACTCTTTAATATAGGGGGTAATTTTAATCAAATTACCCCCTAAATAGTAGTAACTTAGTTAAATAAAGACCGCGTTCGTAAAATAAGTGTAGTGATCAAAGGCCCCTTGCTATCAACTTTCTTTTATCAAACGCGTCCATTGCTGATAACTACTGATGATAACTAAATGCAGCTTTGAGTTTAATGTCATTTAAAGCCGTGCCAAGTTGTACTTCAAATTCACCTGCTTCCGCTAACCAGTTATTTGTCTTAACATCCCAAAAAGATAAATCACGCTGATTTAGTGAAATACTGATTTTTTTACTTTCACCAGGCGCCAAATAAACTTTGGCAAAACCTTTAAGTTCTTTTTCAGGTCTTGCAACACTCGCCACTTTGTCATGCAGATATAACTGAACAACTTCTGCGCCAGCAACTTTTCCAGTATTTTTAACCTGTGCTGTCACGATAAGCTCCTCATCTGTATTAATATTTGATGCTGATAAAGTAATATTGGTTAGAGCAAAGTTGGTATACGAAAGGCCATGACCAAAGGCAAAGGTCGGTTTTATATTTTGTTGTTCAAACCAACGATAACCAATAAAGACTCCTTCAGAATATAAGCTCTCTGTAGCGTTGTAATCATTTAGAGCGATAGGCGCGGTATCTTCTAGTCGAGCAGGTAGAGTGATAGGCATTTTACCACTTGGGTTGACATCACCGGTTAAAATATCAGCAAATGCATGACCTGCTTCCATACCGCCATACCAACCCCAAACAATTGCATTCGCTTGGTCTACCCAAGGCATTTCAACCGCCGATCCAGCAACGAGAAAGACTATTATTTTGTCGTTAGCAGCGATTAACTTACTAATGATTTCATCTTGGGAGTTAGGTAACTTCATATCAACTCGGTCGATTGACTCCCTATCATCAGCATGACTAAGACCACCAAAGTAAATTACCGCATCTGCTTTTTTAGCTGCAGCAATATATTCGGCTTCACTACTGAATAATTCACCGGGTGCATTCCAGCCTAAAGTAAAGTGTTCACTGCCATCATATTGAATTTCAAAAACGTAGGATTCCCCTGCAATTAAGTCAATATCATGAGTTAACTTACTTACTTTATCTGCTGCATCCGGCTTTCCAATATGAGAAATGACCAATTCATCATTAATTCTCAATTGGAAACTCCCCAAAGCTTCAACGTTCAGCTCATGCAAACCTGACGTCAAAGGATTGATCTTTGCCGTCATAGTAAGATATTGAATATTACGTTGATCATTCGCCTTAAACTTAGAGTCAACAATCCAAGATTCTTCAATAAGCTCTTTTCGAGCGGGCTCATTAAAATAAGATACATTCCATGCTGGTGTGCCCGTCCAATGACGACTCTCAACATAATCACTGGCAATAGCTGTTAATTCACTACTACGTGCTCTCATTACCGTAATATTTACCTCATCACCAAATTTTGCCTTTAAACCTTGTAATGGAGTTACTTCATATAATGATTTAACTTCCGAAGATCCGCCGCCAGTACCATGCTTTTTATCTGCATTTGGTCCAAGTACAAGTATATTTTTAACTTCTGTTTTATCTAGTGGTAATACTGGTTTAGAATCGACCCTATTATTTTTCAGTAACACCACACCTTCTGTGGCAATTTTACGTGCCGCAGCTTGATGTACTTTAGTATTTCTAACACCTGATAGCCTATTTTCATCATACATACCAATAGTGTGTTGTACCCGTAATATGCGTCTTGCCTTTTCATCAGCAACTGACTCAGGTATTTTTCCAGCTTGGATCATGGCTAAAAAAGGATTCGCCAAGAAGTAATCCTGATAATTATCAACATCAGTGCCCATTTCTAAATCCAATCCGTTAACCGCTGCATCATAGGTATTAATATCGACATGCCAATCAGTAAGGAGCACCCCCTGATAGCCCCATTCTCCTTTCAAAATATCCATTACAAGATGCTTACTCTGATTAGCATTAGTGCCATAATATTGGTTATAGGAGCCCATCATGCCAAGCACACCTCCCTCTTTAACCGCCGCTTCAAAGGCAGGTAAATATACTTCTCTTAAAGTGCGCTCATCAGGTTTGGCATTAACACCTACCCTATTTAGCTCCTGAGTATTTAACGCATAATGTTTTACGGTAGCGGCAACATCATTCGCTTGAATAGCTTGAATCTGTGGTACAACCAACTTTGCTGCAAGAATAGGGTCTTCTCCCATATATTCAAAGTTTCGGCCATACAAAGGTAGTCTGGCGAGGTTGACACCTGGCCCTAAGATGAAGTCTTTTTTACGTTCTCGCGCTTCAGCGCCTAGAACTTGACCATGCAAAGACGCTATCTCAGGATCCCAACTAGCCGCGACTGAAGTAAGGTGAGGTAAGTACGTTGCATAATCATCTGTCCAACCAGCTGATGCCCAAGTATGACGTTCTATTTGATGGCGGACTCCATGAGGGCCATCAGACAGCCACATTTCAGGTATACCTACACGCTCAATAGCATTGATATGAAATTTACCACTGGCATGAGCCAAAGAGACTTTTTCTGGTAAGGTCATTTTTGATAGTAATGTTTCAACATCTTTCTCTACGGTCTCCAAACGCTCTTTAGATTCTGTGGCATTCAGCTCTGCCCCTGTCGTTTTATTATCACTAACACAAGCCGTAATAGCGGCACTGAGTGTGAGAACAGTCGAAACAAACAAGGTACTTTTAAACATATTTTTCATAAATATAACTTTCATTAACTAACCTTTTTTAATTTTATTATTTTTAGATAATCAAAAATGTAAGCGCTTACATAAATTAACCTTAATACCTACCAATATTTTTAGCAAGGTAATAATATAGGTAGATATTAGCTGTCATCAGCAACCGTTCTTGCAAAAGAATTGATTAAACTACTTTATTAGGCGCAATTTTTGAAAAACATCTGCAGTGATGTACCCTAAATTTTTATTGCCATTGACTGCTTTGATATCTGTTGAGCCCATAAAGTGTTCTCGCTCTTTGCTGCCATCGTTATCACAATAAGCCAGCATAAAGCCGAGTTTTTTACCTTCAAATAAGCTCACTGGCAGTAGCTTATTCATTTGCATAGTAAAACTGTCGTCATAAACCCTAATAGCGACTTCCCAAATAACTTTATTAGGCAATTTTTCATTACGACGCCATGAACTATTGATGTGATCATTCAATAAAACAAAGCTATCTGAGCCATCGGAATTCTTTCTACCCATATCAACCGCTTGGTTATCCAATGCAATATGATAGGCAAAGGCATTAAAATTATACTGGTGATTACCCCCTGAAGCATCTTCATCAAGGAAAACTTCTAAACAATCATCATCCCAATACAAATGACGGGGATCTGCATGCTGATCAAATAAAATATCATCGGTTATTTCGACCAATAAATATAATTGCTCTTCATCCCACATTATTTTAAATCGTCCAGAAAAATCGTCTTTACTTGGTTGTGTGCCCAAAATAAGATTATCTATTGGCTGCCATTTAGCTAACTGCCAACTCACTTCATTTGCTAACCCATCTATCTGTATTTTTCCTGGTGCTTTTACCGCTTCAAGGGCTGATATATTGAAAGAGAAGATAATTGATAGTGTGGTTATGAATTTTAAACAATTAAACATTATTTACTTTCCTGGTAATTGACTGGGCGAGCGTATTTATCTCATCGACAACCGACAAAAAATCTCGGTCAATATTTATAGCACTTATATCCGTTTCACTAACTAAAGGTACCTGCATCGTTTCAAATTGGCTATCAAGTAATTCAGGTGAAAAGAAATGGCTTTCACGTAACGAAATTCTCTTAGCGATAACATCCTTATCACCTCTCAAGTAGAAAAAATGACAATCGAAAGGTAACTCCCGAAAGAGCTCTCGATGAGCAGATTTTAAACCAGAGTACGAAAGTGCTACTGATTTTCCTTGCTGATGTAGTGAAGTTAAATGTGCGATAATGATGGCAAGCCAAGGCGCTCTCATTTCATCGGTTAATGGCTTATTTTCTGCCATGTACTTTTTAGCTTGAACGCTATGAAAGTCATCTGCATCAACAAAAACGAATGAAAGTTCATCCGCTAGTTTTGTGGCTAAGCTTGACTTTCCTGTGCCACTAACACCCATAACAATGAATAAGTTCAGCGACTCTACTATTAATTTAGACATGGAATGGCACCCTCACCTTAAGCTGATAGGTCTGGCCTGCTTGTAGGCTTTTCAAAACATTCCCAGTTACGATCACGCTATCAAGCAGGATTTCTTCGCTAACAATATCGCCAACCTGTTCAATATCGAAATTTATTATTGCCCCTCTAAATAGACGCTGACCTGATAATCTTCGTAAACTTGTTGGCATTTTCGGTGATATTGCCATGCCTTTAGCACAACCCTTTAAGCCGCATAGTTCCTCAACTAAACAGCGATACAACCAAGAAATGGTACCTGTGTTGAATAAATGACTAGAGCGACCCGCTTGTTTGGGAAATTGATGGTAAGCACCACGATAATAATTAGGTACGTAGATAGGTAATTGCCCTGTGATTTCAGCGTTATCAAGTGACGGTAGCATTTTACTGAGCAATTCAAACGCGAGATTATTCTTTCCTGCTTGATAAAGAGCATAAATGTAGAATATTGCCGCATGATTATAAACAGAGCCATTTTCAGAAACGCCAGGATGTTTTTGTGTGACACGACCTATATCTTCCACCATAGAGGTGTAACTTGGCGCCAGCATCATTACGCCTTGAGGTGTTGTTAAGTGCCTAGAAATGGCATCAATCATATCCGATTGTTGTTGTGCGTTCGATGCACCACTGAGCATGGCCCAACTTTGAGCGTTAAGAAAGATTTTACCCTCTAAATCTTGCTCAGTACCAAAAACACGGCCATCATCAGTAATGCCCCGAGCAAACCAGTGTCCGTGCCATAAATGCTCATTTACTGCGCTATTAATTGCTTTAGCGGCAAAACGGTATTCATCATATTTTTGTCGGCTAAGGCGAATGTCGTATTCACCACAAAGATCGCACCAGGTGTTTAGGGCATAAGCTGTAGCTAACGATAGCCAAGTAGAAACGCCTTTACCTTTGTAGCCAACCATATTCATAGGATCACACCAGTCACCTTGTTCAATAAAGCTCAAACCGCGATGGTCGGTGGCATTAATGAGGTAATCTAGTGCCATTTCAATGTGCCTAGCAAAAGTTTGTTCTTCTGATGAGTCTGAGAAACTTATCATTTCAGTCAGTAAGCTAACATCTGCGGTTTCATTTAAATAGACAGCCAGGCAGATAGGTAACCAAGCACCATGGTCGGCATGAGGTATCTGATTAATATATTTAAGCTCCGCACTTTCATGTAACAATACGCCCTCAGGCATTGCCCCATTTTTACTCTGCTGAGATACAGCCAAGATATAAGCTCGCCTAGTATGCCCTGCATCAATAAAAACCATTCCCATATTATCCTGAACATAGTTTCGAGTTTGAGGGTCGGTACTTAGGCGATTAACATCACCATGGTAGAACATCTGCCTTGGTAACCAATGATTGAAAAAATCATCAAAGCCAACATTATCAGTATTAATGCTTAAGCATGCTTTACCTCTATTAAGGTAATTTTTATAAGATTTCTCAGCTTGTTCTCGTTGTTGATAACCGAGATATTTATCTTTAATGTCCGCTATTTCTACTTCATCTTTTGCTGGACCAAATAGAAACTGATAAGTTTTTCGTTCGTTGGGGGATAACGACTGTTGAAACTGCATCACAGCGACAGGTGTTTCATAACGTGATTCTACATTTTCTAATCGTTCAGTCTGCAATGCACTAGGTTGATGCAACCCTCCTTCTCCTTCGAATACTTTTTGATTCGCATGCCACGCGGTAGGACGCGTATCACACAAAAAAAATGTTTTATCCTTTAACGATTTGTTCTTAAAGTATTCTGTCACTTTTTGATAAGGCGTAACCGATTCAGCAACAATCGCATTTAATGCTTCATCATAAGTTGCTGACTGATTCATCCAAGACATATAGCCAATGGAAAAATATGGATATATGCTAATATTTCGTGTTGTTTTGGTTAAGTTGGAAATAGAAAAAACCCAGCATTCAACTAAGTCATCTTCAGTTAAATTAACCTTTATCGCTATCTTAAAACCACTATGTTCAATTGACCATGCAATATCACTAGAACCCAGCTCAAAAGAAAACTTATCGAGTTCAATCCTCATAGGCTCATAAGGTAACGAGATTATTTCACCACTATCCTCGTCTTTTAGGTAGAAAAAACGGCCAGGATGATGATTAAAATAACTGTGCTCGGGTTGAATAAAACTTTTAGCCTCGATGTTTGGCGCGTATGAGTATTTAGCTGGCTCTGGTTGCATAAATTGTGCGTTGACATAACCTCGGCAATTCACTTGCATGACCATGGATTGGTTCCATAAAAAACCAGTTGCATTAGGCAATGTTGTTGGGCTACTAAGCTTTATTTTATTGAAGCCGCCCGCCGAACTATCAATACTAATTAATGGTTTTTTAGACATGAATAGCTCCTTTCGTACTATTTTTATCACTGGCAACAGGTAGTTCTTGCTGATCCCTATCGCCATGAATAAGTAAATCATCTTGCAGTTTTTTTAACTGCTTTTCGTCTAATGGATAAAAATAAATTAATGGCACAGCAATCGCTGCAAAAATGGCGGGGATCAAAGTCATCAGTAACACTATTCCCTCTTGAGATGAGCCCGTTTGCACTTGATTCGCAACATAACCAAGAGAAGCAAGTAACCAACCGATCATAGCCCCCGCTAAAGCGCCACCGAGTTTTTGTGCAAAAGCAGCTGCAGAAAAAATCATTGCTGTAGCTCTTCTCCCTGTGCGCCATTGTGAAAAGTCTGCCGTATCTGCATACATAGAAAAGACCAAGGGTGATTTAGGTCCAAGAGCTAAACCGATTAATATTTGCAAGACATACATCGAGGTGATGTCGTCGCTTGGCACAAAATAAAAAATGAGGGAGAGTGCTGCAACAATTGTCATCAACACCATCAGCAAGCAACGTTTATCAATCAACTTAGTTAAAAGTGGTGTACACGCCGCACCAACCGCCAGCGCAATCATGTAAGCCATAGCAAAACTTCCAATGAGATCTGGTCGTTCAACATAATATTTAAAATAAAACGTGCCGCTACTACCCCTTAACGAAATGGTCATCATGATAATAAGCGCTAAAACAAACAGCACCTTCCATGGTTTATTTTGAGTTAGATCTTTTAAATCTTGCAAGATGGGTGTTTTTTGATGTGCAGGTGGGCAAACACGTTCTGTTGTTGATAAGAAGGTAATAACAAAGAGTACTGCGGCCACTAAACCATAAATCAGCATAGTATACTGCCAGCCTAAAGCTTCATCTCCCTGCCCTAAATAATTGACCAATTCAGGTGTCATATAGGCTACAAGGCTACCGCCCGAAAATGCGCCAATAAACCGAAAGCTAGTTAACGTAGTTCTTTGTTGACTATCAGGGGTGATGACACCAAGTAAAGCACCATAGGGCACATTTATAAAAGTATAAGCCAACATCATAAATATGTAAGTGCCATAAGCCCAAATTAATTTGTTGCTATCACTTACATCAGGGACGGTAAAGGTCAGAACGCCTGCAGCAATCATAGGGATTATTCCCCACAGTAAATAAGGCCTAAATTTACCCATTTTTGTTTTGGTTCGATCAGCTATTGCTCCCATCAGAGGATCAGAGAAAGCATCAATAAGCCGAGTAACTAGCATCATAGTACCGACAGCTGCAGCTGATAAGCCAAAAACATCGGTATAGAAAATAAAGAGAAATACATCAAATATACGCCAATAAAAATTGGAGGCTAAATCACCACAAGCATAGCCTATCTTTTCACCTACGCTAAGTTGATGCTGAGCTATTTTTTTTATCATAATTAGGTTCACCATTAGTAATAAAAGTTACATTTTTACATCAAAATAGAAAAACTGCCGTTTGATATTTAGGGCTAACAACAAACAAAATGTAAGCGCTTACAAATATACTGATATTGATATTTTTTTCAACAATAGATTTACATAACAATTAGGTTTTAAATACTAACATGCTGTTATAAAAGAAATTATATTGATAAATAAACAATACATATTGTATGTAAATCGTACTTTTAGTGTATAAACTTTAATTTAGTTTTAAATATTTATTGACCTAAATTTAATATTAACTTACCTTTATGTAAGCGCTTACATGACATATTAAATTACAAGTTGTGATAATTTACCCATTTGTTATATTTTTCTGTGTTGCAATGTAAGCGCTTAACTAATACATATAACTATAAAGTGGTCCACTAAACTGGGGATGTAACATGAGTCAGAAAATATTTACTAAAACAAGAATAGCAACCAGCCTATCTTTGATATTAGGTGCAACTGCATTACCTGCAATGTCAGCAGAAGAAGCTAGCTTAAAAAACAGTGATGAAATTGAAGTCATCGCTGTAACAGGTATTCGCGGTAGCTTAACTAAATCGATGGATATTAAAAGGACCTCAAAAGGTGTTGTAGATGCTATATCTGCAGAGGATATGGGGAAATTTCCTGATACTAATTTAGCTGAGTCATTACAGCGCATCTCTGGTGTATCTATCGATAGAGAAAATGGTGAAGGTTCTAAAGTAACAGTTCGTGGTTTTGGTCCTGACTATAACTTAGTCACCTTAAACGGTCGTCAGATGCCATCATCTTCTATCGATTCAACTAAAGCTTCTGATTCACGGTCATTTGATTTTGGTAACATTGCCTCAGAAGGTATCAGCTCTGTTGAAGTATATAAAACAGGTAGAGCAGAAATAGCAACAGGGGGCATAGGTTCTACTATTAATTTAGTTACACTCAAACCGCTAAATCTTGGAGGTCAACAAGCATCATTTGGTGTTAAAGGTGTTCATGATACTTCTAGCCAAGATGGTGATAGCTTAACGCCCGAACTATCAGGCCTTTACAGTAATACCTATGCTGACGGAAAGTTTGGTGTTGCACTAACAGGTAGTTATCAAAACCGCCAAAGTGGCTTAGCACGTGCTGGTGTTGATAATGGTTGGCGTCCACAAACTGGTGGGGTTGGTGGTTGGGGTGCAATAGGTGACGGTCCTGAACATATAAATGCTCCAGCTGACGGTGTTATTTATGCTGTACCTCAAAATGCTCTTTATGGCTTTAGTGAAACAGAACGCACACGTACCAATGGTCAATTAACCTTACAGTATCGACCTGTTGATAACCTAACAGCTACATTCGATTATACTTATTCTAAAAATGAAGTTGAAGTAAATCAAAATATTCATTCGGTATGGATGAACTTTGGCCATAATGCCAGCGAATGGACTGACCCAAATAGTTCAAATGTCGCTGCACCACTTTATATATCTGAAAATAATACCGGTGTTTCAAATGACGCTCCTCCTTTTGGTCTAAACGAAAACGATTTAAACCATGCTGATTTAGTCAGCCAAGTAGAACAAAGTGCGTCAGTAAGTGAAAATAAATCCATGGGCCTGAATTTAGAGTATTTAGTTAATGATAATTTGTCATTTAACTTTGATTACCATAATTCAAGTGCAGAATCTAAACCGGACAGTATTTACGGTAATAGTAATACGATTCAAATGGCGACCAATATCCGTGGTGAAACTGCAATAGATTTTTCTTCAAAATTCCCTGTAGTTTCAGTTAAATTTCCTAGTGAACTTAACGCTGCCGATTATGCGAATGCTGATTATCCAAATCCAAATAACTCATTATCAGGTACAAGCGGCTTAACGCCTGATGGTGTTAGAACTACAGGTACCAGTTTCAGAAATAGTTATATGAAGTCTGAGATTGAACAAGTACAGCTTGACGGTAGCTATACCTTTGATGCTGGCGTTGTTGAAAGTATTGATTTTGGCATTGGACACAATAAAGTTGAAAACCGTAACGCTTTTGCATTAGCAGAACGCGCTACTTGGGGTGGCGTTGGCGATTATGATGATATTCCAAATGATATGCTGTTAGCAAGCCAAAGCACTATGGTTGATCGCTTTGATAACCTGCCTGGTGACAAAAGCAATATGATCAATGCTTTTTGGGATGTAGACTTTCAAACAATGGCTGACATTGTAGGGTCAAACTACGGCGTACCACTTAATGCCGATGGTAGCGCAGCAGATCCAGCTTGGCCTTGTGGTACATCAGTGTGTGCTCCTAGTACTTATACAACAGACAGACGTACCGTAGAAGAGACCACCAGCGCTTTCGTGCAAGCTAACTTAACATTTGAAGTTGCAGAAATGCCGTTAAATGTAACTGTTGGCGTGCGTTATGAAAAAACTGATGTAACAGCTACCACTCTGCTACCTGATATTGAATCTATTGGTTGGATTTCAGATAATGAATTTGATATTCAGCGCGGGGATGCAATTTTCTATGAAGGTACAGGTGATTACGATTACTTTTTACCGAGTATAGACGTCGATTACGAAATTGTTGAAGATTTAATTGTTCGCGCCTCATTCAGTCAAACATTGACACGCCCAGGATATGGTGATTTAACCGCTGGTGGTCGATTAGATGGCGTGAACATTGAAGAAGCAACGGGTAGTCAAGGTAACCCTGGATTACTACCAATTGAATCGACCAATTATGATATTTCTTTTGAATATTATTATGGCGAAGCGAGTTACGCTTCCATTGGCTACTTCAGAAAAGATGTCGACAACTTTATTGCGACTACCTTCAGTAACTCTTCACCTTTTGATGTGACAAGTCCAGTACAAGGTCAACGTTTTAATGATGCTGTTGCCGCCCTACCAGCTGCCGACGCTAATAATAGTGCAGCTATTCGTGGTGAGATACAAAATCAAAATCCAAATGATGATTACATCACGCCACCTAACGCAGGCACGGGTGAAGGTGCAAAAATCTGGGGTCATCCAACTGAGAACGATATTGTTGACGTAAGATTTTCACAACCGGTTAACCAAGATAAAAATGAAGTAACGGGCTTTGAATTTGCTGTGCAGCATCTATTCGGTGAATCTGGTTTTGGTACTATCGTTAACTACACTTACGTTGATAGTGATCTTGAGTATGACAACGGAGATATTAGCGGAGAAGGTCAATCACCATTACTTGGCTTAAGTGATTCTGCTAACTTTGTTGGTTTCTATGATAAAGATGGCATTCAATTTCGTGTTGCTTATAACTGGCGTGATACGTTCTTAAACGCGACTGCTGATGGTGTTGGCCCTAACCCGGTATATACTGAGGAATATGGTCAATGGGATGTTAACGTAAGTTATGAGTTTAATGAAAACCTCACTGTCTTTGCTGAAGGCATAAACATAACAGATGAAACCACTAGAATGTTTGGTCGTCATGAATTGATGACATTAAATATTCAACAAACAGGTCCTCGTTACAACATAGGAATGCGTTACAAGTTCTAAGCAAAATCTGCTAACGAGCATAACGCTAAACTAAAATAGTCAGCCGTTCTTTGGAGCGGCTGATTACTTAAATGAGAAATTGTTGACCTGAAAAGGATATTAGCCAATAGTAGAAAACTTTACAATAACAACCAATAACCATTAACCATTACTGTGATTCTTGTTATGAATGAAGCCTTAAAAAATATAGTTATCGTTGGCGGTGGTACAGCCGGATGGTTAACTGCTGGCATTATCGCCGCGCAGCATAATAGTAACCTCTCGGATGGTGTAAGCATTACCTTAATTGAATCACCCGATATAAAACCTATTGGTGTTGGCGAAGGAACTTGGCCAACAATGAGGAATTCCTTAGAAAAAATAGGTATCTCTGAAGATGACTTTTTCCGTTGTACTGACGCCTCTTTTAAACAAGGTTCTCAATTTATTGGCTGGAATAACGGTCAAAAAAACGATAGTTATTATCATCCTTTTATCGCTCCTCATGGCTTTGGCCAAACGAATATCTCAGCAAATTGGCAACAATCAAATAATAATATTCCATTCGCGCATGCGATTAGCTTTCAGCCTTATTTGTGTGATCACGGCTGTGCCCCGAAACAACAGCAAACTCCTGAATATGCTGGAGTCGCTAATTATGGTTACCATTTAAATGCCGGAAAATTTTCTGCCTTATTGCAGCGACACTGCATAGAAAAATTAGGCGTCCAGCACATAAGTGACGATGTAATTAAGGTTAACGGCGAGCTAGAAGAAAATATAACCTCAGTTACAACTAAAAAAAATGGCGATATTTCCGCACAATTATTTATCGACTGTTCAGGTAGTAAATCCATTTTATTGGGACAGCATTATCAGGTACCTTTTATCAGCAAAAAAGATATTTTATTCAACGACACTGCATTAGCTGTACAGGTGCCTTATAGTAAACCTGATGCCCCGATTGCCTCACATACTATTTCAACTGCACAAGAGGCAGGTTGGATATGGGATATTGGTTTACCAACCAGAAGAGGCATTGGTTATGTCTATGCAAGCGATTATTTAACTGATAGTGAAGCTGAAAAAACGTTACGAGATTACTTGAAGCAGGACTTGCCCGAACAAATAGTTAAAAAGACTGTCATTCGAAAAATATCCTTTACGCCAGGGCATAGAAAAAACTTCTGGCACAAGAATTGTGTTGCTGTCGGCATGGCGGCAGGTTTTTTAGAGCCCTTGGAAGCCTCGGCATTGGCACTAGTTGAGTTATCAGCCAACATGATCGCTAAAGAATTACCCGCTAACATAAGCATAATAGACATCACGGCAAAACGATTTAACCAACGTTTTCATTATCGTTGGCAACGTATTATCGAATTTTTAAAACTGCATTACTTATTAAGTAAACGAACTGACAGCCAATATTGGCTAGATAATCAATCAACAGAGTCTGTACCTGAACGTTTGCAAGAACTAATCAAATTGTGGCGCTTTCAAGCGCCATCTTATAATGACTTTAGTGAAATAGAAGAAATATTCCCGGCAGCGAGTTATCAATATATTTTGTATGGCATGGGCTTTATAACTGAGAAGAGAAGTACGAGCACGCTGTATGATAATACAACGCTTGCGGAAAAGTATGCCGTTGAAAATAAACAACTTTGCGAAAAGTACTTAGCTGGTCTACCGAAAAATCGTCAATTAATTAACCATATACTTGCTCGTGGCAACAACAATAATGTCCGCAGCACCTAACAAACTGGAGTCCACATGGCTAATCACGTTTTATTAAATAATATTGATCATCACGATTTAAAAATCATCACTGATAAATCAAAGCAATATGGTAATAACACTATGTATAGTGTGGTCTACCCGTTCGAATTTAAAGAGCTACAAGCCGATTACCCTATTTTTTTTCATAAAGATAATAGTGCCAATAACTATACCGCATTAGCGTTATTTGGCTTTGACGAAAATGAGAATTTATTTTTACAAAATGAAAAATGGCAAGCCAGTTATGTTCCGCTTATGGTTCAAAGAGAACCCTTTTTAATTGGTCAACAAAACCAAATAGAACAAGGTGAAACAGTCAATAATCAGGTAATTCATCTAGACTTAGACAGTCCAAGAGTCAGTAAAGAGCATGGTACTGACATATTTTTACCTAACGGTGGTAACAGTGAGTACATTAGTAAAATAAGCTCAATACTTAAGGCCATTCATGACAGTAAAATTTCAACGCAGTTATTTTTTGATACCTTAAAAGAGCACGACTTATTTGAGGCATTTAATTTAGATATTCAATTAAAAGATGGCACTAATAATCGCTTATCTGGTTTTTATACCATTAATGAGGATAAACTTAGGGGGTTATCTGGTGAAGTTTTAGAGCAATTAAACAAGTCAGGATTGTTAATGCTGATTTATATGGTTATTGCTTCACATGCTAACCTTAATGCATTGATCCAGTTAAAAGATAAGTAACTGGATCATCGCTGATGTAAAGAGTAAGTCATACATAGTTTGGATTTTAACATCTGATTATCAATCCAACCTATTAACTTAGCAGGTATTTGTTATCTCCAAGATATTTAGAAAAATAATCAACAACTGCGCTCAAGTCAAAGAGATCCATGGTTGCACGCCAGATAATATCCCACCCGAGGTATTATGTTCTCATGAGCCCTTGATACTTAAGAATTTAGTTAGCAGTTGGCCATTGGTAAAGTTGTCCGAAACCTCAGCCAACAGTAGTGTTGATTATCTAAAAAAATTTTATCAAGGCCAGCCGATAGGCGCTTTTACTGCTAAGCCTGAGATTAATGGTCGTTACTTTTATCAACACGACTTATCACAACTAAATTTTTGTAAACAATATAGTCAACTAGATACTATCCTCGACAAACTGCTAGAACAGTTGGCTGAACAAATTGACGAGAAAAAAGTGCCCGGCATTTATGTTGGCTCTGCCCATGTCGATCAATTATTGCCCGGCTTTCGCAGTGAAAATGATCTAAGCGCTTTACGTAAATTTAAACCACTGATGAGTATTTGGTTGAGTAACCAGAGTCGTATCGCCGCTCACCATGATGTGCCTAATAATATAGCCTGTTGCATTACGGGTAAAAGACGTTTTACTTTATTTCCACCGGAGCAACTAGATAATTTATATATCGGACCACTGGATAATACCCCAGCCGGACAAGCGGTCAGTTTGGTTGATTTTCATCAGCCAGATTGGGTTAAGTTCCCTAAGTTTGAAAAGGCTCTGCAACAAGCTCAGGTTGCAGAACTTGATGCCGGTGACGCTTTATTTTTACCCAGTATGTGGTGGCATCATGTAGAAAGCCTTAGCCCATTTAATATATTGGTAAATTACTGGTGGCAGACAACTACTGCGCATATGGGGGCGCCAATGGATGCAATGATGCATGCACTGTTAAATATAAAAAATCTTCCTCTTGAGCAAAAAGAGGCATGGTTTGAAATGTTTAAATATTACGTATTTAACAATGACTCTGCTGCATTATCCCATATACCTAAAGAGCAGCTTGGTGTGTTAAATCCAATGGACGATAAGTCATCTAGACAAATTAGATCGATGTTGCTGAATAAGCTAAACAAATAGAATAAGTTTTAACTCAATCTTTTAGAGAAATATCTTATTGAAAAGGTCATACGCTATGAATACAGATAAAATAAAAAAAGTAGTAATTGCTGGTGGTGGAACTGCAGGATGGATGGCTGCGGCCGCACTATCAAAATTACTAGGAAAAAATTTAGATATTACTTTAGTTGAGTCTGATGAAATAGCCACCGTAGGCGTTGGTGAAGCGACAATTCCAACCTTACAATACTTTCATCAGCTCCTTAATATAAATGAAGCTGATTTTCTTAAAGCCACTCACGGCACTTTTAAGCTCGGGATTAGTTTTGAAAACTGGCGTGATAGAAATGAAGATTATATTCATGCTTTTGGCACCACAGGCAAAGATTGTTGGGCGGCGGGTTTTCAGCACTTTTGGCTTAAAGGACAACAAAAAGGCTTTGCCGGTGAATATGGTGATTATTGTCTTGAAAAAGCAGCTGCAAGCGCTGAAAAATTTGCCCAACTCCCCAATAACGGTCTTAATTACGCCTACCATATTGATGCGACATTGTATGGTAAATTTCTCCGAAAAATGAGTGAACTACACGGCACGAAACGTGTAGAAGGAAGAATAGATAAAGTTAATCTAAACCCTGAATCAGGCTATATTGACTCACTTACCTTAGCCTCAGGTAAAATCATTGAAGGGGATTTATTTCTTGATTGTACTGGCCAACGTGCTCTATTGATTGAACAAGCCTTGCATACTGGGTTTGAAGATTGGTCACATTGGTTGCCTTGTGATTCAGCCATTGCAGTACAAACAAAATCTGTTGCTAGCCCTATCCCGTATACTCGTTCTATTGCTCATGAATTTGGCTGGCAATGGAGGATCCCGCTGCAACATCGAGTTGGTAATGGCATTGTTTTCAGCAGTAAATTTGTTACCGATGATGAAGCAAAAAGTACCTTAATGAATAACCTTGTTGGTGAAGCGATCACAGAGCCACGAGTGATAAAATTTAGAACAGGCACACGTCGACAGCACTGGAATAAAAACTGCGTGGCAGTTGGCTTATCAAGTGGCTTTTTAGAACCCTTAGAGTCAACCAGTATCCACCTAATTCAGCAGGCAGTAGTCCGTTTGATGAGAATGTTCCCACACACGGGGATTCAGCAAAGTGATATTGATGAATTCAATAAACAAACTAAATATGATACCGCCAGTATTAGGGACTTTATAATATTGCATTACAGCGTAACTAATAGACGAGACAGTAACTTTTGGCGACATTGTAGTAATATGCCAATACCTGACACCCTAGCGACTAAAATAAAGTTATTTAAAGAAACGGGTCGATTTTTCCGAGAAAATAACGAACTCTTTGATGATTCATGGATGCAGGTAATGATAGGACAAGGTTTACTTCCTCAAAACTACCACCCAATCGTTGATAATATGTCTGATGATGAACTAAAACGTTTTCTAGAGCATATTAAAGCAAATGTTGATGGTACCGTTAATCAGTTGCCTAATCACGCCGTTTTCATTGAACAGTTTTGTCATACCTAGTTTGACCTAAGCTTATTTTCAAAGATTTTTTATCTGGCTTAGTGTTAGAGGGGGTTGATGTGTGGTTATATCAATAAAATGTTGAACTACTTCTTACTGATTAGCATAGTTGTTACTTTATTTATCACTGGAATGGCCATTGCTAATGATGAAAGTAATGGCCAGACAAATACAAAATTTAACTGGCCCAATGGTGCTCAAGCAGCGGTTAGCTTATCTTATGATGACGCTTTAGCAAGTCAATTAGACAACGCCATCCCTGCTCTTAATCATTATGGTTTTAAAGGATCTTTTTATCTGACCTTGAGCGCAAAATCAGTCAAAGACAGACGTGAAGACTGGCGAGCCATTGCTGCACAGGGACATGAACTAGGCAACCATACAATTAATCATGCCTGTCGAGCTTCTTTACCCAATCGCCAGTGGGTAGATGAAAACAATAACCTTGATGACAAAACAATGGCACAGATAACAAAAGAAATTATCCATGCCAATCAGTTATTAACTGCGATTGATGGTCAAAAAATTAGAACATTTACTTTACCCTGCACCGATAACATTGTTGAAGGCAGAGACCTACTCCCTGAAATAGCACCTTATTTTGTTGGCATTAAAAGCCACGTAGGTATTATCCCCAGCTCGATGAAGTTTTTTAATCCTATGAATGCTCCAGTCATAGCCCCTTCGGGAGTTTCTGGTCAAACGTTGATAGAGCAAGTAAAAAAAGCGGCTCAAAACAATAGTATTGCTAGCTTTACTTTTCATGGAATTGGCGCAGATCATCTCGCTATTTCAACTGAAGCTCATCAACAACTGTTAGATTATCTAGCAAAAAATAAAGCTATTTACTGGGTAGATACTTTTAGAAATATTAGCTTGCATATAACTCAAGATAATTGATACTTTCTTAGAGGCAGTTATTGTCACTATTCATTAAGGAAGCAAGCAGTGAAAGTAGAGATAGAAACTTACGAGTTTAACAAAGAACTTTTTTTTTATGACCTTGTTACTAGCTTCTCAATCTCGCTTTGTGGCTGCCCTGTAATATTTGAAGAAGATTTAAATATTTACCATTCTGCGAATCAAGTATTAAGTTTTCCTGGAGCCTTCGCTGAGAGTAAACATATGGTACCTTTTAGGTTAAGGCAACAGGCGAGTAAAGGTGATTTAAACAAGAGTAGACATATTGCCTCGTGCTGCATGATGTTAGCCAATACCGCTTATGAATCAGTGAAAAACTTTAACGATGGCTCTGAGGTCTTTGAGTTTTTTAGGCATATTAGAAATGCCTCTTCACACTTAAATAGCTTTCAATTCAATCATAAAGAGCCCGCACACCCTGCTAAATGGCGAGGTGCTATTATTGATGAGAAGCAAAAAGGTGAAAATAATCCCTTATTTGGCCAATCCTGCTTTGGTCGCTTTATTGGCGTTGCCGATATTCTTGATTTATTAATGGATATAGAAAGAAAAATCATATTATCATTAGAAGATCATCAATAGTTTTTCTCAATAAGAACTGCTTCTTAATGATGAAGTGCTGGATTTTTGTGGCCTTCTACTAACACAGCCCCTTCACTAATAGCCTCACAGCCTTCCCCTGTTTTAGGGGAAACAGAACACTGATAAACTCTGACATAATCGATATCTAATGATTGAGGAAAGATGCTTTCATCAATGCCTTTCTCATTCACAGTAGCAGCCCAAGCACCACCAACCGCAAAATTTAGCAGCAAGTGAAAATTTTGGTCAAATGGGGCAGTCCTTTCACCATTAATTAACACCCCATCACTATTCATGTATTGTGAGTACCAGCCAGTCTCACCTTGTGTAGCAAAATGAATATCGTCAACATACCAACGAATTTCTCCTTTTTGCCATTCCACCGCATATTCATGAAAGTCATCTGCTGGATTGGAACCAGCAGGTAAATGAAACTCTTTTCCTGAGTAAACATTTTCAGGCCATGCTCGCCCATAATGCAGTGTGCCATGAACTCTTGACTCTTCTTGCTCTTCCCTGGCCCCCTTTTCGTCAGATTTAGCCTTTAAGTTAACCGCTTCCATAATATCTATTTCACCAGAGCCAGCCCAACCACCGTACGCCCACTCGGTCGGTAGCATCCAAATAGCAGGCCAAGTACCCTGTCCTTGCGGTAACCTTGCACGGATTTCAAATCGACCATAGGTCCAATCGCCTTTATTTTTACTGCGCAGTCTAGCGGAGGTATAAGGTAGAGTGCGGGTATCATTAACATTATACTTTGGGTCGTCATCCTGCATGGAAGGACCCGTAAAGTTTTCTTTCAAAGCGACCAACTTTAAAATGCCTTGTTCAATAAACGCATTATCAGTTCGGTCGGTATAGCACTGTTGCTCATCATTGCCGCCGCCAAAACAGTTCACTTCAAACGTCCATTTAGTCAAATCAATAGTTTCGTTATCAAACTCATCCTGCCAAATTAGTTGCCATTGTTCACTGATTAATACCATTTCGGTAGGATCTTGAGGACTTTCAGTATTAACGTCAGTTATGGTATCAGGTGCTGTTGAGTTATCTGGAATCGTTGATTCTGCAACTGCTGTTGATTCAGAACTACCTCCACCACAAGCGGTTAAGCCGATGGCAACACAAGTTATAATTATCCCTTTTGACAACTGTTTCATAATTCGACCTTATTTTATTAAACTATTACAGTTCTAGGTGACACCTGGTGATTTAAAAATATACTTTTCAATTGCCTTTCATCTCATAAAGTCATCTAGCGAACAAAGACTGTAATTTCTATATCAAATGAAATTACAGTCAAAGTATCCATTAAACTATTACTCTGAGCATGAAACTACATTGGCTAAGTCAGCTTTCCTCCCAGGTTTTATATTAATATTACCAAGCGTTAAGCTAAAGGTTCCTGCGCTTGTCAGTTTAAATGGCGTGAATACTTTAGCCATATCTGTTCCTGACGTTTTAAAGCAAGATAATGAAACACTCATTGTGTGCCACATATTTAATGTCAGTGAATTTATTGCTTTAGTGATATCCACAACACCTTGACATTCTTGCTGGCAATTCATTTCAACTACCGCCGTTTCACTCGGGTATTGGTTAATGTTTACATCAAAGCTTAGGACGCCATTAGCTTCATTAAATGCGCGCAGATCTGATGGGAATGCTGATGTTAAATGAAGACTCCCTATACCTGCATTTTTCCAACTGACACTTAGTGAGTCTTCTTGTACGTCACGATCAGTTGTTTTTACCGCAATAGCATCTAAAGCCAAAACACTAGACGTTAATTCCGTACTGCCCTCTTCATCGGATAAAAACAGATGTAAAGGTGCTTTAGCACTTCGATTAAATAATGTTTTTTCTATTAATTCATTGCTTAGTTTCTTCGCTGAATGTTCTGATAAGTCGTCAGCTAATATGTTATCTGCACCATAAACCAAACCAAAACCATAAGGTAATAACGGCGCATAATTTTCATCAAATCGATTAACTGTCGTTTGCTCTGAGTCTGCTGGCCAAGAATAAGAAAGTTTTCCTAAAAAGTCATAATTCACACGACCATTAGCTTGAGTAAATAATACATCCGCAACGCCATTACCTTCTGAACCTGGTAACCACGCAGCAATAAAAGCATCAGACGAATTAAGTTCTGCATTCACCCACATAGGACGCCCACTAATAAATATCGATACAACAGGAATACCTTGGGCTTTTAAACGCTTTAATAGCGCTAGATCTGTTTTATTACCACGCTGATACTCAAGATTATCTAAATCACCATTACCTTCGGCATAAGGCTCTTCGCCAAAAACAACAATAGCAACATCAGGTTTTTCTTTAAATTCACCTGCAACACTTAGCTGTACTTTACCGCCCGCAGCACTAACCGCTTGTTGTATACCTGAGTAGATGGAACTGCCACCGGGAAAGTCAGTATTAGTACTGTCTCTTATACACATCTGACGCTGCCGACGAAGAGGATAGTGTAGATCT
>CAJXRC010000026.1 GCA_913058405.1 uncultured Colwellia sp. | reverse complement strand
ATCTACACTATCCTCTTCGTCGGCAGCGTCAGATGTGTATAAGAGACAGCTATTTTACTGCTTCAAGTGACTACTTTGGCTTTTTCTGCCCATGCTAGAGACAAGATTGGTCTAGTCTTGAGTGGAGGTGGTGCTAAGGGCACGGCCCATATTGGTGTGCTTAAGGTACTCGAACAGCATAATATCCCTATTGATTACGTAGTCGGTACAAGTATTGGCGCTTATGTTGGCGGAATGTACGCGTTAGGTTATGAAGTGAGTGAAATTGAAACTATCATGCTTGGCATGCCTTGGGATGAGAGTTACTCTGATTTTATACCTAGGGAGTCATTGGCTTATGATAAAAAGCAGCATAGAGATAGGTATAACATTTCAATACGATTGGGCTATAGTGATGGTGAATTTAAAGTGCCACATGGGCTGTTGTTAGGTCAGAGTGCTTACCAAATTCTACAGCGTTCAACGGATACTGTTCGCTCTTTTGACAGTTTTGATGACTTAGCCATTCCTTATCGCGCGGTTGCTTCTGATATCGCCACAGCAAAAATGGTCGTGCTTGATTCCGGCAGTATTAATGAGGCGATGAAAGCCTCTGCAGCAGTACCTGGTATTGTAGCAGCCGTTGAAATTGATGGTAAAACACTAGTCGATGGTGGCATTACCAATAACATGCCAATTGATGTAATTAAAGCAATGGGCGCCGATATTGTTATTGCGATTGATATAGGCTCACCACTTGCAGATCAAAGTGAGCTAACCAGCACTGTATCAGTGCTTAATCAGTTATCTACAATTCTCACTAACAATACTAGTTTGGCGCAAAAGGCGTTACTTACCGATAAAGATATTTTGTTACGCCCAGCTATCGATAAGTTAAGTACCACTGACTGGTCTGTTATGCCACAAGCCTTGAAATTGGGTGAGCAGGAAGCGCAAGCACAATTACAAGCCTTGATGAAACTAGCAATCAATGATGCTGATTATCAAGCCTATAAAAGTCAAAAAAAGCTAAAGTCAAAAAAGTGGTTTGATGCTTTACCACAACAGATTGCTAAGATTAAAATTAAAAATAATTCTAAAGCAGAGAATGATATAATTGAAAAAGTTTTTGCGGTTGAGTTAGGAAAAAAACTCACTAAAGAAGCATTAGATTTAGCGATAAATAGAGTCTATGCGTTAGATAAGTTTGAACAAGTCACGGTTGAGTTTGATGATACACCAGAAGGTCGAGTTATTACTTTAACCACGCAAGCTAAGTCTTGGGGACCAAATTATTTTGACTTTGGATTTAACTTAAAAACAGATTTTTCTGATCAATCTATCACAGCAATCAATATGTCTTATCTGATGACAAATGTCTCGATGAATGGCGGACGTTGGTTAAACGAGGTTGAATTAGGTTGGGAAAGTTTATTGGCGAGTGAATTCTATCAACCGCTTGATCACAGTCATGATATATATACACGAGCAAGAGTCTCTTTTGCCCAAGATAAGTGGGAGAAAACAAGTTTTCGTGAAGAGCTTAGAAATGAGTATTATCAAGCGACTGTTGCATTGGGTTATGATTATTCTTTTAAGGGAATTATTGAGTTAGGCGTCATTGCCGAAACAGGTGATCTTTCCCTTGATGAACCTGGTACTGATGACTTTGATTATGACAGCTACGGTAGTTTTATAACCTTTGGTTACGATACGCTTGATAGCATTAATTTTCCCACTGATGGTAACAAGCTATTAATTGAAGTGAAGTGGTTAAAAGATGAATATTCTCCTCAATTGAGTGACATTGAAAAAGATACTGCGTTAACCTATACCATTGATTGGCGTGGCGCTATAGGAATCAGAGGCCATACTTTTGTCGGAATAGCCTCCTTTGCCACAGTTGACAACGACAGCGACTTTAGTGTCCATGTTACTGAATTAGGCGGCTTCCTAAACTTGTCTGGTTACCAAGAAGATGCGCTAATTGGTGTACATAAAGTCTTTGCAGCAGTGGTCTATCAATATGACTTAGGTCGTGAAATACCGGGTGGCTCAGGCTTACCTATTTATTTAGGCACAAGTTTAGAAGCCGGTAATATTTGGGGGGGAGAAGACAGGATTAGGTATAATGACTTAATCAATTCAGGCAGTATTTACCTAGGTACAGATACCAGTTTTGGGCCTGCAGTTTTAGGGATGGGCTTTGCGACAAGTGGAGAACATTCATTCTTCTTATCGATAGGTAAAAACTGGTAGTGATAAAGGTGAATATTTCTATACGGCTTGTTATCAAGTAAAAGCAGAGAGGTAACATTTTATGCTATCAAACAACCTCTTCTTTTTATAGAATTTAACTGCTTATCAAATTTACCTTTTCATACCCTAACCATATTAGTTTACGCCATGACAAAAATATCCCTAAATAATAACTTTGCTCAAGTTACTTCAATTACACTAAACCAAGAAAGTGGTGAAGAGCGGTTTGAGGGACTTAATATTGCTCATGCCTATTGCCAAGCAAAGGTAAGTTTATACGGTGGGCAAGTCTTAAGCTTTAAACCCAGTGGTCATAGGGATGTTTTGTGGTTAAGTGAACAAGCTAGTTATCAAATGGGTAAAGCTATTCGTGGTGGTATCCCTTTGTGCTGGCCTTGGTTTGGTGCTAATGATAAACAAAGTCAATATCTCACAGAAAATCCAAACACAGCATTAAAAACAGTGAATCATGGTTTTGCTCGTCAATTGCCATGGCACATAACAAGCATTGAGGCTGATGAGAGCGGTGTTACTTTAGTTTTAGTGTTAAGTGGTGATAAGCAACACCCGCTCTGGCCTAATGCGTATACCTTAACGCAAACCTTATTTTTTGGTAAAAACCTTAAACAAACACTGACGATGAGCAATGACTCTTTAGAGGATGCACAATACTCTGCTGCCCTACATAGCTACTTTACGGTCAGTAATCCAGGCAATGTGAGTATCGATGCCTTAACAGGAGTTCGTTATAGTGACAAACTCACGGGCAATTCAAGTACTCAACAAGAGGCTGTAAGTTGTGTTGGTGAAATAGATCGTGAATATCATAGCAGTGAAAAAATGACGGTTATTGATAATCATTGGCAGCGTAAAATTGACATAATAAGCAGTAATTGTCAGCAATGGGTATTGTGGAATCCCGGTACGGAATTAGCAAACACTATGGCAGATATTCACCCTCAAGGTGAGCAAGAGTATGTTTGTTTAGAAGCAGCAAATACTAGCTGGCAAATAATACCAGCGGGTGAAACGGTTGTTATCTCACAAGAAATAACTGTTACTAACAGCTAAAAAGATTACCTAATGTTAATTGATACGTAAATAACGCTGCAGTAAGCCTTGTGTGAAGTTAATCTTAAGGTAGAAACCACGAGGTAAAGTCATAAAAGGTTTACCATTACGATCAAATGCTTGGGTTCGTGCTTTGTTATTGGCTGCTTTAGGCCTTAGTTGCATGACTTGTCCATGTTTACCATGAATATTTTCCACTTCACCAAGCACAATCATATCGGTAAGCTCTTGCCAGTCTTGCGCTAATAACGCTTCTTCTTCCGTGTTGGGTGACCATAAAAAAGGTGTGCCCACAATACGTTCACTGATTGGCACATCTTTAGGTGTAATTACTGGCACCCATAATACCCGTGCTAATTTCTTACGCACATAACAGTTATGCCAATTTATGCCAACAAGACCGGTTAAAGGGGCAACACTGACAAAGGTTGTCTCAAGTGGTTTGGCTTGCTCATTAATAGGTAATGATTTTAACTCTATGCCTAAGTGAGGGAAATCAGGCTCAGGCCGAGAGCCTGCGCTAGCACCTAAAACATGCTCCAGTAATAATCCGATCCAACCCTTATTGCGAGTTAAGTCTTTCGGAATGACGATACCAGCTTGTTCAGCCAATTCACCTAACGTTAAGCCGGCTAAGTTTTGAGCATTGTGCATGAGTTCTTGTTCAGAGGAGGGTATGTTCATAAAAGATACGACATTAACCAGGAAATATTTTCTTACTAAGGTTAGTGACTATTATCATAGATTTACTAAAAAAACTAAAGTAATCATTTGCTCCACTGACATTAATATGGTTGAATTGAGGCAAGTATTTTATATATTGTCAGGAGTTCCTGTGATCGATGCCGAAGGCTATCGCGCCAACGTCGGCATAGTAATAATTAATGACATGGGACAAGTATTTTGGGCAAGGCGGTATGGGCAACATTCATGGCAATATCCACAAGGTGGGGTTGATGAAGGTGAGACTGCTGAACAAACCATGTATCGAGAATTACATGAGGAAGTTGGTTTAAAACCTGAACACGTGAAAATTGTTGCTTCAACTAAGCATTGGTTAAAATATCGATTACCAAAACGTTATATTAGACATGACTCAAAACCTGTTTGTATTGGTCAAAAGCAAAAGTGGTTTTTGTTAAAACTCACAGCACCTGAGTCATCAGTTGATTTACTCCATAGCTCTCATCCTGAATTTGATGATTGGCGATGGGTGAGTTATTGGTATCCAGTCAGACAGGTAGTGTCTTTTAAACGAGATGTTTATCGTATGGTCATGAAAGAATTTGCTAATTTTGCTTTACCACTTACGTACGAAAGGCGACCTGATCGCCGTAAACGTAGGGCTTAATTACCATAACGTTTAATTATTACTATGATTGTAAATCCTAATAGCCCACTTTATTGTGGGCTATTTTTTTATAAATTGTCACTCTACGGTAATCATTTGGACGACCTTATTTAACCCGTATAGTATTACTGAGGAATTAAATGTTAACTACCTTGCGTCGAATAGTATTAGAGTTTAGTCAAGAAGCTGAACTGCAAAATGCGCTTGAACGTATGGTTTACAGTGTAAAGAAAGCGATGAAAACAGATTGTTGTTCAATCTATCTCGCTGATTACCACCATCAACATTTTTTATTAATGGCCTCTGATGGTTTGGCTAAAATGTCAGTAGGGGAGACAAGTATTGGTTTCTCTGAAGGATTAGTCGGCTTAGTGGGTCAACGAGAAGAACCGTTAAATATTGCAGATGCTCAGCAACATCAAGATTATATTCACGCACCCGAAGTTGAAGAAGAAGAATTCAATGCCTTTTTAGGTACCCCCATTATTCATCAACGTAAAGTACTCGGTATTTTAGCTATTCAGCAAAAGAAATCGCGGCACTATACTGAAAATGACGAAGCTTTTTTAGTGACACTCTCGGCACAACTTGCCAGTGCTTTGGCCAATGCTGAAGTTAAAAACTTATTAAGTCATCAACAGCAAAAGAATCAAGGCGTAAAGCAATTACATGGTATTGCTGGTGCTCCTGGTATTGCCCTAAGCGAAATTATTGTCTGTCAACCGCAGGCTGATCTCGCTGCTGTTTCATTAAAAAAATCCCCAGACAGTCAAAAACAATTATTACGCTTTGAGCAAGCGGTTGAAAAAACGCGGAAAGAGTTTGATGTATTAAGTAACCAGTTAAGTGAATCTATTGATGATGACAGCTTAGCTATTTTTGACGTGTATAAACAGTTGCTAGACCAAGCCAGCTTAGGCCATGAAGTCGCGGCTAAGATATCAAAAGGCTGGCGCGCCGATAGTGCATTGAAGCTGGTGATAGAACATTACATTACTCAGTTTGAAGCGATTGAAGACAGCTATTTTCGCGAGCGTGCTAGTGATATTCGAGATTTAGGTACCCGATTACTGGTTAATATTCAGCAACAAGCAACAGAAGAGCTGAAATTACCTAAAGAATTCATTTTATTAGCACAAGATGTCAGCGCTTCGTTGGTTGCTCAATATCAGCACCAAGGATTATTAGGTATTATTTCTTTGGCAGGCTCTAATAACTCCCACGCCGCTATCTTAGCGCGTTCATTAGGTTTACCAGCAATTATGGGCGTTAATGCCTTAGTGCTTGGTCAGTTGCATCAGCAGCAGGCGATAATTGATGGTTACAGTGGTGAATTATTTATTAATCCTGATGAAGGTTTAATACAAGAGTATCAATATTTATTAAGCCAAGAAAAAGCGCTTACCGATAAAGTGATGGCAGTTGCACAGTCTCCGTGTATCACCCAAGACGGCAGAGCCATTGAAGTATTACTTAATGCAGGATTATCAGCTGGCTTTGAACATTCCGCTAAACTTGGTGCATTGGGTATTGGTTTATATCGCACAGAAATACCTTTTATGAACCGTAACTGCTTTCCATCAGAGCAAGAGCAAACTCAGTTATATCGTAAAGTATTACAGGCTTTCCCCAAACACGGCGTTACCATGCGTACTCTCGATGTTGGTGGCGACAAATCATTGCCTTATTTCCCCATTAATGAAGAAAATCCTTTTCTTGGTTGGCGCGGCATACGAATTACCTTAGACCACCCTGAAATATTTCTGGTACAAGTACGTGCCATGTTACGGGCCAATCAAGGATTGAATAACTTAGAGATCATGTTGCCTATGATCTCGGGTGTTGAGGAAGTCGACGAAGCGAATAGATTAATTAATCAGGCTTTTTTTGAGCTCAAAGCTGAATTAACCAAAGATATAACCACTGAACTTATGTCAGCGAGTAATGAAGATGGTCATTTAACACTGCAACAAGCACAACAAAAAGCCCAGGCAGTCTCAGCCAAATTAGTACGACCTAAAATCGGTATTATGTTGGAAGTACCTTCTGTTATTTTTCAAATGGAAGCTTTGGCTAAACGCGTTGATTTCTTTTCTGTTGGTAGTAATGATTTAACACAATATTTATTAGCCGTTGATCGAAACAATAGTCAAGTTGCTAATTTATATGATGCTTTTCATCCAGCAGTATTAAATGCTTTAAATAGTATCGCACAACAATCTGCGCAATATTTAACACCTATTAGTTTATGCGGAGAACTTGCCTCACAACCTGCGGGGGCTATTTTGTTGTTGGCAATGGGCTTTGATAAAATTAGTATGAATGGCCATAACGTTCCACGTATTAAATGGGTTATTCGTCATATTTCGTTTGAACAAGCACAACATATTTTAGATAGAGCGTTAACATTAACAACAGCTAAGGAAGTTCACAGTTACCTTAATGAACAACTTGAAGTGCTTGGTCTTGGTGGCTTTATTCGAGCAGGTTATTAGTTTTATTCATGACGAATAAAGTTTAATTCCCTATTAAGGAGCGGTTTTTCCGCAAAGTAGAATGATTTTAACAGTATTAATTTCTTGTATCGCTTTAGGTAGTGTTGTTGGTTTTTTAGCCGGCTTACTTGGTATCGGAGGTGGTCTTATTATAGTGCCTGCATTGGTGTATTTACTGCCAATGGTTGGTGTTAGTAGTGATGTGGTTATGCCTATGGCGCTTGGCACCTCTTTAGGAGCAATTGTTATTACTTCAACCAGTGCCGCCTACGCTCACCATAGAAAAAGTAATATTCCGTGGACGTTAGCTAGACAGTTAATGATTCTAGTTGCGGTGGGCGCATTAATGGGAGCCTTTATTGCTGACTCGCTTTCAAGTGAGGCATTAACCAGCTTTTTCTCTTTTGTGGTTATCTTACTCGCTGCTTACATGCTGCTTTCGATAAATGCTTCCAAGGAGAGGTCATTACCCGCCACATATGTATTGCAATCACTTAGTTTTATTACAGGAATAATCTCAAGTTTAATGGGCATTGCTGGCGGCGCTATTCTTGTGCCTTCGTTGAGTTTTTTTGGTGTACCTGTTCGACATGCCATCGGTATTGCAACGGCTTGTGGTGTCATGGTTGCGCTATTTGGTTCTCTTGGATACATTATTACCGGATTCAATTTACCTAATCTCCCTGACTTGAGTTTAGGCTACCTTTATTTGCCTGCTCTATTAGGTATTGTGGTAAGTTCGTCAATAGTTGCCCCCTTAGGTGTGAAATACGCGAGTAAATTGCCAGTAAAAACCTTGAAGAAATTCTTCGCTATTTTTCTTATTTTCGTCGCTATCAAAATGATGATGGGTTAGTGTCTTTTCTATGGGGACTTTTCGGCGTAACAGCGTATAATATTTCGCAATAAAAAATGGTGTTGTAATCGCATATTATGACAACATTTAACAGATCAATTTTAGAGATATTATTTTATAGTGCTCTTTAGTTTTTAACTTTCTACTTTAACCTCTACTTATTAGAGATGGACAAGCAATGACAGATAAGTTTTTACAATTTCCAGTGATAGACCCGATCATCTTCAGTATTGGCCCTGTTTCTTTACGTTGGTACGGCACCATGTACCTAATTGGCTTTCTTGCTGCTATGTTTATGGCAAATAAAGCGGCAGACAGAAGTAATGGTTTATGGACCCGTGACCAAGTTAGTGATTTGTTGTTTTATGGGTTTTTAGGTGTCATCTTAGGTGGCCGTGTTGGTTATGTACTCTTTTATCAATTCGAATATTTTTTATCAGACCCTCTCTATTTATTTGAAATATGGCAAGGGGGCATGTCATTTCATGGCGGATTATTAGGAGTTATACTCGCAGTCTTTATTTTTGCCCGTAAAACTAAGAAGTCCTTTTTAACCGTGGGCGATTTTGTTGCACCTCTTGTACCTATTGGCTTAGGCATGGGGCGCTTAGGTAACTTCATTAATGCAGAATTATGGGGACGCCAAACCGATGTTTCTTGGGCAATGGTTTTCCCAACTGATCCGCTACAAGTACCACGTCATCCATCACAATTGTATGAGTTTGCTTTAGAGGGCGTCGTACTCTTTGCTATCGTATATATTATTAGCCGTAGAACACGCAGCCCAGGATTAGCATCTGGTGCTTTCCTAATTGGTTATGGTGTCTTTAGAAGTATTGTTGAATTTTTCCGTGAACCAGATGCGCACCTTGGCTTATACTTTTCTTTTATTTCAAAAGGCCAGATTTTGAGTATTCCAATGATTTTAGTGGGGATGCTTATTATTTATTTAGGGTATTTATCGCAACAAAAATCAGCTATTGCTCAAGGTCGATCAGCTGCGGATAATAAAAGCAATAAAAAAACAGTAAAAGGAAATAACTAATGCGCGCTTATTTAGATTTATGTCAACGTATTATTGACCAAGGTACTTGGGTTGAAAATGAGCGTACAGGTAAACGTTGTTTGACCGTGATTAATGCTGATTTAGAATACAATGTTGGTAATAATGAGTTTCCCTTAATTACTACACGTAAAAGCTTCTTCAAGTCGGCTATTGCTGAGTTTATTGGTTATATCCGTGGTTATGATAGCGCTGCCGATTTTCGTAAATTGGGCACTAAAACCTGGGATGCTAATGCCAACTTAAATGATGCTTGGCTTAACAATTCTCACCGTAAAGGTGAAGATGATATGGGACGAGTGTATGGTATTCAAGGTCGAGCATGGGCAAAACCAGACGGTGGAACTATTGACCAGCTGAAAAAGATTGTTGATAACCTTAAAAATGGTATTGATGATCGTGCTGAGATTATGACATTTTATAATCCAGGTGAATTTCATATGGGCTGTTTAAGACCTTGTATGCATACCCACAATTTTTCATTACTTGGCGATACTCTGCATTTAACTAGCTTTCAACGCTCATGTGATGTACCACTAGGACTTAACTTTAACCAAGTCCAAGTCTTTGCTTTTCTAGCGTTAATGGCGCAAATAACGGGTAAGAAAGCTGGTATGGCATATCACAAAATAGTGAATGCTCATATCTACGAAGATCAGTTACCACTTATGAAAGAAGTACAGCTTAAACGTGAACCGTTAGCTTTACCAAAACTTATCATTAATCCAGAAATCAAATCATTAGAAGATCTTGAAACTTGGGTAACAATGGATGACTTCACGGTTGAGGGTTATGAATGCCATGACGCTATCAAGTACCCATTTGCTGTGTAATTGTTAAGAAAACTCGTTAATATGCGCATAAAAAAGGCCACTTTATAAAGTGGCCTTTTTATTGTCTGCTGTTTGAGTAAAGGAATTACCTCAATACAGAGTGTTTGTGTAATGTATTGTTATTAAATAGGTTTTAGTTACCTGATAACAAAAGCTTTACGTAGTTGTAGAATGTTATTTAGCAAAAACAACGGACTTTTTACCGTGTAAGAAAATTCGATGCTCAATATGACAACGCACAGCACGGGCTAGCGTTAAACACTCTATGTCACGCCCTTTAGCGGCTAAATCTTGAGGGTAGTAACTGTGATCAACCGTCTCAACACCTTGGCTGATGATTGGTCCTTCATCAAGATCATCACTGACATAATGCGCAGTAGCGCCGACCAACTTAATACCACGATCATAGGCTTGATAATAAGGTCTAGCACCTTTAAAACCAGGTAATAATGAGTGGTGAATATTAATGGCTTTACCTGATAGTTTCTTACACATATCACTAGAGAGTACTTGCATGTAACGTGCTAATACCACTAAATCTGCGTCAGACTCTTGAATGATTTGATAAACCTTAGCTTCTTGTTCTGGCTTGGTTTCCTTAGTAATTGGTAAATGATAATAAGGAATATCATGCCATTTAGCCAATTCTTCTAAATCTGGATGATTAGAGATGATTGCTGGAATTTCAATATTAAGATCACCCGTACGGTAACGGTATAATAAGTCATTAAGACAATGATCATGTTTTGACACCATGATCACAACCTTAGATTTATAAGGACTCGATGCCAGCTCCCATTTCATTTCGAATTCACTTGCCCGTTCACCGAACTGTTGGCAAAAGTTATCTCTATTAAAGTTTGTTGCTGTATCGGCTCTAAACTCTATACGTATGAAAAAACGACTCTCATCGGTATCATCAAACGAATGAATTTCATTAATATAAAACCCTTGTTCAAATAAAAAACGGGTAACCACATCAACAGTGCCTGGCTGGCTAGGGCAACTTGCGGTGATAACGTGAGTTTGTGATACTGGTTTGATATCGGACATTTTCGATCCTCTACTTTAATTTAAAAAACGCTGAGTCTGTAAGTCCAAACTTTAGCGGCTTATTATTGGCAATATTTATTCCCTTAAGTGTTTTTAAAAGACTTTAGGGGGTGTTGGTTTTATGTAAATAATGGTTAAGCCGTATTCTTGAGTGACTTGCGGATCCATAACCAAATATAGTCAAAAAAACTACTGTGAACAAGTCATTATACCGTATCTGTACCTAGACGAAAATGTGAATAACAGCCTTAGTGAAGATAGTATTAACAATTTTTCAGCTAGAAACTCTTTATGTGGATAATAGTAAGTTTTTTCATAAAATATCCTTTGCATGCTTATCATCAGTACATTTTAATTGGTATAAAAAATATACTGTTCGAAATGCTCCCACTGCTTGTTATTTATCAGATTTATTCCTTCACAGAAAAATAAAAACTTGTTGTTTAAGACTAACTCTGGTTGAATCGACTTAATTAAACGCTTGTATGATTTATTTCGTGAGACTTATGATTACCATTGAAGTGACACAGAAAGTATTGGCTCCAGCTGAAAAAGTAAGCCAAGTTTTATTAGAACATCTACAATTAGATCGATTTTTTAATGCCAAATTTAAATTATTAAAAATACAAAATAGTGGTGAGTTAATTGGTGGTAAGGGCGCTATTCGCCAAGTCTCTATCGGAAAAATAGTTTTTGAGGAAGAAATAATTAGTGCAAGTAATGAGCACATTTGCTATCGCATTGTTGGCAATTGGCCAGTAACAGATCATCAAGGTGATATTCAATTAACTTCACTTGGCGTTGACAATCAAACCACGCAACTAGATTACGTTATTAAATTTAATGGACCTAAGTGGTTACCTTCCTTTTTGTTAAAGTTCTTTGTTGGTAGTGATATCAGCAAGGCAATGAAAAAACTAGCACAACATTTTGCAAGTGGACACTCTTCAATAGGTAATTGCGCATGAGTATTGAAATAATATTACTGGCATTAAGTCCAATATTTTTGACCTTTATTATTTACGAATTTGTCAAACACCGTAAGCTTTATGATATAAAAGACAGTTTAACAAATACAGCGTTAGCACTTTTACATCAAGGCTCTGATGCGCTTGCCTTACTATTATTGATGCCTTTGTTTTACTGGTTACATCAGTTTGCAGTGTTTGAATTCTCACTCAATTTCACTACTATTTTTATCGCTTTTTTATTACAAGATTTTCTTTATTATTGGTTTCATAAAGCGTCACATCATATCCATTGGTTATGGGCTGCACATGTTGTCCATCACAGCTCTACCCATATGAACTTCTCAACTGCTTTTAGGCAATCGTTAATGTATCCACTAGCAGGTATGTGGATTTTTTGGATGCCGATGATCATTATCGGTTTTGATCCAAATACCGTATTCACTGTAGTTGCACTGAACTTAGCGTATCAATTTTTTGTACATACACAGATTGTTTATAAATTAGGTTGGTTTGAAAAGATATTTAATACACCTTCACATCATCGGGTGCATCACTCTACTAATAAAGCGTATTTAGATAGAAATTTTGCAGGTGTATTGATTATCTGGGATAAAATTTTTGGGACTTATGTTGAAGAAAACACCAAAGAAAATGGTCCTTGTCGTTACGGTATTGTGGGTCAGATAAAATCGAACAATCCATTTTATGTTAGTTTTCATCAGTGGATTTATATGTTTAAAAAGGCCTTGGATGCAAAAGGTCTAAAAGCTAAGTGTCGTGTATTATTTACTTACCCAACAAGTTCAGTTGAAAAATAATAATACGCCACAAAAGTGCTAAACAAAAAAGCTCCATTAAGTATCACTTAGTGGAGCTTTTTAATTTTTAATTGAAACTATTCGGTTTAACTCATAGTGCTCGCCGATAGTTTCAATTAAATAGAGTCAATGATACTTGTTAACACTCGATAATGTTAACTGCTAAACCGCCACGTGATGTCTCTTTATATTTAGTTTTCATATCATTACCTGTTTCCCACATGGTTTTGATTACTTTATCTAAAGATACTTTCTGTGTGCCAGTACCACGAAGGGCAAGACGTGAGGCGTTTATTGCTTTAACTGAGCCCATTGCATTACGTTCAATACAAGGTACTTGCACTAATCCGCCAACAGGGTCACATGTTAAACCAAGATTATGCTCCATACCAATTTCAGCAGCATTTTCAACCTGTGAAGGGCTTCCACCCATTATTTCTGTTAATGCGCCCGCTGCCATTGAACAAGCAACACCAACTTCACCTTGGCAACCTACTTCAGCGCCAGAAATAGAAGCGTTAGTTTTGTATAAAATACCAATCGCAGCTGCGGTAAGTAAATAGCGAATACAATCATCATCACTAACTGGTTTAATAAACTTATCGTAATAACAAAGTACCGCAGGAAGAATACCTGCAGCGCCATTTGTTGGTGCAGTAACTACGCGACTACCTGATGCATTTTCTTCATTTACTGCCATTGCGAACAAGTTAACCCAATCCATAGCTGTAAGTGGATCATTAGAACTTTCTACCAACAAAGTACGATGAAGAGCTGGTGCTCTACGATTCAAGTTTAGACCACCAGGTAGAATACCTTCAGTGGCAATACCGCGGTCAACACTTGCTCTCATAGCGTTCCAAATTTCAATTAATTTAGTGCGTATGGTTGCTTCATCGTTCAAGCACTTTTCATTATTCATCATAATGGTACTAATGCTTAAACCATGCTCTTTAGCTTCCTGGAGTAATTTATCGCCAGTAGTAAAAACATGAGGAGGATTGATGCTAGTGTGTAGAGATAACGCCTCATCTTTTTCTTTTTCGAAGTCACAATCTTCTACAATAAAGCCACCGCCAATAGAATAATACGTTTGTTCCAATATCAAGGTATCCCCTTGATAGGCATACAAAGTCATGGCATTAGAATGAGCAGGCAAAGTTTTTTTGCGATGATAAATAATAGCGTCATCTTTAGGAAAACTTACTTCATGAGTACCGTTAAGTGATATTTTTTGGCTGCTTACAACGTCAGCTAAGGTCGATTCAATTGACTCAACAGGAATGCCTTCAGGTGTTTGTCCAGTAAAGCCCAAAATAACTGCTTTACCCGTACCATGACCAATACCTGTTTGTCCTAATGAACCGAATAGTTCACATTTAGCTTTATCGACGCTAGTTAATAAATTTTGCTTAACTAACTCATCAACGAAAAGTTTCGCTGCTTTCATAGGGCCCACTGTGTGTGAGCTTGATGGACCTATGCCAATAGAAAACATATCAAATACACTGATCATAATTTTTACCTTCGCTCTGCTTATGTAATTTGCACTATTCTTTAATTATAGACCCAAAACTCTCTAAGCGAAAGCTCGAGGAAATGGGGTGTTACAATATCAAAAATGGGTTTTAATGTCCTTTTCCGAATTATAACTGGTTTTTATTAGAATAATGGGATTATTGTCGATTCATTTTAACGGTAGTAATTCTAGCTGAAAGTGCACAAATAAAGAACCAAAATATTCAACTATTAAAGAACTAAATGCACTAACAAGGGAGGTGGAAATAGGAAAACTGGCGAATTGATTAGTTTATGTGGGCAACTAAATCTTTGAGCATTACCGCAGTGGCACCCCAAATATTGTACTCTTTGTAGGGGAGGAAATGCACATTGTGTTGTTTACCACCTTTGTGGACGACAAACATATGATGGTCAGTAGTGGTTAAAAAATGCTGTAGGGGTACCTGAAATACTTCAGTAACTTCATTTGTATCTATTTGGTAAATTTGTGAACTGGCTACAATGGCGATAATAGGCGTAACTTGAAAACCGCTAATGGTCTCATAGGGTGGTAGTTGACCTGCCACAGTTACTGCGTCACGAGACAAGCCTATTTCTTCAAAAGCTTCTCGAAGGGCGGTATCTATAAGTGATTTATCTTCTAGTTCTACTTTCCCGCCGGGAAAACTCACTTGCGACGGGTGATGTTTTAAATGACTAGCTCGTTTCGTTAACAGTACCTGTAAACCTTCACCACTGTCTGACTCGACCAAAGCAATGAGTACAGCTGCCGACCTAAGTGGTAAATGATGCTGATAGTTATGCTCAGACTCGGTCAACTGTAATAAGTTAAAGCGTAATAAAAATTCATCTTTAGTCATTGTTATCACTCTGTAACGGTACTCTTTAACAGTACGATGTATTGGTATTGGTTGTCTTAGTTAGGTTATTAGTTAAGACGTTAGCTAAGGTGTTATACCCGCTCCACTCGAAGATGCTCGTTTCAGGAAGTCTGAGCGATTCATAATTAAGGCACATTTATTTATTAAGGGTTCTTCAGGAGAATATGCTCCTGCATTCTCTAATAAGCTACATCCATGTAGCGTCCTTAAAAAGAAAGGTAACGCAGAGTATGATTTGCCCAGCCTTCCCTTAAGGCGTTTCTAATTCCAGCTGAATCATGCATCTTCAAGTGGAACCAGTATAGTTAAAGCCTACACCTGATTGAGCTTTGATAATACCGGTAAAATGCAATTAACTTTATCAAAGGTTTCTTGATACTCACTCTCTGCGGTTGAATCAGCGACTAATCCGCCACCGGCCCAGCAGTGAATCGTTTTATCATCATTAACAGCTGTATTTGAAGATAGTTCGCTTGGCTGACAAATTAAGGTACGAATAGTAATGCTGGTATCCATGGAGCCACAATTAGAAAGGTAACCAATTGAACCACAATAAACACTGCGACGGTGTGGCTCTAGCTCTTCGATTATTTCCATTGCGCGTATTTTAGGCGCACCCGTAATAGAGCCTCCAGGAAAAGCGCCACGAAGTAAATCAGTAGCATGTTTATCACTAGCCAATGTTCCTTCAACGGTACTTACTAAGTGATGTACAGCAGGGAAGCTTTCAATATCAAAAAGTTTCGGTACCTTTACCGAGCCAGCTTGACAACTTTTACTGATGTCATTACGCAGTAAATCAACAATCATTAAGTTTTCAGCATTATCTTTGCTTGAATGCCTTAATATCTCAGCATTTTTCTCATCTTGAACTTTATCATCGCTGCGTGGCATTGTGCCCTTAATCGGTTTACTTTGTACTTTACCTTGTGACAATTGTAAAAATCGTTCAGGAGACACACTTAGTATCGCTGCATTGTCTAAGCGTATAAAAGCAGAAAACGGCGCCTTATTTGCTGACTTTAAGGCTAAATAAGCCTCAAACTCATCACCTTGGTATTGGGCACTAAAACGTTGTGCTAAATTAATTTGATAGCAATCACCGCTTAATAAATAATTTTGCACCTGATTAAATTTTTCAATGTAGCCAGCTTTGTCCATATTTGATTGCCAGCTACTTGTTAAATGAAAGCTCTGCGTATCCACTTCAGTTTTTATACTTTTAGGTGCTTTATTTTCGCTATTAACCGAGTTGACTAATGATATTTCAATCTCGGTACGCTCATCATCTGGACAAATTAAGTAAAACGTTGTTGAGTTTTTATCAAATATTACGGCGCGGTCGTACAGGCCAACTGCCATATCAGGTAAATCAATATCTTGTTTAGCCAAATTAGGTAGTTGCTCAAACCGACGACCTAAATCATAAGAGAAATAACCGAGTGCCCCGCCTAAAAAGGGCAGGAATTCATGAACTGAATTAGGTGTTTTAAATAACTGAAGTTGCAGTTGTTTCAACAGTAATAATGGATCATCACTGCTGTTTATATTGTTCTTTAATTGAGGAAAGCAAATATCAGTACTATTATCTCGTGAAGTCAGTGTCAGTAATGGCTGCCATACTAAAATATCGAAACGACTATCAATATGATCGCTATTACCCGAGTCTAACCACATTGCCCAAGGCTGTTGCGCCATCGGAGAAAAAATGTCCTTGGTTGTAGTACCACTTTTCAGAGGCAGTTCTTTCGCTGAAATTAACACTTTGCTTTTCATTGTTTTAAGTGAAGCATTAATTCTGTCGGTAAATGTATTGTTAGTGGCATTGAACAAGGTTTTGCATACTCTAAGTATTCGCTAATTAAATAGTTATTATCAGTAATAAGAGACTGGTAGCACTTTCAATAGCAGGTTATTATATGTAGTAGATTTATTATAACTTTCAACCACGCAATATTAAAGAATATTCAAGCTAATAGAGAGCACTATGGCCATCATTAAACAACAAGACTTAATCGATAGTATTGAAGATGCACTGCAATATATTTCTTATTATCATCCGATTGATTTTATTCAGGCACTAGAAAAAGCCTATAACAAAGAAGAATCAACGGCGGCGAAAGACGCAATAGCACAAATTTTAATTAACTCACGTATGTCAGCACAGGGCAAACGTCCTATCTGTCAAGATACCGGTATTGTTACCTGTTTTGTTAAAGTGGGTATGGAAGTTCAGTGGGATAAAACTGATATGACCGTACAACAAATGGTTGATGAAGGTACGCGTCGTGCGTATTTGAATCCTGATAATCCGTTACGAGCTTCTATTGTTGCAGACCCAACAGGCGCGCGTAAAAACACTAAAGACAATACGCCGGCTGTTGTACATATCGATATGGTTGCTGGCTCAGGGCTTGAAATCATGATTGCTGCCAAAGGCGGCGGTAGTGAAAACAAAACAAAAATGGCGATGTTAAACCCATCTGATTCGATTGCTGACTGGGTTGTTAAAACATTACCTACAATGGGCGCTGGTTGGTGTCCACCAGGAATGTTAGGTATAGGTGTTGGTGGTACGGCTGAGAAAGCAGGCGTATTAGCGAAAGAGAGCTTAATGGACCCAGTGAACATTCAAGACTTAATGGAACGTGGACCACAAAATGCGGAAGAAGAGTTACGCCTTGAAATTTTTGAGCGTGTAAATAAATTAGGTATTGGCGCGCAAGGTTTAGGTGGTTTAACAACTGTTGTGGATGTGAAAATTAATTCAGTACCAACACATGCGGCTTCTAAACCCGTTGTTATGATCCCTAACTGTGCGGCTACTCGACATGTACATTTCCATCTTGATGGATCTGGCCCTGCTGATTTAACGCCACCTAAGCTTGAAGAGTGGCCAGAAATCACTTGGGAAGTTGGTGAAAATGTTCGTCGTGTGAATGTTGATGAATTAGGTAAAGCTGACATTAGCGAATGGAAAACAGGTGAAACTGTTTTACTTAGCGGTACCATCTTAACAGGTCGTGATGCGGCGCATAAACGTATTCAAGACATGTTAGCTAAAGGCGAAAAACTGCCAGTAGATTTCACTGACAAGTTTATTTATTACGTAGGCCCTGTAGATGCCATTGGTGATGAAGCGGTAGGTCCAGCTGGCCCTACAACAGCAACACGTATGGATAAATTTACCGAGATGATGTTAGCTGAAACAGGTCTTTTAGGCACCATTGGTAAAGCAGAACGTGGCGCAGCAACGTGTCAAACGATCAAAGATCACAAATCAGTCTATTTAATGGCTGTCGGTGGTGCTGCTTACCTTGTTTCAAAAGCAATCAAAAAAGCAAAAGTCGTTGCCTTTGAAGACATGGGTATGGAAGCTATCTATGAATTTGAAGTAGAAGACATGCCAGTCACTGTTGCTGTTGATAGCACAGGTGAATCTGCTCATGTAACAGGTCCTGAAATTTGGAAAGTTAAAATCCAAGAAGCCGACGCAAAAGCAAAGTCTTAATGTAAGGTATAGTTAGTAGAATCTAGCTACCACTTAATGACACTTGATGAAAAGGCGCTTATAGCGCCTTTTTTGTGTCTGACTTCTTAAAATGTGAGAATTGAGGTGTGGGGCATGAAGTATCAGCATATAGAATGCTAAGTTGCGATGTAACTTTTCGGGCCACGTTTCTCAGTATTCTTTCTCACTAATACTTTCATGGTAATTGGCATCACAATATAAGAAATAATAGGCACAATTATCGCGACCACAATGCACACTTGCAGTAGTTTGTTATCGGGCAGATATGGACTAATCCAAGCAGGAATAAAATACACCAAAGGAACCAGAGCTAAATAGCTAATAAGTGCAAGTAAGTGTTTATTAGGCGGTGTCATAAATTACTCCGAAAATTTATAATTACTAAAATATTGTTAACTAATAAATACTGGCCGATGTTGAGATATCGACCGATATTCAATCATCGTGCTTTATGTTTAACCTTGACCAACCACGATTACTTCTACGTCACTGGTAGCTGTAATGTCGGTTTTGTAGCTACGAATTAAATCGCCATCTTCGGCACTAAAACGGTTATTTTCATCTGAAAAATCAGCTGTACCTTTGCTGACATAAGCTAATACTTCTTTGCTAAAGCTAATGTTTTCACCTGATGATAAGCGCACAACATCAATGGTTGTTTTACTGGCAAAGGTTTTGTTCTGGCTTTTTTGACCTCCATAAATGCGGCTGACACCTTTTGCCTTTAATGGATAATGCTTATAACCAGCTGGTTCTCCTGCCACTTCAGGTAATACCCATAATTGCAACATGCGGTTTTTAGTGTTGTCAGGGTTTATCTCATTGTGTGAGAAACCTTCACCACCAGCACGTTGAACTTGTACTTCACCAGCTTTTAAACTTTGGCCATGCTCTAAAGAACCTTCGTGACTTACTCGGCCCGTCATCATGATCGAAATAACGTCAATCTCCTTGTGAGGATGCATGTGAGTTTCACCGCGAGGATTAAACTGTGCGTCAGCTAAATAAACAAAGTTGCCGATACCATCAACAGAATTAGGCGCTTTACGTGAGCCAAAAATACGACGGTCAGTTACTAAGCGGTGCTCGGTTAAACCGGCAAAACCGCCTAAGGGTAGTGATTTTCTGCTAAGTACTTGCATGTTCTGCTCCTAATAATTGGGTAAGTTGTTTCAGTTATTACAATTATAAGTGCTAAGCATTGTTTGATAAATACCGCTTTGTTGATATGATAATCTCATTATCAACAACAATAATTGTTTATTGAAGAACGTGTAGATAGGCCTTTTTATTTCACGCTTTACATAAGGGTTGTGTTTAGGGAATACAGCAATGGAACATGATTTAAATGACATGATGGTCTTCTTAGCTGTTGTAGAGACCGGTAGTTTTACTCTCGCAGCGGATAGACTTGGCATGCCTAAAGCAAATGTCAGCCGAAAGGTATCGCGCTTAGAGAGAAACCTTGCAGTCACTTTACTCGAACGTTCAACACGCTCTCAGCATTTAACTGAAGCGGGACGTCGTTACTTAGCGCACTGCAAACGCATTCATGAAGAATTGGATTTAGCGACAGCTTCGGTGTGTGAACTTTTTCACAGCTATACAGGCGATTTAAAAATAGGGGCATCTGTTGCTACCGGCCAACATGTCTTAAAACCAGCACTTAGCAAATTTATGCATCAGTATCCGGATCTTAAAGTACAGCTTAACTTAGTGAATAGACGGGTCGATTTTATTGAAGAGGGCTTTGACGTCGTCATTCGTATCGGGCAGTTAAAAGACTCCATGTTAATTGCAAAAAAGTTGGGTACTGTTAACCGAAAAATATTTTCCAGCCCAAACTATTTAGCTAAAGAGGGTAACCCAGAGGAAGTCGAGCAATTAATTGAACATCAATTACTGATAATGAATCCACTCAATATCTCAGGAAATAATGACTTAAATCTAAACTTACTCTCAGCAAAAAAAGAAGAGTTTACCGTAGATTGTCAACCACGATTGCTAGTGGATGATTTCTCCATGCTCAAACAAGCCATAGTCGATGGCTTAGGCATTGCTGCGTTACCCGATTACATGTGTCGTCAGGAAGTCGCTTCAGGTCAGTTAGTCAATATATTGCCTGGCTGGGGCATGGAAAAAGTTGATATTTATGCGCTATACCCGAAACATCGCGCCAAAATACCTAAAGTTAAAGCCTTTATTGATTTTGTGAGCGATCTTTATGCTGAAGTGCTTTAGTAATGCTACCTTATCTATTGATTTTTATATCAGTTATGGGTTTAATCAATTAAGTACTAAACTGGATTAATATGGTTAGCATTTTAGTTATATAAATAATAAAAATGGAGATATTATGCAAGGATCTATATATACAGCATTCTCAGATATGATTGTGGAACAAATGGGAATGGAGCAGTGGAATGAATTAATTGAACAAACCAAGCCTCCATCACAAGGGGTATATACCAGCGGAGAGCAATATCAAGATAGTGAACTGATAAATATGGTGAAAGCACTATCGATTAAAACCGGTATTGAAATTGACCAGTTAATTGAAAAGTTTGGCCGTTATTTATTTAAGAAGCTATATGATACTAGCCCAGTAGACATCTCCACGATAGATAGCTTAAAAAGCTTCTTACTTGCAATAGATAATCTCATTCATGTTGAAGTAAAACGTCTTCATCCTAAAGCGTATTTACCCACCTTTGAATATGAAACGGTAGATGATAGCACCCTCATCATGTATTACAGCTCTAAACGTAAATTATGCCATGTAAGTATCGGTTTAATTTTTGGTGCCGCGGATCAATTCAATGAAAAAGTATCAATTGCGCACCCCGAGTGCATGCATCATGGTGCTTCGCGTTGTAAGTTAGTCGTCACCTTTGAAGGTCACAATGAATAAGCCAGATCCTTATAGAGTTGCCTATGAGCGGGAGCGAAAAGCGAGATTACTTGCTGAGCAGCTATTAAATGACAAAACGCGTAGTCTTTATGACAATTGTATTCAGCTTGAGTCAACAGTAAAAGAATTAAGAACAACTCAGCAACAGCTCATACAATCTGAAAAAATGGCCTCTATAGGTCAGCTTGCGGCAGGCGTTGCTCATGAAATAAATAATCCAATAGGTTACTCAATCAGTAACTTATCTATGCTGTCTGAATATGTCGATTCATTTTTAATGCTAGATGATTTGATGCTGACTCATTTGCCTTCACTAGCATCACATGATGTTGCTCAAGCCTACCAAAAATTAAGAGAACAAGAAGACATTGATTATATAAGAGGTGATGTGAAGTCGATGCTAGCTGAAACAGACAAAGGCTTAAATCGAGTTAAAGAAATTGTTAGTAACTTGAATAAAGTGAGTCACTCTGGTTCTTTTGAAAAAGAGCCCTGCGACATTAACGCACTTATTGATGAGTCACTTAAAGTTGTCTGGAATGAACTCAAATATTGTTTAACGGTAAATAAGCACTTTAAACAGTTGCCAAAAGTTTATTGTCATCCAGGTGAAATTAACCAAGTACTGTTGAACTTATTTATAAACGCGGCTCATGCAACAAAAGACAAAGGTGTTCTAGACATCTCGACTGGTATTTTAAAAAAAGAAGGAAGAGGGTACTTAACGATTGAAATAAGTGATCATGGTGTTGGTATACCTAAAGAAATAATTAATAAAATCTTCGATCCCTTTTTTACTACTAAGCCTGTTGGTGTTGGTACTGGGTTAGGTTTATCTGTTTCCTTTGGGATAATTGAAAAACATGAAGGTAAAATAGAGGTGACGAGTAAGGAAAATGAAGGCACTACCTTTACTATTTATTTACCTTATTAGCGGTTAAGTCAATATATTACTCATGGCAAAGAATATACCATGATAGCTAGTAGCGTAGTCCTTTATAGTCTATCAGTTAAAGCGCGTATGGACTTTGTGCTTCAATGCCAAACTCGAAAATAGTAACCGGAAGAGAATTACAAATAGCATCGATGATATAATGAAACCGTGTTTAGCCAATTAAATAACGAACTATGAAAGATTGTAATCAGTGTGGAAAATGTTGTATCAAATACGGGGGAGAAGATCTTGCTGCAACAAAAGAAGAAATTGACCTGTGGGAAATATTTAATCCTGACATATTCAAATACGTGATAAACAACGAGATATGGTTCGACCCTGAAACAAGACAAAGGCTAACAAGCTGTCCCTTTCTTGATATTGCTCCGAAGAAAAACCCGCTTGACCCAAACATGTATACCTGCAGCATATACTTAGACAGACCTGAAGACTGTCGTCATTACCCTAGTCTTATTGCTGAAATGATCAGAGATGAGTGTGAAATGATTGAAGTAATAGACTTAGCGGATAGCAAAAAAGCACAAGTAAAATTAGACATATTAATGGAAGGTAGTCGCCCAGCAAGTTTTACTTAGGAGTTATTCAACTATTTTTGTCAGCTTATCAAGGCGGCGATAACTGCCGCGTTGATAAGCTAGCAGCTGTTATGCAGTCGCGCCAGATTTAGGGTTTACACCATAATCATTCGTATCATGTCCATCTTGCGCTAAGAACACGATAAGCACGATAATTCCGATGACAGGAAGTAATGCAATTAACAGCCACCAACCTGAACGGCCAGTGTCATGCAATCTTCTTGCTGCGATACTAATACTTGGGATCAATAGTCCAAGACCGACCAATGCCGAAATAACTTCCAAACCAAGAATCGCTAAAACAATATTGATAATCATATAAATAAGTATGAACATCCAATATTCTTGTCTGCGAGCTCTGCCAGTGAAATCAGCATATTTTTTCAGTGCGCCTATAAAATAATCCATTATTGGACTCTCCTTGTTGTTAATAAACTTTTCAAAACTAACTTGTGATAGTTTGCCTAGAGACTCTAATTAATCAAAGACATAAGGGCAAGCACTATACTCATTAAAAGCATCATGCCAACGTTGAACGTCATTGGCACGTCTCCACCGAGCATGATAAAACTGCATCAAACAAGTACCTTGTTTTAACTCTATGACAAGTGTATCAAATTCGTTTACCTCATCATAATTGGGGTATGTATCAGTAATACCCCATGATTTAGCTTTATTTTTCTGAGCAAAATCTTGCCAAAATGAATCAATATCATTCCATTCATTTCTTTCAGCGTTCCAAGCTTGAAGCGTGCCTGAATCACTCTTATTAACAAAACCATGTTCTGGTTCTGCAGCGTGAACATTGCCAATCATCAAATATAAGATAAAGGTTAATAACGTTTTCATTGGTGACTCCTAGTAACTAAAGACCTCATTAAGAGGCAATGATTTTTTTAAAAATGAGAGGTTGTACTAGGTATAGCCTACTTATGCCAATACCTTAGTTATTATGATCTACGCATAAAACTTAATTTATCTTATTTGAGCGAAGTATCAAACTGTTAAACAGTAAATAACCTAAATTTATCGGGAGAGAACTTTAATCGTAATTAGAACAACAGAGATCTTTATTTATTCGAAGTAGAGGTTTTTTCACTGGTGATGGTCTGAGATAACCAACGGGTAAAAGCTATCATGGGAGCATAGTTAAGTTTGTCATTGGGGGTGACTAAGTAATAGCCATTATCAGTATGTTGGGGTTTGTTACAAATCACTTGTAACTCACCACGCTGCAATTCATTTTCAACCAAAAATTTCGGCAATAAGGCCACGCCTAGCCCTGCTACAGCAGCATTAGTTGCTATGGAGAATTGCTCAAAATGCATATCCTGTAGTGTTTTTTTCTTTGCTTGCTCTTTCGTTATTGAACTAATTTTATGCTCATCAAACCAGCACTGCCAAGCGTTTGGTCTAGTTGCGATATGTAATAGCGGTAAATTAATTAAACGGGCACAAACATTATGCGTCTTTGCCAATTCAGCTTGTTCAAATAATGTTGGTGAACACACAGGAACGCTTTCTTCCGCCATTAAAAAAGTACAGTTGGCTTGTGACCAATCAGCTTTGCCAAAGTGAATAGCGCAATGAATATCTTCGTGAGAAAAATCAAATTGTGACAGTTTGCATACAGTGTTGATGGTTATTCGTGGGTGTTTTGCTAAAAAATCGGCCAGTCTTGGCATTAACCAACGAGAGCCAAACATAGGTAATATTGCAATATTAAGTATGCCACCATCGGGGTTTGTCATGAGGTTTAGTGTTGCGGAGCGTATATGACTTAACGCTGAATTGACTTCTTTAGCGTAGGTTTTTCCGGCTTCGGTTAGCGATATATTCTGTTTATGACGATGAAATAAATTAACACTTATCTGCAGCTCTAGTGCATTCACTTGGCGACTAATAGCCCCTTGCGTTAATGCTAGATCTTTTGCTGCCGCAGTAAAACTGCCTGTTCTTGCTGCAGCATCAAAGGCGGCCAACATACTGGTACTGGGTAGTAGCTTTTTTGATTGGGGACTTTCAGTCGGCAGTGAGTTCATTGGCTAAGTAGTTCATTGTGTAATTGGTATTGGAGTAATAATTAATAAGCTAGGCTACATGCTTGCCAGTATAGCTAAGGGAAGGTTTCAGTTTATTACTTAACATCAAACAAGTTCGATATAGACATTTTTTTATTAAGGTTATTACCAAAGCTCATGACTAGGTGATTTTTACTCGCTTGATTCACCTAGTGCTTTCTTTGAAAATCACATCATAAAATATTTGATTTATTAGCCTCACTTCCTATTAATTTAAACAAAAGCGTGCACTCCTTAAAGATCGAGTTTGCACCAGAGAACCTTGTTATGAGTAATTCCACTTCTAAAGTTTCAACAAGTAAATCTCAGCATATTGATGTTGCTTTACTTGACCCAAAAGAACTCAACCCTAGCGATGGTCAGCCTAATAACCTAGTGTTAGATGGTAATGTTCATGTACGAAAACGTGGCATCAGTGATGTAAGCGAAATGGATATTAATGACATGATGGATGTATATCACTACAGTGATGATGTTCGCCAAACTATTAAAGATGAAAAATTACTGTCACCAGGGTTACTAAGTCGCTTACACGCGTCTTATCCACAACATTCGGGCCTGTTAGATAAAGAAGCCCATATGTTTGATGAAAAAGATCAATACACTGGTCTTTCAGGGTTTCGCCGCGTGGTTGAAATCCTTGAAGCTAATAACATCGATATCGGTGATATTGAAGAGCGTGAACTTTTTATCGAGGTTTATCGTTTTTTAGCCACTAAGCATAGTTTAAACAGCATTGACTGGACTAACTTTTATGAAGATTCTGTCTTTCAATTAGTGATGCCACAGCCTAATATGATTAACCAAGTGACCGTCGATGAATACTTGTCGGCAAGCGTGGTTGAGAAAAAAGTTATTGTTGCAGCATATCAAGAAAAAACCAGCCCACACGATGGTAACCAACAACTGAACAAACCTTGGTTCGAAAATGAACAAGGTGAAATAGAGTTTCTTGATGGTAGCCAGCATAAGTACCCTCAGTGTCAGTTAATTTTTGATAAAACGACGCAAAACTGTTTTTCATTTTGTACTTACTGTTTCCGTCATGCCCAAGTGCGTGGTGACGAAGATATGTTTATCCAAAAAGAAATTGACCAAATTCATCGTTATTTAAAAGTGCATAAAGAAGTCACTGATATGTTAATTACCGGCGGTGACGGTGGTTATATGCCGGCTAGTCGTTTTGAACAATATGTCACGCCATTAATGGAAGATAGAGACTTATTGCACATTAAAACGGTTCGTCTTGCTACGCGTGCGTTGACTTTCCAACCGGAAATGATTTTAAGCAGTAAGTACGACAACATGTTAGCGGTATTTGATAAGTTACATGAAAACGGTATTCAGCTGGCTTGGATGGCGCACTTTTCTACACCGCGTGAATTACTAAATCCAACAACCATCGCTGCTATTCGTCGTTTGCAACGCCATGGTGTGGTCATTCGCAGCCAAAGCCCAATGATGAATCACATAAGCTTATTCGAGCATAAAGATGGTTCTATCGATATAGACCGCAGTGCGCAAAACTGGATAGATTTAGCTAATATCTTAGGGACTATGTTAATTAGTTTTCATTCTATGTATTGCGCCAGACCAACAGGTGAACATCATTATTTTACCGCACCACTTAGTGCTGTTAGCCAAATATTTGATAAAATATACCGTGAATTACCGTCGATTAGCCGCCCATCACGTCACCTTTCTATGACAACGTCGGCGGGTAAAATCTCAATCATGGGTGAATGTGAAGTTGGCGGAGAAAGAGCCTTTGCTTTGATGTTTACCGAAGGGCGTAATATGAAGTGGATGGATAAAGTATTTTTAGCAAAATATGATGAAACCACTAACGATGTGAAATTATTAAAACCGTTTGATACCGATAAGTTCTTCTTTGAAGATGAACTTGCGACAATCGAGCATGATTTAGCACAAGCATTAACCAAGCGTTTAGAACAATAATACTTATAATATTTTAATAGTGATCATCGAGTAAAATTACATTGAGGCCCTGTTGAAATAACGGGGCTTTTTTGTTTGTAAAATCAAAACGTTGATGGGAAAACTGAAAGAATTAACTTATGTCGATCTAAGTTTAATTGGACTCTATTAAGGATATTAAGTCGCAAGGTACTTTTTAGGCGAACAACCTAAATGTTTTTTAAAAGCAGTTATAAAGGCTGATGTAGATTCATAACCTAGCTCAAAAGCGATATCGACAAGTTGTGCATTGCTGTTAAGTAATTCTAATGACTTTAATATTCTCAGCTTTTGTTTCCATCGACTAAAACCCATGCCATAATTTTGATTAAATAATCTATTTAGGGTTCGACTTGAGGCACCTACTTTTAGTGCCCATTGCTCTATGGTAAATTTATTTGCGGGCTCTTGGTTTAAGGTTTCAATAATAGGTAAAAGTCTTTTATCTTGGATCGTTGGCATAAAAAGCTCATTACTTTTAGCTATCGCTAAGCGATCTAGTAATACCAGCAGAAAACGCTGCGTTTCTGCTGTTTCTTCATAGTCTTCAGGCCAGTTAGAAATCTCTAATATCAATGATTTTAATAAAGGGTCAACGGTTAGTGGGCGAACTTTATTACCTAACATTTCACTTAAAATAGGATCGAAATATAAACTACGATAACTGACTTTATTTTTGCAAAAGTGTTGGTGAGCCATACCTGGTGGTAGCCACAATGCTTGTTCTGGCGGAATAACAAAAATACCTGCATCAGTTTCAATATGCATAACACCAACACAAGAATAGGAAAGTTGTGACCACGGGTGGGAGTGACTAGTGATCTGAGTCATAGGTTTAAACTCTGCTGACAAAGGTAATACCGAGCGAGGTAACGTTGAATAAAGCCTGTTAGAGCTTCTTTGATGCCACACACCTTTTGTCTGAATTGATAAACTAACTGTCATAATTGTCGCTATTGGTCATATTGAAATCATCATATAATGGTCATTGTAGTGACACAAGTCGAACGTTATAAAAATACTTGGATAGCTATTTTTTGATACTTATTTACTCTGGGTGAATTACTTAATGCGAATTGCTTTATGTAAGTTATCGAGTGTCATACCAATTTCATTAAGTTTGTGATCTTGTTGTGCGTAGGAAAAATACATCAGGGCAAGGCGCTCGATTGAGTAATAGCTGGCTATTGGGATTGAGAGCAACGCAGTCGTGAAGTATTTTAACCAGCACAAGTGAGTAATAATTTAATGGGATTGGTATCAGTAACCTAGCGTTAGTTAATTAAGGCAATAGACCCACATGGAAAAAGCAACTACAGAAAAAGCAGTACCCGTTTTAGCTGAGCAGGGTCATACATGGCATAGTCCTTTTGTTTTCTTAGCTATTGCTAGCATTGTCATGTCAATGACTTTTGCCGGTTGGATGGCTATGCTCAATAATTTTGTTATTGAGCAAGCTGCGTTTACGGGTGCTGAAATAGGTATGTTGCAGTCTTTAAGGGAAATCCCTGGTTTCTTAGCATTTACCGCAATTTTTGTCTTATTAGTGTTTACCGAACAAGTTTTTGCGTTGATTTCTTTGTGTCTACTATCTATAGGTGTTGCTGTTACAGGACTTTTTCCCAGTATTTACGGCCTTTATGCAACTACGGTATTGATGTCCATTGGTTTTCATTATTACGAAACCTTAAATACCTCATTGAGCTTGCAGTGGTTTAAAAAGGATGAGGCCGCCGCAAAGCTTGGACAATTAATGTCAATAAAGTCGGCTGCATCATTAACTTGTTATGCTTTAATCTGGTTAGGTTTCAGTGTTTTCTCTGCCAGCTACCAAGTGATGTATTTGTTTTTTGGACTAAGTGGTTTATTACTGACGTTATGGCTAGCGTTTGTTATGCCTAAGTTTACGATGGAGCACCCACAACATAAAAAAATAATTTTAAGAAAACGCTATAGTTTGTATCTGTCTCTTATACACATCTGACGCTGCCGACGAAGAGGATAGTGTAGA